>NZ_JBBAXE010000007.1:0-224697 GCF_059800965.1 Acinetobacter sp. LT1
CAGATGAGTTTTACTATGACCAGCTACCACAACAAAATAAGGTAGCTTAACTAGAGCAGAGTATCACTTATAAATAAGCTTTTAGTTGTTCAAACATGTGGGACCACCTCTGTTTTAGTTGGACAAATAAGTCCAACTAAAACATTTTTATATAGTTATAAGTGATTAGCCGCTTATCCCGAAAAAGTGAAGAATAATTCCTATAGCGCAGCAACCAGCTAAAGTAGTCATCATTCCAAGTTTGAAACGGAATAAAGCAAGCATAGCTATGATTGATAACATTAGTGACCATGGGTTAATGCTGGATAAAACTGGAACTTGTAAAACCATTCCATATTTATGAATTACATTAACTTCAGCAAATAATGTATGTAATGCAAACCACACTGATAGATTAAGGATCACTCCAACAACAGCTGCTGTAATTGTCGAAAGTATGGCATTTAAAGCCTTATTATTTCTTAATGCTTCAATATATGGAGCACCAATAAAAATGAATAGAAAAGAGGGTACAAATGTTACCCATTTCGCTAATATACCTCCAAGAGTACCAGCCAAGGCAGGATTCAATGATCCTGGGTCTCGATACGCTGCCATAAAGCCTACAAACTGAACTACACTAATCAGGGGGCCAGGGGTGGTTTCAGCCATACCAAGTCCGATCAGCATTTCACTAGGTTTAAGCCAATGGAAGTTTTCGACGGCTTGCTGTGCAACATAAGATAAAATTGCATAAGCACCACCAAACGTAAGTACGGACATTTTGCTGAAGAATAGAGCGATATGCGTATAAACATTATCTTTGCCCATTAAAGTAATAAAAGCTATAAGTGGGCCGAGCCATAAGACCAAACCAATGAGAGTAATTTTTAGAGCTCTTGTATGGGAAGGTTGTACATGCTCTGGGATCTGCTTAGCAAAAGCAGCATCAATAGCTGCTAATGAAGCATTAGAGCTATTAGCGTCAGAATGAGATGAGGAGGCGTTAAATGCTTTACTTCCACTTTTATTTCCGATGTAACCGATAAGCGCAGCAACTAAAATAATAAATGGAAAAGGCAAAGCAAAGATAAAGATGCCGATAAATGACAAGATAGCGACAATGACCATCACCTTGTTTTTTAAGGCTCGACGACCTACACGCATGACAGCTTCAAGAACTACTGCAAGTACGGCTGCTTTTAATCCAAAGAATAATGCTTGAACAATACTAATCTGACCATAACTTGCATAAATCCAGCTTAGTATTCCTAATGCAAGTAGACCCGGTAAAATAAAGAGAGTACCCGCAACGAGTCCGCCACGTGTTCGGTGTAATAACCAACCTATGTATACAGCCAACTTATGTGCTTCAGGACCAGGAACAAGTGTACAGTAATTTAAGGCATGTAAAAAACGCGTTTCACTAATCCATTGTTTCTCTTCAACTAAAATTTTATGCATTACTGCGATTTGCCCCGCAGGTCCACCAAAGCTAAGCGCAGCTACTTTAAGCCATACCCAAAAAGCTTCACGAAATGAAACACCATGAAGTTCATGTGGGGGAATGCTTTCAGCTAAAGCAGTGGAATCTTCATTTGTATTCATTGCTATTTCACCTAAATTTTTGAAATTTAAAAAGTATTTGATGCGTTTAATCATTCAGTACAGAGCTATTTTTATTAAAGCTAGACAATAGGCCATTAAAGATTGCATTTGATGCGACTAATAATTGGTCATCATCTGTAATGTTTTCATGTATTCCTGCAAAGACGGTTTCTATGCCTGAAGCTTCGGGTGGCTCAATCCCGCCAATATCAAGATAGTGGACAATCTCTGCAATTTTTTTCAAAGCAGGTGTTTCTAAATTAAAACTATGTAAAAGAACTTCGAAGGTAACCCAGTGATTGATATGACTGAAAGCTGCACCATCAAAATCGAATCCTAAAGCTTCTTCTGGACATTCACTTGGTGTTTCTAACCAAATAAATGTAGGAGTTGAATCAATAAAAGTCTTGATTAGCCATGCAGAGGCTAGACGATCAATCCAAGGTCTCTTACGAGTTGCCCATATTTTGTTTTGATAACTATTTTTATCTAGAAGTTGAATATGTGCTTGTATTGCTTGAGGCTCATTCACTTCACCAAGTCGAGCTATTGAAAGCTCTAAAGCAGAAAGTTCATTTAGTACCTGTGCTTGAGTCTCATCGGGGTAATAGTCAATTTCTACGAGTGCATCGATACTTTTTCTTAATTTACGGATTTGCTTGAGCAGCTCTTTCTTTTCATCTTTAGATTGACGATCTCTTAACTCAGAGAGTTGTTTATAGAGGACATCGTATTCTTCTTTTCGACTGAAGAAAGGAGCTAATTCAAGGTTTAAAGGCTGCTCCGCATGGAATACATACGCAGAGCCTTGCTCTGAAATAACGTCACTTGCAATAGGATCAAATTTCTCGCTATGAGAAATGGGAAGTAAATACACACCATCTCTAAGGATTGCGGCTCCACTTGCTTTAAGAGAACGCCATACTCTCATACGTGTAGATGTGTTCTGTGTAGGCAAAGAGGATATGAGTAAAGATATTTTCATGTTGTATACTCAACTTATTTGTTAAATATATAACATTAATTTGGCTTGGATACAAATATGAAGAATCGATTTCTTATATCAAAAGAAATATTAAAGGGCGGAAATGGCTAAAGAAGAATTTTTTAAGTTTTTGATTTTATATAAATTATTTGGTTTTATTGTTTCAATATACATCAATATTTGTGAATTCAGTATTACTCATCACAAAAAAAATTGTTTTAGTTATAATTAAATTATTGATTGTAAAGTGTCTAAATTGTAGGGTGTTCAAAAGTTGACTGAGAATTAGGTTATTTGTAAATCTCAGTCAAAATTTTAATTTTTAGAAGGCGCTTATCGATTTAAGATAACATCAGCTAATTGATGGGCAATTTCCTCAATACTATTTACAGAAGTATTTAAGGCGACTTTATCGGCTAAATTCGGACTATAATCTAAAACGTCATTTTTAGTAATTTTGTGCCAAATCGGTAAAATCATTTTATGGCCATTCATTTCTCGAGCTACTAAGCCATCAAGTTCATAGTTGGTCCAGTCTTTCTTAATAAAGTCAGTTGAAAGAACAACGGTACCGTATTTAGAGTTTCGGAGACCACTATCAATTTTTTGACGTAAACTGTCCCCAACTTTTAACGTGAATTCATCGTACCAAACGTTTACTCCAAGTTGCTGTAATGTCTCTGCAAGCGGTCTGACAAAATCTTCTTTATCTTCTGAAGCGTGTGAAATAAACAAATCATATTCTGGTTCCGTCTCAGGTATTGTATTGTTGTAAGATGATATTGAAACATCAGTAATATATTGGGTAGAAGCTTTAATAGCATCAATTTCACGTTTCAGCTTCTTTTGATGTTCAATTTCGTCTTTCTGCTGTTTTTTAGTCAGGACCTCTAATTTTTTTCTTTCCAGTATTTCTTCTTTTATAAGGTTCTGCTTTTCTTTCAGCAGCTTATTATCAATATCAATCTTTTTCTTTTGTAAGTCTGAAAGTTTTGATTGTATACGAGCGTTTTCTTGTTCTTTCCTACTAATTTCTGATAACTTTGTTTTTAATGTAGAGGGGCTAGTTGTCTTCCCGATAGAATTTTGAATTTGTAAAATTTTAGAAATTATATCAGCTCCCTTTTTCTGCTCTAAGCTCATTCGATGAGTAATATCTGCTAACTCCTTATTTAACCTTGTTATGGTACTGCTTATAGTTTGTATTGACATGTTGGCTCTATGATAAATATAAAGGGTAAGATTATTATTTGGTTAGGCGAAATACAAGGTTTATGTGTTACATCACTCTGTAAGCGTAGAGCAGTGCTCTGCCCAATCTGCCATTAATTCTTTACGTTTATCTAGATAATCTCCACGCAAGTAAGAAGCTTCAACTTTATCTGGTAGTTTGTGCGCTAATACATGTTCACAGACTTCACGCGCATAATTAGTTTTTTCCGCAGACCAGTCACGAAAAGTAGACCGAAAGCCATGTGTGGTAATTATACGATTCTGTTTTGGATCAATATAGCCTAAGCCATTTTTTAGTTCTTGTTCATGCATACGCTTGATTAGTGTAGTCAATGGCATGTCGGAAAGCATTTCACCACTACGTGGGGCGGGGAATATAAAATCTTCTAATTGAATATATTCTCGAATGAACTCTTAATTGAGGTAAAATTACATGAACTGTCTTAGAATGGGTAGTTTAAGATGATTTGTAATTTACAATCATTAGCTTACTAAGCAAGAATAGTGTCAGGTGAATGAAATATAAACAAATGATTGGTTGAAATTTTATTGTAGTAAAAATAACAGTAAAAAACTAAAATTAAATTATTTTTTGTATGTTTATCAGTGGTTTGGTTGTTTAATTTGACTAACACCGCTTCCGCCAGATTCTTAAAAAGCCCTTGTTAATGACAAGGGCTTTTTTTTTATACCTAGTGTCTACATTACAGTAAGATTTAGCTTAAATACTGCTAATAAATCCTGAAAATTTCATATAAATCAAACAAGTATATATTTTAATCAAAATTACTATATTTATATAATATATTTTTTATTTTCAATATCTTACCAATTAAGCTTCTATATATCAGAATCGAACAAGTTATTTGTAGAATATTCATTTATTGATATATGATGAGCCAATATTTAGAAACTGTTTCAAAACATAATTCTATTGTTCAGCGAGCAAGTTCAAGGAAGGAATGATGCTGAATTCAGTTTTCTAAACCCGATATCAGGAAATTATTTCCGCCCCAAAATTGTATTTTGACCCATTGGTTGGCAATGCCTGACTCTTTTGAAAGATAGGCGTTTCCTATTTTAGGATGTATCTATGAAAAAATTATTTAGTGTTCTGTTCAGCGCATCTGTTCTAACACTGACTGCATGTAATAAAGAACCTGCAAAAACTGAAAATACAGCATCAGCTAAAGACAAAACTGAGTCAGTTCGAACTATTAAATTGGTTTCAACAGGTTCAGACACTGACGTATGGAAATACGTTGCAACGCTTCCTGAAACTGCTCAAGCGGGCATTAAACTCGAAGTGACTAACCTGACTGACTATGTTGTATTGAATACATCTGTAGCAAGTGGCGAACAAGACGTAAATGCGTTCCAGTCATTTAACTATTTGGCAGCTTATAACTCTTCAAATACAGCTAAAGTTGCTGCTGTTGCGACAACTTATCTAGAGCCAATGGGTATTTATGCAAATAAAGTTAAATCTGTTGAAGAGTTCCCACAAGGCGCGACTATCGCGATTCCAAACGACACTGCTAACGAAGCGCGTGCTTTAACATTATTACAGTCTGCTAAACTGATTAAACTCAAACCAGACTTTGATCCTGTAAAAGGGACGACCAATGACGTCGTTGAAAACCCTAAAAACTTACAATTAAAACCAATTCAAATGACTACAGCAGTTCGTGTTAAAAACGATGTAGACGCAATTGTGTTGGGTAATACATTGGCACTTGAGGGTGGCCTCAATGTAATGAAAGATTCTATCTTCCGTGAGCCTATTGACCAGTCTACAAAGCTTTATGTGAATTTGTTGGGTGTTGCTGAAGCGAACAAAAACGACCCGATCTATACAAAACTTGGCGAACTTTACCACTTACCTAAAGTTCAAAAGTTTGTGAGCGAAAAATTCGGTGGCACAAAAGTTGAAGTGAACAAGCCTGTTTCTGAATTTGCAGACATCAAATAAGTAATTTTTAATTTAAAATTATTTTTAAAAGCTAAGTCTCGGTGATGGGGCTTGGCTTTTGTTTTATTTATTTTTAAATTATTTCCTAAAATCTACAATACAGCTTATACGAAATTTATCAGTTCAATAAGTAAAAATCTGAGTATTTCTAATCGGCTGATTTATCAAGTTGAATCTAAATTGCCGCATCAACTCTTTGGATAACGGCTTAGGTTGCTTTATTTGCATCATCAAAAGTTGTAAAAACTGTCCGTGGCTAAACATAGCCAAATTCTTTTGGACATAATTTTCAGTTAGTGCTTTTAGGTAGTTGTGAACAGAGTGCTTGAGCTTGTTTATGCCTATGTTCACTTAAAGTAATCAAAGCATGCGAAAGGGTTTTTCCATTAATATTGGCTTCACTCTCAGCATGCCGGATCAGAAAGATACTCATATTATTTTATTGTTCAATTGCACGTATAGCACCTAAAGCGGCTACTTTTCTTCCCGCTTTTACTTTTGATATGTCGCAATCTTGCCAAAGCTCAGGAAGGCAGTTTTCTTTAGCAGACTTTAAAGCCGCGTCTAAATAACCGGGTAATTCTATTGTTCCTCCTCCTATTACTAATTGCGATGGATTTAAAAGATTAATAACAGTTGCTATTCCAAGACCGAAAGCAGTACCTGCCTCTTTTATAACAGTTAAAGTTGTTTGATCTCCATTGTTAGCCATTAATGCTAGATTAGATGGACTGAGTGCACATTGCTTTGTAATTGCTGAGCCACTTGCAACTTCATCTAGACGCTTAATTCCTTCATTACTTTTTACTGGTAAGTAACCTAGCTCACCAGCCCAACCACTAGCTCCCAGTAAGGGTTTTCCATTTATTATGAATGCAGCCCCAATACCCGTACCAATCATAATAATGCCGCTTGCGAGATGAGACGAGGAATCATTTAGTTCCGCATGCATGGCAGCTTTTACATCATTTAAGATAATTGTTTTACTACATAATAATTTTAATGCTTCATTTCCTTGCCAACCTATAAATGCAGGGAGGACATCACAATTAACAATGTGCCCATATTCGTTAACTAGACCCGGCACTGCTAGGCTTATACGTTCGGGTTTAATTCCATGTTTTAAAATAAAAGATTGTAGGTGTGATATTAATTCTTCTGGGGTGAATGAAATTCCTGTACTAAATATCTCCTCAATTTCATCACATAATATTAATAATTTAGTACCTCCAAGATCTACACCAATTTTCTGTCTGTTCATCCCATGCCTTATGTAAAAATCATTTTTTTAAATTCTATCTCGTCTAGAGGATAGTGTTTTTATAATTATCAGTGTTTGTGTAATAACTTTTAAATTTAATTCAAATGAAGATCTATCATTTTCCTTACACTGAATAGTCGTGTAAACATAACAAATAGTTGTTTACTAATTTTTCTGTTTTTATGCCTTTATAAACCCCCATTTAACAATAATCATCTTATTATTTATCCTTACTTTTTAATGATCTATTTTAAAACAAATGTCATTTTGTGTGCTTGACTGCAAAAGGGTTGAGCACTATTCTTTGCCTGCTGGCCTACATTGCCAGTCGGTCGTCGCAGACCGCATAATAACTCCCGCATCAGAGCCATTCCTTCTGAGGAATACTCATATGTGGTAGCAACTCGTTCCTTTCCCGTAGCGGTAGGACGGGAGAGGGACACCTACGGGTGTGCTAGTTTGAGTTATTACTAGTCTGCGAACCCTTTCTCGTTCTGCCACCATAATTCTATAAATGTCTGGCGGAACTCCCAATAAAAAGGAGTTGGCTTTGCACATCCATTATTTCTTGGCAGCCTTTGCCAAAGTCTATATCGACACGACTTAAATCTATAAGCAGCTTGATAGCGATTAGCGCTTTCTGGCTTTAATTCGTCGCGACCAAAAACTTAATCAACAATAAAACTTGAGATGTGCCACGCACAGTCTTAACGGCTTTGCTATGCCTTTTTTTCTCCCAAAAAAGTATCTCGTTTACATACAACAAGAATTTTTATAACGGTAAAACTATGCCAAATTTAGTGATCTCCCCACGTGCCATACAAGTCGTAAATAAATCAATTAATCTGTTTCACAACCACGGATTTTATACAGTTGGAGTCGATAGAATTGTGAAAGAATCTCAAATTCCAAAAGCGACTTTTTATCATTATTTTCACTCTAAAGAACGGTTCATTGAAATTTGCATGATCGTGCAAAAAGAACGTTTAAAAGAAAAAGTAGTTTCAATGGTTGAGTACACCAGTCAAACAAGTGTGATGGATAAACTTAAGAAACTTTATGTCTTACATACCGATTTGGAGGGGCTTTACTATCTATTATTTAAAGCAATTTTTGAGACCAAACTGACCTATCCAAAAGCCTATATAACCGCAATGAGATATAGAACATGGTTGCTTAATGAAATCTATAGTCAGTTAATAAAACTAAAAAAAGATGTTTCCTTTCAGGACGCCAAATTATTTTTATATATGATTGAGGGGACTATTATTCAGCTTTTAAGCTCGGGTCAAGTAGGGGATAGAGAGATGATATTAGAATGTTTTTTGAAGCAGTTTAAATAAAGTGAGTAAAGCAAGAATATTCCTGCTAAATCTGCTTAAATGAGTTTGCTAGATGTTTCTTCAAGCCATTAATAATTGATACGATGTTTAAATGCCTAATTTAAAAAGCCCTTTTTGTCATAAGGGCTTTTGTTGTGGGGCTATTCTTTATATTGCCATGCTTTTAAAAAGGTTTGGCAAACTTCTTGGTTTAACCGCTGTAGTTCTTCTGGAGTTGGAATATTTCCACTAATCAACGTAGCTGGATATGCATATCCCATCACCGCACCGAGGAAAGCCTTTGTTGCTTCCTCTGGCTGATCAATTTTGACTATGCCAGCATTGTGTGCAGTTGCAAGAATATCGATTAAGGACCTTTTAATATTACCTTGAGTACGTTGCTGAATTTTAGGAAGAATTTCTTTCATTTCAACTAAGGCAATAATCAGCAATCTTTGCAGGCGAATGACGTCAATATGATAAAAATGATTTTGTACAGACTGCCCAATTTCTAACAGTAACTGATCTAGACGCTTATCTTTCAATTCATGCTGCTCAATGAAAGGTGCTTCCATTTCTGCTTTTAAATGATCAAAGACTTCAATGAGTAACGCTGTCTTGGTCGGGAAGTGGTTATATAAAGTTTGTCGATTTGTACCGGCTTTCGTGGCAACAGCCTCTAAACGGACTTCTAATCCATGCTCAAGAAATAGTTCGCGTGCTGCAGCAATGATAGTAGGGCGAATTCGAGAGGGACGACCTGGAGATTTTTTAAACATATCGGTTTTCTTGCACATCTTATTTATTTACTTTACAGTAAAGTAAATAAATTGTCTATAAGTCTGGGGTCCCAGATATGCTTGATCTAAGTTTTAATTACCGTAAGTTTATATATTTATTGCCTTTATTTGTTTTTTTAAATGGATGTGATTCTGATCAGCCTGCCCCTAAAAATATTCAGCAGGTGGGTACGATCACTATAAAACCAGAGACGATCGAATCTACCTATCAATTGGCTGGTAGAACGGTGGCCTCTGAAATTTCTCAGGTCCGTCCACAAGTCAATGGAGTAGTAATAGAGCAATTATTTAAAGAAGGCACACAAGTAAACAAAGGGCAGCCACTTTATAAAATTGATTCATCACTCTATCGGGATAGCGTTGACGAGGCCGCTGGTAATCTTGCATTAGCAAAAGCCACTGTAAATTCGACTCGCCTTCAAGCCGAGCGTTATAAAGAATTAATTAAAGTAAATGGGGTGAGTCAACAAGAGTTTGATAATGCTCAAAGTGCATATGAGCAAGCGAAAGCGACTGTTGCCGTAAATGAAGCTGTACTGAAAACAGCACGAACCAATTTACGTTATACACAAGTTAGTGCACCAATTTCAGGACGAATAGGGCGTTCATCTATTACACGTGGGGCTTTAGTCACCTCTGCTCAAACAGATCCTTTAGCAACGATTCAAAAACTGGACCCCATGTATGTCGATTTGACTCAATCGAGTGATGAATACATGGCACTGCGTAAACAGCTTACTGAAAATGGAATAAAACCGACTGAACTTTCAGTACGTTTGAAGCTTGAGAATGGCACTGTCTATGCAGAACAGGGGACTTTTAAGTTTAGTGATGTTGCTGTAGATGAGGCGACAGGAAGTGTCACCTTACGTGCAGCATTTCCCAATCCCAATAATGCGTTATTGCCCGGCCTGTATGTGCGGGCAGAACTTGGAACGGGAACACGTCCTAACAGCGTCTTAATTCCTCAAGGTGCGCTGTTCCGAGACGCAGAAGGAAATCCACTTGTTTGGATTGTTGGAAAACATAATAAAGCCGAGCAACGAAAAATTACTCTAGGCGATGCAATTGATAATCGTTGGTTAGTGACCTCTGGCTTGAAAGCAGGAGATCAAGTCATTGTTGAGGGTCTGCAAGGCTTAAGTGCCGGCATGACGATTGAATCTACCCCAATGAGTTGAGGATTGCGTATGTTGTCGAGTTTTTTTATTGCACGACCTATTTTTGCTTGGGTCTTCTCTATTTGTATTATGGCATTGGGGACGATTTCGATTTTAACGTTACCCATTGAGCAATATCCTGACATTGCACCACCGGGTGTAAATGTTACTGCAAACTATCCGGGAGCATCTGCCAAAACTGTTGAAGACAGTGTTACCCAGATTTTGGAGCAACAAATTAAAGGGATTGATGGTCTACTTTATTTTTCATCGAGTAGTAGTTCGGCGGGTCAAGCACGGATAAGTCTTAGTTTTGATCAGAATACCAATCCTGACACTGCTCAGGTGCAGGTGCAAAATGCTGTGAATCAGGCACTGAGTCGATTGCCTCAAGAGGTTCAGCAGCAAGGGATTACTGTGACAAAGTCACAAGGCGATAGTTTACTGGTCTTTGCGCTTTACGATGAAAGTGGGACTAGATCTTCTGTCGACATATCTGACTATATGGTGAGTACACTTCAAGACCCATTAAGTCGGGTCGATGGAGTGGGTGAAATCACTGTATTTGGTGCTCAATATGCAATGTGTATCTGGCTTGATCCTCATAAATTAAACAGTTATGGATTAATGCCATCAGATGTCAGAACTGCAATTGAAGCACAAAACACTCAAATTACAGCGGGAGAGTTGGGCGCATTACCCACGCGTGATGGGCAGGCTCTAAATGCAACAGTAACAGCATTATCTCGGTTACAAACCGTGAGCCAATTTGAAAATATTATTTTGCGCACACAAACAAATGGTGCGGTTGTATTACTTAAAGATGTTGCCCGAGTCGAGCGTGGTGCAGAGAGTTATCAGACTTCTACACGTCTGAATGGAAAGTCAGCTTCAGGTATGTCTATTCAGCTTGCATCTGGTGCCAATGCATTAGAAACGGCTGAACGAGTTAAAGCAGAAGTCACACGGTTAACTGCCTCTATGCCAGCGGGTTTAAAAGTTGCATACCCACGCGACAGTACGCCATTTGTAGAAGCTTCGGTAAATGGGGTGATTAAAACTTTAGCTGAAGCGATTGTTCTCGTCATTATTGTCATGTTCTTATTTTTGCAGAGCTGGCGTGCGACTTTAATTCCGGCAATTGCAGTTCCGGTCGTATTGTTAGGTACATTTGGTGTGTTGAGCGTACTTGGCTATAGCATTAATACACTGACTTTGTTTGCGATGGTACTCGCAATTGGTTTACTGGTTGATGACGCGATTGTCGTTGTAGAAAATGTCGAGCGGGTTATGCATGAGCAAAATCTTGATGCTCGGCAAGCCACCCTAATTTCAATGCAGGAGATATCAGGTGCGCTCGTGGGTATTGCCATGGTACTCGCAGCGGTATTTTTACCTATGGCATTTTTTGGTGGTTCTGTCGGGATTATCTATCGCCAGTTCTCGGTAACGCTCGTATCGGCTATGGTACTTTCTGCAATTGTTGCTTTAACACTTTCACCTGCGCTATGTGCAACATTACTCAAACCTGCAAATGAAAAACATAAGCAGAGAAAATTCTTTACTTGGTTCAATCGTAAAGTCGAACAAGGGCAGTCAGGCTACCGCACAAAGCTAGTTGCTGTTTTAGGTAAACCCAAAGTCTTTATGGTCATATTCGTAGGTATTACAGCTTTGTTAGGTTGGCAATATACGCGTATGAATACAGGTTTTTTACCCCAAGAAGACCAAGGCTCGGTTATGGTTCAATTTAGTACGCCTGTAGGCACGACACTAGCTGAAACAGAGCGGGTTGGCAACCAGATTGCAGACTACTTTTTGACGAAAGAAAAGAATAATCTCAATGTGATTTTCATGGTGATGGGTAGAAATAACGCAGGCAGTGGGCAAAATGTGGGAATGGCATTTGCCGGACTCAAACATTGGGATGACCGAGAAGGTAGTGAAAATACAGCCGAAGCTGTGATTGCTCGTGCAAATGCACATTTTAAGTCACTACGTAACGCACGTGTTCAGGTACTTTCACCTGCTGCTGTAAGAGGCCTTGGGCAATCTAGTGGCTTTGAATTTTGGTTGCAAGATGCTGAAAATAAAGGACGAGATGCTTTACTCGCAGCACAAAATGATGTGTTAAAAGGAGCAAATGCTGATTCTGGCCTAGCTGCAGTACGTTTGAATAGCTTAGAAGATAAAGCCCAGTTACAAGTCAATATCGATCAAAGAAAAGCCAGTGCTCTTGGATTAGCCCAAGCAGATATTAGTAATACGCTGTCATTGGCGTGGGGCGGATCTTATATTAACGATTTCATAGATCAGGGACGTGTTAAGCGAGTTTATTTACAAGGAGAGGCAATCTATCGTTCCTTACCCCAAGATATTGGGCAATGGTATGTTCGCGGTGCTACTGGTGAGATGACGCCATTTTCTAGCTTCTCTTCTGTGAAATGGCAGATGGGCCCTCAAATGCTGCAACGCTTTAACGGTCTTTCAGCCGTTCAAATACAAGGCTCTGCGGCAGCAGGTGAGAGTTCTGGTGGGGCTATGGATAAGATGCAGCAGTTAGTTGACCAGCAACAAGGTTTTAATCTTCAGTGGAGTGGGTTGTCTTATCAAGAGAAACTAGCGGGTGGCCAAACGATCTGGTTATATTTAGCCTCAATCATCTTTATCTTTTTATGTTTGGCAGCACTTTATGAAAGTTGGTCTATTCCTGTCTCTGTCATGCTAGTGATTCCTTTAGGTCTTATTGGGGCTGTAGTGGCTGCAAGTCTGGCAGGTTTTGTTAACGATATTTACTTTCAGGTCGCTATGCTTACCACCATTGGGCTTTCTGCCAAAAATGCCATTTTGATTGTTGAATTTGCGGCAGCCAAGTTAGAGGCTGGTCAGGCATTAATGGACGCTATTATTGAAGGTGCTGGTCAGCGATTACGGCCAATTATTATGACATCTCTGGCTTTTGTTGCAGGTGTTCTTCCATTGGCTGTATCTACAGGAGCAGGGGCTGTTAGCCGAAAAGAAATTGGTATCGCCGTAACTGGTGGGATGATTTCGGGAACTCTACTTTCTATTTTCTTTGTGCCTTTATTTTTTCTTTTAGTTCGTCGTTTAACCAATAAGTTAAACACCAAAAAGGCAAAATGATTTTACAAAACAGAATGTCATTAACAATTAGGCCCTCATGCTATAAATAGCATGAGGGCCTAAAATCTGACTAAAAACTTAGAATGTATTTTGAATAATGACATCGTCGTAAGGAAGTTTGCCCACGCGTGGGTAAGGCTCGGAAGCCGACTTACCAACAGCAATCATTAAACACACCACATGGTCTTCAGGTAAGTTAATGAGCTTCGCCATCGCGTCAAAGTCAAAACCATCCATTGGGCAACTGTCTAAACCATGCTCTTGAGCAAGAAGCATCAAGGTTTGAGCAAAAATACCTGCACTACGCATAACTTCGTCACGTTGGGTTTGTGGACGGTCACGGTAATATTGGTCAATTGCGCCCGCCATAATATTTTGTACTTCTGGAGTCGCGCCATCCCACACACGCTTAGCATCAACTTCCCATGTATTTACTTTTGCACACAACACAATTAGTAATGATGATTCTGTAACTTGTGGTTGATCCCAGGCAATGGTGCGAATTTTTTGTCTTAACTCAGTATCTTCAATGATGACTGGACGCCAATGTTGTAAGTTAAAAGCGCTTGGCGCATTTGCTAAAACTTCTTGTAATAACTGCTTTTTGTTATCGTCAGAAAGTTGAAAAGCAGGGTCGAAGCGTTTAACTGCGCGGCGGTTACGGATGGCATCAATAACATTCATAAGATTTTCCTACTTAAGAGTTGGGTAGCGGTACTCGTTAGTTTTTATAACGTTGGGCTACATCAGCCGAAGAAAAGTTTGGTAGTAATGTGATACGTGATTTTTCAAAATTATTCCATTGATTTTCGTCTTTCAGCACAGGAATTGTGATTGTTTCTTTACGGTCAAAGCCAATCAGGGCTGCATCGACCAAATCATTGACATCCATTAATGGTGGAACTTGGCTTAAGTCGATGCCAGAACGTTCCCAAATTTCGGTTTTAGTAGCAGAAGGCAATACGGCTTGAACATGCACGCCATGATCTTTTAATTCTAAATATAAGCCTTGGCTAAAAAATTGGATGAAAGATTTACTTGCGCCATAAATGGTAGAACCTAATTCAGGGGCTAATCCAAGCACAGAACCTAAATTAATAATGGCACCTTGACCTTTATGTCTAAGTGATTGCGAAATTGCATGAGACAAACGAACAACCGCAGTCATATTTAAAGTAATGAGTTTTTCAATATCTTTAATATTTTGAGTTAAAAAGGTTCCGTTTAGTGCAATGCCTGCGTTATTTACCAAAATTTCAATATCAGCATCGTTTTTGAGTACATCTTCAATTTTACTAATGTCTTGATCGTTTGATAGATCGGCTTGAATGAACTCGACTTGTACGCCGTATTTTTCTTGAAGATCTTTTGAGATTTTATCTAGGCGGTTTGTGTCTCGTGCAACCAAGATTAAGTTATGGCCACGTTGAGCAAATCGGTCTGCATAGACAGAACCAATTCCTGACGAAGCTCCTGTAATAAGTACTTTTGATTGAGCTGACATGTGATGTCTCCACGCTTTGATTTTTAGATGATGTTCATAATCTAAAACATACAAGTTTTGATGTCAATCATAATCAATGTATAATTGTGACGAATAGGTGAATAAAAGTGGGTAGGCCAACATGAAAGTCAGTAAAACTCAGGTAAAAGAAAACCGAGAAAAAATTGTCGATAAGGCGACTCAACTGTTTCGTAGCAAAGGCTACGACGGCGTCGGCATTGCTGAATTAATGTCTAGCGCAGGCTTTACTCATGGCGGCTTTTATAAACATTTCAGCTCTAAAACAGACCTTGTCTCAATTACCGTTAAACATGGACTTGAGCAGGTTTTAAAAAGAATAGAAGGTTTAAACTTAACTCAATTTATTCAGCTTTATGTGTCTCGTACTCATCGAGACAACCGAGATTTGGGCTGCACCTTAACAGCGCTATCTTGTGATGCCGCAAGACAGCCAGACGAAGTAAAAGTCGAATTTGAAGAGGGCATTGAGCAACTTATTCAGTTCATTATGAATGAACGAGCAAAACAAGTTTCTTTAGAAACAGAAGAGTTGAGAAAGCAAGCCATCAATATTCTTGCTCAATCTGTGGGGGCAATTGCCTTGTCTCGCGCATGCCCAGACCAATCTGTGCTTAGCGATGAAATATTGGAAAGCTGTAAAGAGAGTCTTTTAAAGTTAGGCGGTTAAACTTTTTTATCTCTCAAACTGGTTTGGCTAAGCTGAATTAACCTCGCAATATCGACTGTTCTTTCATAAATAAGTTTGGCTGCATGTTCACAGGCTTGTTCTAATGTGATGGGACCATTAGTTAGCGAAAAAGCAGCCGTAACGCCATGCTCATAAAGTGCTTGATAGCCTTGGCCTAAAGTTCCTGCAATCACAATGGCCGGAACGTCATGTGCTTTAGCAATTTGGCTTACCCCAAAAACTGTTTTGCCGCTTAAGGTTTGCTGGTCAAATTTACCTTCACCGGTAATCACCCAATCTGCGTTAGAAATTTTATGCTCAAGCTGATTCAGTTCAGCCACGACTTTAACTCCAGCTTTAAAGTCGGCATTTAAATAACTTTTGGCCGCAAAGCCCAAACCACCAGCAGCACCAGAACCTGCTTCCTCTCGTTTGTCGAAACCTAAAAGTTGCGCAGAGACATCGGCAAAATGAGCAAGCGCTGCATCAAGCATTTGTACTTGAGCAGGAGAAGCCCCTTTTTGTGGACCAAAAATATGTGATGCGCCGTTTGGACCGCAAAGTGGATTGGTCACATCGGCAGCCAGTAAAAACCGCGTGTGCTGAATACGTGAGTCGAAATGTGTTAAATCAATTTTTGATAGGTTACTTAGAGCGAGACCACCTGTGGGTAAAACCTTTTGGTTGGCATCGAGCAAAACAGCACCTAAAGCACTCAGTAATCCTGTGCCGCCATCGTTGGTCGCACTACCGCCCACAGTTAAAATAATGTCTTTTGCACCTGCGTCTAAAGCATCCAGAATGAGCTGGCCTGTTCCAAACGTTGTGCTGTGGCAAGCATCACGCTCAGCCAGTGGAACTAACTGTATGCCGCTGGCTTGAGCCATTTCAATGATGGCGATTTTTTGTTTTTCTAACCATCCCCATTTGGCTTGAACAGGCTGACCTAATGGCCCAACCACAGTTTTTTCACGCCATTGACCATCGCAGACTTCTAAAACAGCTTCAATGGTTCCTTCACCGCCATCTGCCATAGGGCATAAAATCGTTTCTGCATGAGGAAAAACTTCTTGCCATCCTTTGGCAATGGCCTGAGCTACGTTTAAAGCAGATAAGCTGTCTTTAAATGAATCAGGGGCGATCACAACCTTCATAAGTGCTCTAATGTGGATAGATTTTTAATTGTTTTATACTGCTTAGTCCCAAAAAACCATACATAAAGACATGTAAGCATCAATTTTAAAGAGTTTCTCTTCTGTTAAGAATGAAAACTAATAATGTTTTGATCTGTAAAAGGCGGAGTTTCTATCTTTTTAACTCATTGTTTTATATATTTTTCTATAAATAGCGTGGTTGGCTTGAATGATTGTAATTGTAAAAAATATGGCACATATTATAAGAACAGTTGAGCCAGCTTTTTAAAATATGGTGAATAACATACCAAGCGGACTCTACCCCCAAGCTAGACAGCAGCGATTCTTGATATAAGCATAATTAAATTGTGGTTCTATTAGATCTGTTGAATGCCTAAGAAGAATTAAGAGGATGACAAAGTGGATAATTCAGAAGAACAAAAGCACATACAGGAAAATAACGGTTTTGCGCGAATTGAGCCATATACTCATCCTGCTGGCGGGTGGGGCGCACTGCTAAGTGTTGCTCGAAACTTAAAGCGACAAGATATTTTAGGTAAAGGTTCAATTACCTTACTCAACATTAACCAGCCTACAGGTTTTGACTGTCCCGGCTGTGCATGGCCAGAAAAGAAAGATGCTCATGCCTTTAACTTCTGTGAAAATGGTGCAAAAGCAGTTGCCTTTGAAGCAACCAGTAAAACAGTGACTCCTGAATATTTCGCAGGTCATACCGTCAGTTGGCTGTCAGAGCAAAGTGACTTTTTTCTAGAAGACTTGGGCCGCTTAACAGACCCAGTTCGCTATGATGCTGCAACCGATAAATATGTGCCTATTTCATGGGACGATGCATTTAAGCTCATTGCTCAACATTTACATACACTAGACAACCCAGACCAAGCGGCATTTTATACTTCGGGCCGTGCCAGTAACGAAGCAGCATTTTTATATCAATTATTTGTGCGAAGCTTTGGTACAAATAACTTTCCAGACTGCTCGAACATGTGTCATGAAACCACAAGTGTTGGCTTACTTGACTCGATTGGTTTAGGAAAAGGCACAGTTACCCTAGAAGACTTTGACGTAGCCGATGCTATTTTTAGTTTTGGTCATAACCCCGGAACCAACCATCCACGTATGTTAGGTACTTTGCGTGAAGTATCTAAACGTGGCGGCAACATTATTGCGATTAACCCAATTAAAGAGCGAGGTCTTGAGCGTTTCCAAGACCCGCAAGCACCTCTTGAAATGATGACCAATGGTAGTACCCCAATTAGTCGTTATTATTTCCAACCTAAAATTGGGGGCGACTATGCACTCATGTTAGGGATGTTAAAGCACTTAAATGAGTGGGATAAAAAAGCACTTGCCTCAGGTAAACCAAGCGTTTTTGACCGAAACTTTATTGCGGTGAATACCGTTGGTTTCGATGAAATGATTGCTGAGATTGAAAGAACTGAATGGGCAGATATTTATAAACACTCAGGGTTATCGCCTGAACATTTAGAAAAACTCGCCAAACTCTTTTTAGAATCAGAGCGTTCAATTTTCTGTTGGGGAATGGGTATCACGCAACACCGCCACGGCACAGCTAACGTACATATGCTGGCAAATTTATTGTTGGCGCGTGGACAAATTGGCAGACCGGGTGCAGGGCTTTGTCCGGTTCGTGGGCACAGTAACGTGCAAGGCGACCGCACCATGGGCATTAATGAACTGCCTAGCCCTAAACTACTCGACAACATTGACCGCGTATTTGGAATTAAATCACCGAGAAAAAATGGGCATGGTGTCGTTGAAACTATTAAAGCCATGGCAGAAGGTGAGGTCAAAGTCTTTATTGGTTTGGGTGGGAACTTTGCAGTTGCAACGCCTGATACACCATATACCCAAGAAGCACTTAGAAAGTGTAATTTAACCGTTCATGTCGCAACCAAGTTAAACCGTAGCCATTTGGTGTGTGGTAAAGATGCACTTATTTTGCCATGTTTAGGGCGTACCGAAATTGATGAGCAGCTTCATGGCCCACAGGCAATTTCAGTCGAAGATTCAATGAGTAATATTCATTTGTCAGCAGGGCGTAACGCTCCAATTTCTGAAAATATTTTGTCTGAACCAGATATTGTCGCCCGAATGGCCGAAGCAGTGCTTCCAGACAGCCAAATTAAGTGGAAGTGGTATATCGAAAGTTATGACCGTATCCGTGACTCTATTGCCGATGTGTTTGATGAGTTCCATGACTTTAATTTACGTGTCTATAAACCAGGTGGATTCCACCTCGAACATCCGGCCAATCAGCACATCTGGAATACAAAAAGTGGTAAAGCGCAGTTTATGATTACACCGCTGAGTGAGGTCTATGCCGATAAAGAAAATCAGTACGCTGCCGCATATACCGACAGTAAGGTTTATACCTTAATGACCACGCGTTCTCATGATCAATACAACACCACTCTATATGGTCTAGATGACCGCTATCGTGGGGTCTTTGGGCAACGCCGTGTGTTATTTATGAACCAAGCTGATATTGATGAAGCTGGTTTTGAAGCAAACCAATGGGTTGATATTGAAAGTGTTTTCTCGGATGGTGTGAAGCGGATCGTGCATAGTTTCCGTATTGTGCCGTACAACATTCCGCGCGGCAGCTTGGCGGCTTACTATCCGGAAACCAATCCTTTGGTGGCATTAAGCAGTCACGATAAATATGCCAAGATTCCTGCTTCAAAAAGTGTTCCTGTGATTTTGCATCCCGGAAATGCACCTGAGCATTTTAACTTGGCAACGGCAGTTGCGCCTGAAGACGCTGATAAGAAAGTAAGTAACCTTTAATCAAAGGCAATATTAAAAAATGTCATCCAAACAAATGGCGCTCTAAACAAGCGCCATTTTGAAATAAAGGAAATAATTTTGACACCACATTCTTATGGGGTTGAAACATTACCAGTACAGCGGTTTAACAAAACCGACTCTGAAAATGTTTTAGATCATATTGTGCAAGAGTACCCAATCGCCTTGGTGTATAACGGAATTTCGCATGCGGTGATGATGGCGACACCAACAGATGTCGAATTATTTGCCAAAGGTTTTAGTCTCTCGGAAGGAATTTTAACTAGCTTAAAAGAGCTATATGCGCTTGATCTACATCAAAATGAGTTGGGCATTACGGTGGAAATGACCATTTCATCGAGAGCATTTGCTGCCTTAAAAGAACACCGCCGCATGATGGTAGGGCGTACAGGATGTGGTTTGTGTGGAATTGAGAGTTTAGAACAGTTTCAGTTAGATGCTCCCAAAATTACAACACATGCATCAAAAATTTGGCTTGAGCAAATTCCGAGTGCCATTTCTCATTTAAAAGCCCAGCAAGAAATTACCGCTTTAACGGGTGGGGCACATGCCGCAGCATGGGTGGTTGACGGTCAAATCGTGGCTTTATTTGAAGATGTAGGGCGACATAATGCCCTAGACAAATTACTCGGTTATTTAGCGCAACAAAACTACGACACCAGTTTAGGTTTTGTGGTGATGACCAGTCGGGCAAGTTATGAACTGATACGAAAATGTGCTCAGCTAAACATCAGCCTATTGGCATCAATTTCAGCGCCTACCAGCATGGCTATTCAATTAGCCAAACAATCTGGCCTGACTTTGGCAAGTTTTTGTAGGGGAGACAGATTTGTTTTATATACAGAAATTTAAAATATATTGTTCAAGATGATGTGCCTAAAATAAAGCTCATTTGACATTTCTTTGGCTTTTAAGCTAAGGATAGGTTTTATGGATTATTATAAAACTCTAAAGGTTCAGAGTCTGTCCAAATGTCTTGGTTACAATCAATAAAAGAATGGGCAAAACGTCTAAAGAAACAAATTATTATGCTTTGGTTTGCCTCAAGGCATCCTCAAATGCCGTGGTTACCCAAAATTATTGCTGTGGTGGCTGTGGCGTATGCTTTTAGCCCCATCGACTTAATCCCCGATTTTATTCCTATTTTGGGCTTTATTGATGATGCCATCATTTTACCAACGCTGATTTGGTTAGCAGTCCATTTTACGCCTCAACAAGTCATTTTCGATGCAGAACAACAATCTGAAGAATGGTTGGATGAACATGAAAAACGACCAAAAAACTATTTGGTTGCCGTACTCATTATTTTAATTTGGCTCACACTCGCGGTCATGGCTTACTTTTATTTTGGTGGTGGGTTGTAACTAAACTGAGTCTTGAGACCCTATACTAATTTATACCCTTAACATTGTGCTTTGCTACAACTCAAAGGATAATAACGTTTTTATAAGCTATGGGTTGCAGACAATGAAAATCGTCGCAGATGAAAATTTGGCGTTTACCGATTACTTTTTTTCTGAGTTTGGCGATATTCAACACAAAGCAGGGCGTACTTTAACCCATGCAGATGTAAAAGATGCTCAAGCATTGTTAGTCCGTTCGGTTACTGCGGTTAACGCAGGTTTAATTGAAAATACAGCATTAAAATATGTGGGCAGTGCCACAATCGGGACCGATCATTTAGATATTGCAGCGTTAGAAAAACAAGGAATTACGTGGGCCAATGCGGCTGGTTGTAATGCGCAAGCGGTTGCTGAATATGTCATTACTGCTTTACTTCATTTAGATGCAAACCTTTTAGAACAACAAGAAAAATTTATCCTGGGTATTGTTGGCCTTGGCAATGTCGGTAAGCGCTTGGCCTACATGGCTCAGTTACTTGGTTGGAATGTAATTGGCTTTGACCCATATATACAGTTAGATTCAATTGAAAATGTAAGCTTAGAAACTTTGTTGCAACAAGCCAACGCAATTTCAATTCATGTGCCGCTGACCAAAAATGGTGAACATCCCACATATCATTTGTTTGATGAAAAAGCTTTCGCAGCGCTTCAACCTGACACAATTTTAATTAATAGTGCACGTGGTCCAGTCGTGAAAGAAGCTGCTTTAATGGAAGATATTCAGCGTACCCAGCGTAAAGTGGTGCTTGATGTATTTGAGCATGAGCCAGTCATATCAGAAGAGCTTTTAAATATGTTGGCTTTAGCAACACCGCATATTGCTGGTTATAGCCTTGAAGGAAAAGCCCGCGGTACACAAATGATTTATGAAGCGTTTTGCCAAAAATTTGGATACGACATTAATAAGCGTTTTGAAACTCAGCTACCTGCATGCGAAGACTATTTTTCGGGACATGATTTAAAAGCAGTGTTAAAGCAAAAACTATCTCAAATTTATGATATTGCTCAAGATGATGCCAACATCCGTGCTTGTATTAAAGACGGAAAAGTAGAGCAAAAAGCATTTGATTTATTACGTAAAAATTATCCGCTGCGCCGTGAATGGGCAGCACATGGGGGGCCACAGGCATGAGTTTAAGCTATCAACCTACTTGTTCAATTGATGCCTTAAAAGCACGTGCCAAGCTCTATACCCAAATTCGTCAGTTTTTTGCGGAACGTGATGTCATGGAAGTCGAAACACCAATCGTTTCACAGGCAGGTGTCACCGATGTACATTTAGCTTCGGTTCAGGCTTTGCGCCATATTAATGGCAAATTGCAAACTCAATATTTACAGACTTCACCAGAGTTTGCCATGAAGCGTTTATTGGCGAGCGGTAGTGGGCCGATTTATCAAATCTGTAAGGTGTTCCGAGATGATGAACACGGGCGTAAACACAACAGTGAATTTACCATGCTTGAATGGTACCGTCCGGGGCTGGACTTAAAAGCGTTAATGCATGAAACAGCCGATTTATTGCAAACCTGTTTGCAACATCGTTTTGGTGAAGTTCGTCCGTTTATTTTAAGTTATAAACATGCCTTTCAAGATCGTCTTGATATCAACCCTTTGCAGGCAACTTTGAAACAACTCAAAGATACGGCAAATCGTGTGGGGTTAAACCTTGATTTGGGCGATGATCGTCTAGCTTACATGGATTTGTTGTTTTCTCATTTTGTTGAACCAAGTTTGGGTTTTGATGCTCCAGTTTTTTTAACTGACTTTCCACCAGAAATGGCCTCTTTGGCAAAAGTGAAAGTCGATGAAGATGGGGAAGAGGTCGCGGCGCGTTTCGAGGTTTATATTGAAGGCTTAGAGCTAGCCAATGCCTACGATGAATTGCTTGATGCAGACGTGTTACGTTCACGCTTTGAAGCAGATAATGCAGAGCGGGCTAAGCAAGGGCTTCATGTTATGCCTTTAGATGAGCATCTGTTAGCAGCATTGCCTCATATGCCGGAATGTTCAGGTATCGCTTTAGGTATAGACCGTTTACTCATGGTTGCAACAGATCAGGTCAAAATTGAAAAAGTAGTGACCTTTCCTGCAGAAATTGCTTAAAAGCTGACAAATAAAAAAGCCACAATATTGTGGCTTTTTTATTTAGGGTTTATTCAGCTTAAGCTTGTTGAATACCTGCAACAACCCAGTCTTGTTGAGAGCCAGCAGGCTTAACAAAGTGCCAGATTTCGGTAAACGGTTGTGGCAAGCTGTTTAGGTCTTCACTTACTGTACCAGTGAAACGTACACTTACTACGTATTGACCATTTTCAGTCGCACTGTCTACAACCATCGCATTCAAGTTACTAAATTCAGCAACGTCTTGATCTTGGTTTTCCATGATGTCGTTATACATAGAACTATAAAGTTCTGGTGTTAAGTAACGGCGAATTTCTTCAATGTTACTTGCAGTATTCATCGATTGGATGTGATTAAAACGTTGACGTGCAATACGTAAGAACGCAGCTGGTTCACTACCATCTGGAAGTTGATTGCCATTGCTCGTGGTTACACCACCAAAAGGTGCTTGCGTTGCTGCACCGCCACCCACAGATTGACCAAAGATATTTGTATTATCGCCAGCATTACGTGGAGCTGCTTGTGGCGCAGCAGAACGGCCAAATGGGTTTTGACCGTTACTATTTGGTGCGTAAGGGTTGTTACCTGCTAATTTTTTTTTTGATCCCAATTTACGGAATACAAAGAAAGCAAGAGCTGCGGCAAGCAATACCCAAATCCAACCTGGGATTCCACCTTTTTTCTCTTCTTGAGCTTGCGCCTGAGTGGCTTGCTGCTCAGTTGATGTCGGTTTGTCATCAGCTAAAGCATTTGCTGCAACAGCACCTACGGCAGCACCAGCCACACCAGCTGCAACCATTGAACCAACGCCTGGACCAGATTTCTGAGGCGCTGTAGTGGTTTGTTGAACTGGAGTCACTTGACGAGGTTGTTGATAAGACTGGCTTGAAGTAGTCGAACGTGCCATACCGTGGCTTTTACCACCACCTGCACGTTTAGCTTCAGCAAGAGGAGAAATTGCTAAAGCAGCCATTAAAATACCGGTAATCAAGCCACGCTGGTGTACTTCCATAGGAAATTCCTGTTTAAAGTTAATTTGTAATAGTATTTATGCAGGCTTTTACTCTAAATTTCAACTATAAAAGTATGTTTTTTTATGTCAATTCATCACTGAGTTGCATAGCTTCTGTCAATGCTTCATGCAAGCGCGCAACAGCAATAACTTGTACGCCTGGAATTGCCTTTTGAGGGGCGTTTCCTCTTGGTAAAATGACATATTTAAAGCCATGTTTTGCTGCTTCTTTTAAGCGCTCCTGACCGTTAGGAACAGGGCGAATTTCACCAGAAAGACCAACTTCACCAAAAACTGCAAGCTGTTGGGGCAACGCTTTAGTACGTAAACTTGAAGCACATGCAAGTAAAACAGCCAAATCAGAACCTGTTTCGGTAATTTTTAAGCCACCTACAATGTTGACGTATACATCTTGTCCAGTGGTTTGCACCCCACCATGACGATGCATTACAGCAAGCAACATGTTCAAACGGTTTTGTTCAAGACCAAGTGCAACACGTCGTGGTTGTCCTTGAGCATCATCAACTAAAGCTTGTACTTCGACCAAAAGAGGGCGAGTTCCTTCACGGCTAATCATGACAATTGAACCGGGAATCGCTTCATCATAACGACTTAAGAAAATAGCGGAAGGATTGGCCACTTCACGTAAGCCTTTATCAGTCATGCCAAATACGCCAAGTTCATTCACTGCACCAAAACGGTTTTTAACAGCACGAATCATGCGATAGCGAGAATCCGATTGACCTTCAAAGTAAAGTACGCAGTCCACCATATGCTCTAAAACACGCGGACCTGCCAGTGCACCTTCTTTGGTCACATGGCCAACAATGAATAGCGCTGTGCCACTATTTTTTGCATAACGGGTTAATAAAGCAGCAGATTCACGAATTTGTGAAACACCACCCGGAGCAGATTGGAGAGTTTCTGTATAAAGTGTTTGAATCGAATCTAGAATAGCGACTACAGGTTTTTCTTGTTCTAAAACCTCACAAATGCGTTCTACACAGGTTTCAGCCATGACTTTTAATTGGTCAGTTGGCAGATCAAGACGTTGCGCACGAAGCGCCACCTGAGATAAAGATTCCTCACCCGTAATATAAAGTGCAGAGCTTTTTGCGCTTGCCATGTGCGTTGCGGTTTGCAAAAGAATGGTTGATTTACCAATACCGGGGTCACCACCAATCAGCACCACAGAACCTGTCACCAAACCGCCGCCAAGCACTCGGTCAAATTCGCTAATGCCTGTAGGTAAGCGGGTTTCATGAGAAACGGAAACTTTATTTAGTGTTGTAATATTAGCAACTTGTCCAGCATAGCCCCCAATTTTAGGACGTGCACGGTGAGCAGTGGTTGGCTCAAGTTTAACTTCAGTCAGAGAATTCCATTCACCACACTCTGAGCATTGACCAGCCCATTTAAGATGATCGGCACCACATTGCTCGCAACGGTAAACAGTTTTGACTTTGCTCATAAAAAATTGAAATTTTGCTCAATATTATATAAATATAGTTCTTAGGAAGTTCTTCGTTCTTGTTTCCAGAAATTATCATAAAAGATAATGAGGAAATTTGAAGGGATCTTTTAAGGAACTAATAAGGGAAAGACACCAAAAATAACACGATATTGGATTTTTACAAGTCAGATAAAGTTTGTTTTCAGTGGATATAAAAAATCTAATCTATTCCCCAAGGACGGTGTTTTTACTGGAGTATGTATCTAGCTGTTTATTATAGATATGGCATGGATATTGCTGAAGTGAAAACGAACAAAATAATATGAGTATTGTATTTTAAAAATACAAAAGGTTGATATCTATGAGTGCAGCAGAAATTGTTGATTGGATTAATGGCATTATTTGGAGTAAGGCACTTATTTACCTGTGCTTAGGCGCGGGTTTATTTTTTTCTATTTTGACAAGATTTGTTCAAGTGCGTCAAATGAAGGAAATGGCCAGACTATTAATAAAAGGTACTTCTTCAGAACAGGGGATTTCATCATTTCAAGCCTTAGCTGTTTCATTATCGGGACGAGTAGGTGTAGGTAATATTGCGGGTGTAGCGGCAGCAATTGGCTTTGGTGGGCCCGGTGCTGTCTTTTGGATGTGGTTGGTTGCATTTTTAGGAGCAAGCACGGCATATGTAGAATCAACTTTAGGTCAAATCTATAAAGTCGAATATCAAGGGCAATATCGTGGTGGTCCTGCTTTTTATTTTGACAGAGGGCTAGGACAGCGTTGGTTAGGCATCGTATTTGCTATAGCAGCAATTATTTCTTGTGGTTTGTTCTTACCGGGAATTCAAGCAAATGCAGTAGGTAAGGCATTTACACAAATTACAGGTGAAGGGGCAATTATTTTTGGTGATATTGGCCTGTTTAAAATTGTAGCACTTGTGGTGATTGTTGGTTTACTCGCTATCATTATTTTTGGTGGTATTAAACGGATTGCACGTTTTGCTGAATTCGTTGTTCCTTTTATGGCAGCTGGTTATATTCTAATGGCTGTTGTTATTGTGATTGCGAATATTCACGAGCTACCTGGTGTAATCAAATTAATTTTTGAAGATGCTTTTTCTCCTATGGCGGGTCTTGGTGCTGCAATCGGTTGGGGGGTAAAACGTGGTGTTTATTCAAATGAGGCAGGGCAAGGAACAGGGCCACACGCAGCAGCTGCAGCAGAAGTTCAACACCCAGCTCAACAAGGTTTTGTACAGGCATTCTCGATTTATGTCGATACATTATTCGTCTGCTCTGCAACAGCATTTATGATTTTAATTACAGGTATGTATAACGTACAAGGTACATTAGAAGCTGGTCATTTTATTGTACAAAATGTTGGCGCTACTGTGGAACTAGGTTCCCCTGCTTTTACCCAAATGGCAGTGAGTACAATGTTTGGTAATTTTGGCCAAATCTTCGTGGCGTTGGCTGTGTTCTTCTTCGCTTTTACAACAATCGTTGCGTATTACTATATTGCTGAAACTAACATTACTTATCTAAGCTATATTACTAAATCTCCATCGTTATTATTTGTGACTAAGTGCTTTATTATTCTCTCTGTATCTTATGGGGTTTTAAGTGCAACCGGTTATATATGGGGTATTGGTGATATTGGTGTTGGTTTAATGGCATGGATTAATATTGTCGGAATTATTGTGACTTATTTTGTATGGAAGCCAACAATTAAAGCTCTTAAAGATTATGAAGCGCAGCAAAAAGCTGGAGTAACAGAGTACACATTTGACCCTGTTAAATTAGGAATTAAAAATGCGACATTCTGGGAAGAAAGATTGAAGAATAAACAAAAGTAAATTTTTCAAAAGATAAATTTATTTCCTGATCCTTAATCGAAAAGGCTATCTCACTGGTAGCCTTTTTATATATGCGAAAGTTAAGCAAGTACGACAAAAGTTGACTTGAGAGTCCGTTGTATTGCAGTGGGCTTGTGCGTATTATCGGCCCTAATTGTATGTAGCTTGGAATCATCAGCAATACAGACAAAATTGGTTAGCTGAAAAGTTGTCAAAAAATATACATTTAAAAGATACCTGCAAATGGTGCGATATCGTCTTTTTGATTTGAATTTAGCTAACGGACTAAAAAAATTACTGGAGTGTATTTATCAAATGTCGAATCAAAATCTGAGCGAGCCTCATGAACAAGGTGAGCTCCATCGAAGCCTCTCCAATCGGCATTTACAGCTGATCGCGATTGGTGGTGCAATTGGGACCGGATTATTTATGGGATCAGGCAAAACAATTAGCCTTGCTGGTCCGTCGATCTTATTCATTTATTTGATTATTGGTGTGATGGTGTTTTTTGTCATGCGTGCGCTTGGCGAATTACTTCTTTCAAACCTTGCCTATAAATCATTTATTGACTTCACAACAGATTTAATCGGTCCATGGGCAGGTTATTTTGTAGGGTGGACGTACTGGTTATGTTGGATCACGATTGGTATCGCTGACCTCTCTGCAATTATCTACTACTTACAGTTCTTCAATAATGGTTTACCTTTCTCGCCTGTCGAAGGGGCGATGATCAGTGTTGCCGCGATTGTATTTATTATGGGTTTAAACCTATTAACCGTACGTCTATTTGGTGAGTTAGAGTTCTGGTTTGCGCTCATTAAGATTCTTGCGATTATTATTTTAATCGCTGTGGGTCTATGGATGATCTTTACAGGCTTTACCTCAAGTACAGGTGAAGTTGCATCATTTACTCATCTTTGGGCTAACGGTGGCTTCTTCCCAACAGGTGTACATGGTTTCTTGGCAGGCTTCCAGATTGCAATCTTTGCTTTTGTTGGTGTGGAACTTGTGGGAACAACGGCTGCGGAAACGAAAGATCCAGCACGTAACTTACCAAAAGCAATTAACTCAATTCCAATCCGTATCATTATTTTCTACGTATTGGCATTGTTGATTGTGATGTCTGTAACACCTTGGAATAAAATTGATCCAGCGATCAGTCCATTTGTAAACTTGTTTAGTCAAGCAGGTGTGGCAGCAGCAGCCATCCTGATGAACTTGGTGGTATTGTCATCAGTGATGTCATCAATGAACAGTGGTGTCTTCTCAACAAGCCGTATGTTATTTGGTTTATCTCGTGAAGATCAGGGGCCAAAAGCTTTTGGTAAGCTTAACAGACGTGCAGTACCTGCAAATGCACTGTATTTCTCTGCTGCGTGTTTATTGTTAGGTGCAGCATTACAGTATTTTGTACCAAATACAGTTGAAGCATTTACGCTTGCAACAACACTTTCAACGATTCTCTTCATCTGCGTGTGGTTGCTTATTATTTGGAGTTACATCCGTTATTACACCACGCGTCCTGAACTGCATGCCAAATCAACATTTAAATTGCCGGGTGGCTTATTTACATGTTGGATCACGATTATTTTCTTTATTGGTATGATTTACGTATTGTCTTTAGAGCCAGACACTTTTAAAGCGCTTAAAGTCAGCCCAATTTGGTTTGTTATTTTGATCATTGGTTATTTCTTCTTCTATAAACCACGTCATAAAAAATAATTAAATTTATTTGGTTATGATGAAACGCTGGCTGAAAAGCTGGCGTTTTTTATGCATATTGTTTTTCTATTCAAGTTTACTCTTTAGCCGCTTGCCTGATCACGGTATACTGCATCGAATTGTTTAAATCAGGTGCTCAGATGCGTCGTGTCATTTGCCTCATCAGTTTATTGAGCAGCAGTATTTTGCTTAGCGCTTGCGGTCAGTCAGGAGCATTGCAGCTACCTTCTGATCCAAATTATGACAAACGTGCAAAATACTTGCTCTATCGTAATAAAGAACAGAAACAAGTTGTGCAACAAGATGAACAGGCTGAACAGTCAGTCGAATCATCAGCAGCTCAACCACAAACTACATCACCTTAAGCTTTGAAATAAGGACACCTTCATGAGTTTCACCCGCATTAATGGAGTATTGCATGCAGAGCAATGTTCTATGGAGCAGCTTGCGCAGCAATTTGGCACACCTTTGTATGTTTATTCAAAAGCAGCTTTTGAAAAACATTACTTAGATATGGACCGTGCTTTTGATTTTATTGATCATCAAATCTGTTTTGCGGTGAAATCTAACTCAAATATAGCTGTTCTTAATGTGTTGGCAAAACTTGGTGCTGGTTTTGATATCGTATCAGGTGGTGAACTTGCACGCGTTTTAAAAGCGGGTGGAGACGCATCTAAAGTTGTTTTTTCTGGTTTAGGTAAAACTGAAGCCGATATCGAAACATCGTTAAATGTAGGCATTGCTTGCTTTAACGTAGAGTCTTATGCAGAACTAGACCGTCTTCAAAAAGTTGCAGCTCGTCTAGGCAAAAAAGCGCCGATTTCTTTACGTGTAAATCCAGACGTAGATGCAAAAACTCATCCTTATATTTCAACAGGCTTAAAAGAAAATAAATTTGGTATTCCAAGTGATACCGTTTATGAAACTTATCAATATGCTGCATCTTTACCAAACCTTGAAATTATTGGAATTGACTGCCACATCGGTTCGCAATTAACCGAGACTAAACCATTCGTTGATGCTTTAGATCGTGTCATGTTGATGATCGAAGAACTAAAAAAACTTGGTATTACTCTTAAACACATTGATATTGGTGGCGGGTTAGGTGTTTGTTATAAAGATGAAACACCGCCAAGTGTTGAAGAATATGCCAACTCAATGAAACCTGCTTTAGAAAAGTTAGGTCTCAAGGTTTATATGGAACCAGGTCGTAGCATTAGTGCAAATGCAGGTGTGCTTCTAACAAAAGTTGATTTGCTCAAGCCAACGAGCCACCGTAACTTTGCCATTATTGATGCTGCAATGAATGATTTAATTCGCCCTGCTTTATATGAAGCTTGGATGGATATCCAACCTGTGGTGACAAGTTCAGATACTGAAGAAAAAACTTGGGATCTTGTTGGAGCAATCTGTGAAACAGGTGACTTCATTGGTAAAGATCGTTCATTGGCTTTAAAAGAAAATGACTTGTTGGCTGTTCTTGGCGCTGGTGCTTATGGTTTTGTAATGAGTTCAAATTACAACACACGTGGCCGTGCCGCAGAAGTGATGGTGTCAGGCGATAAAGCCTATTTGATTCGTGAGCGTGAAACGGTTGAATCCCTGTGGGAAAATGAACGCTTGTTGCCTGAGGAGTAAATGAAATGTTGTTAGAATTTACTAAAATGCATGGCCTAGGCAACGACTTTATGGTGGTTGATCTAATCAGCCAACGTGCCTATTTGGATACAGAAACAATTCAACGCTTAGCCGATCGTCATTTTGGCATCGGTTTTGATCAACTTTTAATTGTTGAACCACCAGATTTACCGGAAGCAGATTTTAAATATCGTATTTTTAATGCAGATGGTTCTGAAGTTGAACAATGTGGTAACGGAGTACGCTGTTTTGCTCGTTTTGTACATGAGCGCCATTTAACAACTAAAACAAGTATTACTGTCCAAACCAAAGCAGGTATTGTAAAACCTGAGTTGGGACAAAATGGTTGGGTTCGCGTCAATATGGGCTACCCAAAGTTCTTGCCGAATGAAATTCCATTCATTGCAGAACAACCAGAAGCTTTATATACACTTGAGTTAGCTAACGACCAGAACATTAATATTGATGTGGTCAATATGGGCAATCCTCACGCTGTCACTATTGTTCCAGATGTATTAACTGCTGATGTTGCTGGCATTGGTCCACAAGTTGAGTCACATAAACGTTTCCCTGAACGTGTTAATGCTGGCTTTATGCAAGTAATTGATGAAAAACATATTCGCTTACGTGTATTTGAGCGTGGCGTAGGTGAAACACTTGCATGCGGTACAGGGGCTTGTGCTGCTGCTGTAAGTGGTATGCGCCGTGGCTTACTTGCGAACTCAGTTGAAGTTGAGCTTGCTGGTGGTAAGTTACAAATCGAATGGCAAGAAGGCGATGTGGTCTGGATGACTGGTCCAACAACTCATGTTTATGATGGGCGTTTGGATTTACGTTATTTCCAAGGTTAATAGCATTACCTAAATAGAAGCCTCTTTTCATCAGCTAAAGTGATAAAAGAGGCTTTCTTTTATATGTATAATAATATTTGATTTAATTATCTTTTACTCAAAGCTAATTTCAAAGCAAACAACACAAAAATACTGCCAGTAATTCGGTCCATATATTTCACAAATTTAGGTTGCTTAAGATAACGTGACAGTGGTTGCATAGTCAAAATTAATAAAGTTGACCATAACATTCCAATCACCACATGAATCATTACCAGTCCCATCACCCAAGTAACTGCTGATGCTTGTGGTGGAATAAACTGTGGAAGAAATGAAATATAAAAAATACCAACTTTGGGATTAAGTAAATTACCCAAAAAGCCTTTAATAAACCAATTTTGTGAAGGAGAGGTATTTGAACTATTCTCTTGAATATCTGCAAGTTGGCTACGTGGTTTTAAAATCATATTTAAACCTAACCATGCTAGATAAGCTGCTCCCATCCATTTTAGAATATTAAAAGCGAGATCAGATGCCATGAGCAAAGCACCTAGACCACAGGCAACCACAATTCCCCATACAATACAGCCAAGGCTAATGCCGACAGCTGCTTGAAACGCTTTCGATTTACCTTCAAGTGTTGCTGTACGAATAATTAAAGTCGTATCTAAACCAGGGGTCAGTGTAAGTAAGGTAATCGCAATTAAATAAGGAATGAGTATGGTGGTCATGGCAGCAAGGTCCAATGAATACTTGGTTTAAATTGTAATATATAAATTAGATCAGCATTAGGTTGTGCGGTATCAAATTTTCATGATCACATAGTTTTTGATACACTCAAAAAAATGAGCAAATAAATGGAGAGCAATTTGGATTTTGCATTACAACTGCTCTCAATGTGGTTAAAAGAAAGAAAAATACAGAATCAATCTGAGCACACGATTACTGCTTATGAACGGGATGTTAAAAGCTTTCTTGAGTTCTGCGAGCACAAACAACTAGATTTGAGAAATATTGAAGCTTCAGATTTAAGAGAGTACTTAGCGCAGCGTGTCGAACAGGACCAGTTAAGTTCAAGTAGCATGCAACGTCATCTCACCTCAATTCGTCAATTTATGAAGTGGGCTGAACAAGGTAAATATCTAGAAATTAATCCTACCGACGATTTTAAGTTAAAACGCCAACCTAGACCTTTGCCCGGCATGATCGACATAGAAACGGTTAATCAAATTTTGGATCAACCTATGCCAGAAAAACCGGTTGATCAGCAATTGTGGTTAAGAGATAAAGCCATGCTTGAGTTACTTTACTCAAGTGGTTTACGTTTGGCTGAATTACAGGGTTTAACAGTTAAGGATGTAGATTTTAATCGCCAACTTGTTCGTATTACAGGTAAAGGAAATAAAACACGTATAGTACCATTTGGGAAAAAAGCAAAAGAAAGCCTATTGAACTGGTTGAAAGTTTATAAAATTTGGAAAGGACATTTTGATCAAAACGATTCTGTCTTTATTTCCTTACGAGGAGGGGCGCTCACTCCAAGGCAAATTGAAAAACGAGTGAAGCTTCAGGCACAAAGAGCAGGTGTAAATGTCGATTTACATCCACATTTACTCAGACATTGTTTTGCTAGCCATATGCTATCGAGTAGCGGTGACTTGCGTTCAGTACAAGAAATGCTAGGCCATAGTAATTTATCTACAACACAAATTTATACCCATATTGATTTCGATCATTTGGCTCAAGTGTATGATCAAGCCCATCCAAGGGCACATAAAAGCTAAAAGTTAAAAAATAGACTCAATCAAAGATAATTAAATTGAGATGTTTTAGGTGAATGTAGAGATCATTTGGATTTTTTTACAAATTTGTTTAAGAGAAATAAGGGAAACTACCCAATTGACCATTTTGATCTTTGAGTATTTTGTGGACGACTGGGTCTAAAAAACGTCGGATTTATGGTGTTTAAAAGTAATGTTATGTTTCTAGCTAATATGCTAAATAAGATAAAAAGATACTAAAAATCAATGTATAAAATACAGTTTAAAAAGAATAAAATAGGCCCTCATGGCAGTCTAAAATTTTTTTATGAACTGATGATTTCATTTTTTTTGTGCTGTTCCAGAAAATTGTGACTTGACCGAAATGCCAAACACATTGCAAGATAGGGTACCTAAAAAATTTTAATTGAAGAGTTAATATACTTTTCTCAACATTTACTTTTGCTAGAACAGCCGAGGATTACATGAAGGCTCTTGTTGCTGTAAAACGCGTGGTTGATGCCAACGTTAAAGTTCGTGTTAAGCCGGACAATAGTGGGGTTGACCTTACCAACGTAAAAATGTCAATTAACCCATTTTGTGAAATCGCAGTGGAAGAAGCGGTTCGCTTAAAAGAAAAAGGAACAGTATCAGAAATCGTTGTTGTTTCTGTTGGTCCTAAAGAAGCTCAAGAACAAATCCGTTCTGCAATGGCTCTAGGCGCAGACCGTGGTATTTTGGTTGAAACTACTGATGAAATTGGCGCTTTAGAAGTTGCTAAAATTTTAAAAGGTGTTGTTGAAGCTGAAAAACCAGAACTTATCCTTCTTGGTAAACAAGCAATTGATGATGACTCTAACCAAGTAGGTCAAATGCTTGGTGCATTATTAGGTGCTGGTCAAGGTACATTCGCTTCTGAAGTGAAAGTTGATGGCGGTAAAGTACAAGTGACTCGTGAAGTTGACGGTGGTTTACAAACTGTTGAACTTACACTTCCTGCAATCATCACGACTGACTTGCGTTTGAACGAGCCACGTTATGCAGCATTGCCTAACATCATGAAAGCTCGTAAGAAGCCACTTGATACAAAATCTCCTGCGGATTATGGCGTTACAGCTGGTACTAAGCTTAAAACTGTTAAAGTTGAAGCTCCAGCAGAACGTAAAGCTGGCGTACAAGTGAAATCTGTAGATGAGCTTGTTGAAAAATTGAAAAATGAAGCGAAAGTGATCTAATACGGAAGGATAAAATCATGAGTATTTTAGTTATCGCTGACCACAACAACCAAGTACTTAACGGTGCTACTTTAAACGTTGTTGCTGCAGCACAAAAAATCGGTGGTGATATTACTGTATTAGTTGCTGGTTCTGGTGCTCAAGCAGTTGCTGATGCTGCTGCTAAAGTTGCTGGTGTAAGCAAAGTTTTACTTGCTGACAACGCTGCTTATGCAAACCAATTAGCTGAAAACGTAGCTGGCTTAGTTGCTGACTTGGCTAAAGGTTACAAATACGTTTTAGCTGCTTCTACAACGACTGGTAAGAACATTCTTCCGCGTGTTGCTGCTCTTCTTGATGTAAGCATGATCACAGATATTATTTCTGTTGAATCTGCGAACACATTCAAGCGTCCTATCTACGCTGGTAACGCGATTGCAACTGTTCAATCTGACGAAGCAATCATTGTTGGTACCGTTCGTGGTACAGCATTTGATCCAGTTGCTGCGGAAGGCGGTTCAGCTGCTGTTGAAACAGTTGGCGAAGTAAAAGATGCGGGTATTTCTCACTTCGTATCTGAAGAAATCGTTAAGCTTGATCGTCCAGAATTAACTGCGGCTCGCATCGTAGTTTCTGGTGGTCGTGGTGTAGGTTCTGGTGAGAACTACCATAAAGTACTTGATCCATTAGCTGACAAGCTCGGTGCAGCACAAGGTGCTTCACGTGCAGCAGTTGATGCGGGCTTTGTACCTAACGATTTCCAAGTTGGTCAAACTGGTAAAATCGTTGCGCCTGAGCTTTATGTTGCTGTAGGTATTTCTGGTGCGATCCAGCATTTAGCTGGTATGAAAGATTCTAAAGTTATTGTTGCAATCAACAAAGACGAAGAAGCGCCAATCAACAGTGTTGCTGACTACTGGTTAGTTGGTGATTTGAACACTGTAGTACCAGAATTGGTATCTAAACTTTAATCTTTACTGATTAAAGCTAAAAAACCCTTAGTTTTTACTAGGGGTTTTTTTATTATGGATAGTGTCCTGAAATGTATAACTGAGACTTTTATCTCATTTGAGGTTTGATTTTTATAGAATAAAAATCACATAGTTTTATCAAGAATAGAACATGCTCGTTATAGCGATATGATAAGAATAATATGCAATTAAATTATACAAATATCACCAGATTAGCGGTGTAGATTCCGCACATTACAAAGTGCTTTTATGCTATAGTATACAGCTATATTTTTTTCGATTTTAGTTCAGTTTCCGGAACTAAATTTTTTGCAAGATCAAGACATATAAGCAGATGGAAATTTCTATCTGTAAGAAGGAGTATGCATGAGCGTATCGGAAATCCGACCGATTGCCATTGAGGACGAACTCAAGCATTCATATTTAGATTACGCGATGAGTGTAATCGTATCTCGTGCATTGCCGGATGTGAGAGACGGTCTTAAACCTGTTCACCGTCGTGTGCTTTATGCCATGCACGAATTGGGCAATGACTATAACAAAGCCTACAAGAAATCTGCGCGTGTTGTTGGGGACGTAATCGGTAAATATCACCCTCACGGTGACTCAGCTGTTTATGAAACCATTGTACGTATGGCTCAGGACTTTAGCTTACGTTATTTATTGGTAGATGGTCAGGGTAACTTCGGTTCGATTGATGGTGATAGCGCAGCTGCGATGCGTTATACCGAAGTCCGTATGACCAAGCTTGCACACGAGCTTCTTGCAGATCTAGAAAAAGACACGGTTGACTGGGAAGATAACTACGACGGATCTGAGCGTATTCCTGAAGTACTTCCGACACGTGTTCCTAACTTGTTAATTAATGGCGCTGCTGGTATTGCCGTAGGTATGGCAACCAACATGGCACCGCATAACATGACAGAAGTTGTGAATGCGTGCTTAGCCTATGCTGACAATCCGAATATCTCGATTGAAGGATTGATGGAATACATTACGGGTCCTGACTTCCCTACAGGCGGTATTATTTACGGTAAATCAGGTATTGTTGATGCCTACCGTACAGGTAAAGGCCGCTTACACATTCGTGGTAAGTACCATTTCGAAGAAGACGAAAAGACAGGCCGTACAACGATCGTCTTTACTGAAATTCCATATCAAGTAAACAAAGCAAGAGTTATTGAACGTATTGCTGAGTTAGTGAAAGAGAAAAAACTTGAAGGTATTTCAGAACTTCGTGATGAGTCTGACAAAGAAGGTATGCGTATTGCAATTGACTTAAAGCGTGGTGAAAACGCTGAAGTCGTTGTAAATAACTTATTCTTAAATACTCAACTTGAAAACTCATTCAGCATCAACATGGTTTGTCTTGATAACGGACAACCAAAATTGATGAATCTGAAAGATATTATTGCGGCATTTATCCGTCACCGCCAAGAAGTTGTGACACGCCGTACTATGTTCGAACTGCGTAAAGCACGTGAACGTGGTCATATCTTAGAAGGCTTAACCGTTGCTTTAGCCAATATCGATGAAATTATCGAGACGATTAAAACTTCTGCTAACCCTGCTGAAGCGCGTGAGCGTTTACTTGCAGGTGAGTGGGCAGGTGGTGGTGTCGTTTCATTGCTTGAAAAAGCTGGCGCAATTTCTGTTCGTCCAGATGAAATCGAAGGTGAAGATCCAAATCGTCCATTCGGTTTAACTGAATCGATTTATCGTTTATCACCAACACAAGTAGGCGCAATTTTAGAATTACGTTTACATCGTTTAACTGGTCTTGAACAAGACAAATTACATGCAGAATATACTGAGATCTTAGGTCAAATCGCTGAACTTACTGCGATTTTGAATGATTTCAATTTATTGATGGCTGTAATTCGCGAAGAGTTGGCACTGGTACTACAACAGTATGGTGATGGACGTCGCACTGAAATTATTGAATCACGTATTGATTTTAGCCGTGAAGATTTAATTCCTGAAGAACAAGTTGTATTAACGGTTTCACAAACAGGTTACGCAAAAACTCAACCACTTTCAGATTATCAGGCTCAGCGCCGTGGTGGACGTGGTAAGTCTGCAACTTCAATGAAAGATGATGACTTTATTCAACATCTGATTGTAGCTTCAAACCATGCGACTGTGCTTTGCTTTACCAACGTAGGTAAAGTATATCGTCTTCGTGTGTTTGAAGTGCCTCAAGCATCACGTGGTGCCAAAGGCCGTCCGATTGTGAACTTGTTACCTTTAGATGCGAATGAAACAGTAACAGCTATCTTGCCGTTAACTGAGTTCCCAGAAAACCATTACGTATTTATGGCGACAGCGTCAGGTACGGTTAAACGTGTTGATTTAGAGCAATTCGCTAATATCCGTTCAAATGGTTTACGTGCAATTGAACTCAATGAAGAAGATACCTTAATTGGTGTTGCGATTACTGATGGTAATCAGCAAATCATGTTGTTCTCGAACGAAGGTAAGGCAATCCGTTTTGCTGAGACTGACGTACGTGCAATGGGTCGTACTGCGAAAGGTGTTCGTGGTATGCGTGTGAGCTTTGCAAGCAGTACTTTAAGTGAAGAAGATGTAGATGTTGAAAATGATGAATCAGATGACAATGACGATTCAGCAGATTCAAATTTAGTAAGCCGTATCGTATCCCTTGTAGTTGTACCTGAAACAGGTGAAGTACTGTGTGCAAGTGCCAACGGTTATGGTAAGCGTACTCCAGTAAATGACTTCCCGACCAAGAAACGTGGCGGTAAGGGTGTAATTGCGATTAAGACAAGCGAACGTAACGGTGAGCTTGTTGGTGCAGTGTCTATTGATGAAACCAAAGAATTGTTACTTATTTCTGATGGCGGTACATTAGTTCGTACCCGTGCAGCAGAAGTTGCGATGACTGGTCGTAATGCACAAGGTGTACGCCTAATTCGCTTAAGCGAAGAAGAAACTCTAGTAGGTGTTGTGTCTATTGAAGCTGTCGAAGATGAAGAAGAGTTTCTCGAAGGCGAAGTAGATACTACTGAAACTGATAGCGAAGAAGTTGTATCAAATAATGAAGATGCTTCTGAAGAGTAAGTAAAACTTAAATAAAAAAGGAAGCATAAGCTTCCTTTTTTATTTTATGAAGAAGATTTTTTAACAAGCCGATAATAAGATAAACTCACCAATATTAATCCAAGGGTCCCAAGAAAAATCAGCTTTGGTACAACCGTGGCTAATGGAACACCCATCTGGTTAAGTTGCACAAACATTTGTACCCCATGTGTGGAAGGTAAACACCACGCAAGCCATTGTAACCATTCAGGCATGGCTTGATGAGGCCAAGCAGCTCCGGTTAATAAGAATAAAGGTACTGAGCTAAACACAATAATATGTCCGGCACGTTCCGGCATATCTAAAAGTGAACCGATCAGCATGCCTAATCCAATCACACAACTAATAAAAATTGGAACGGCAATGAGTAGACCTATAAAATTTCCACCGTGTGGATAGTCATTGAACCACAAGGTAAAACCAAAAAGATAAAAACACCCTAAACAACCAATCGTAAATATACTTGCGAAAACTCCAGCGAGGCGAACAGCAGTAATCTTTTCACGTTGCTCACGATAGCTAGCTATTAACATTGCCAAACCTAGCACAATCGTTTGATGAATAATCAAAGATGCAACAGCCGGAAAAATATAACTTCCATATCCTGAAAGTGGATTAAATAACGGCACTTGATGAATAGAAAGCGCTGGCTGGAAATGAGTGCGCTGTCCAAATTTTTCAATATATTCTTTTAATGTAGCTTCTATCGAGGTTGCTAGACCTAAACCAATTTCTTTAGTTTTTAAAAAGTTGGTTGTGCTTAAGTATAAGCCGATTCCACCTGTTTCTCCTCTGCGTAAGCTTTGGGTTAAGTTATTTGGTAAAAGTAAAATACCATCGGCTTTTTGCTCACGTACCATTTGTTCAGCTTGTAAAAAATTGCTGGTAACGGTAACGATATGAACATGGGGGCTATTTGCACTTTGGCCAATCAATTGAGAAGTTAAGAGGCTTTGTTCTTCATCAACAATGACAATAGGAATAGATTCTGCACGCTCAGCTTTATAGGCGGTAGGATAAAAAAAGCTATAAAGAATGACCGATAAAATCAGAGTTGTGAAAACTGAGCTATTACTTACAATGTCTTTAAATGTTTGCCCATAAGCCTTAAAGAATTCTTTCATTGTGTTGCCCCTCGAACTAATTTTTTAAGCAATAGACAACTTAAAAAGAAGTAAATCAGGCAATAACCGATGAGTATTAAAAAAGGAATCATTGAAATGAAAATTGGACTGCCGATCACCCATTGTTCGGTTTGAAGCTTAGCATAAGGGGTATAAGGAATAATGAGTGACCAAAATTTGGTGAAAATAGGCGCATTATTTAAAGGTAGCGTAACGCCTGCGAAACTTAAAGAAGAGCCGCCATATACCGCGATAAAGCCAAAAGTTTTACTTAAATTTTTGGTTGCAAGAATGACGGTGCTACTAATCAAAGCGTAGGCAAAATAAAGTAAAAACTGTGCGCATAACAATAAACTAAGAGAACCTGCTACGAACCAGCCACGGATTTCGACTAGCCAAAACATCCATACCCATGTCCATGCACAAAATATAAGGCTATAAAGCAGATTTTTAGCCAGTAAGCCTTGAATAAAACTTTCTCGGTTTACCCATGCTGTTAATGTGCCACGTTTAAGCTCTTGTCCAATAGCAAAGGCAACACAGCAACACAGCAATAAGTGCAATACAGCAGGAACCATGAAAGGTTCTAAATAAAACTCATAGCTCATACTTGGATTATAAAGCGTTGAGATTTTTACATGAGCGGTAGGAACATCTAAATAGGGAATACTATTTGCAAGATAACTTTGACCAGCATAGTCTGCTAAAGCATTGAGGGTACTGACCAGCATTGCTGAAGAAATCGTATTTCCAACACTAAAAAAAGACTGGTTAAATGCAATGCTGATTTGAGCATCTTGTGCTTTCACGAAGCGTTTTTCAGCACCGTCTGGAATGAAAACATAACCCCATATTTTGGTTTCATTGAGTAGTTGTTCAGCCTCCGCAGAGCTTACCGTAATTGTTTTAATGTCTACTGTATGATTCAACGAAAGATACTTTTCAATATTACGGCTGAGTTCGCTTTGGTCCTGATCAATAATCGCAATTGGTAAATGTTCAGCTTTACCTGCATAAAACATGCTGCTAAACAAAAAAATGATAAAAGCAGGGATAAGTGTCACCATACACAAATCCCATTTATTGCTTTTTAGATAGTTTAGTTCCCGTAATATACTGGCAAACATGCTTTATTTTTCTTCTTTAATTTTAAATAGAACGCTCATGCCAACCTTTAAATCTTTGACAGGACGTTCAGGCACCAGATGCAATTTAAAGCTACGAATATCATAGCCCCCAGTTTGGCGAGTCGTTTTTATAGTGGCAAATTCACCTTCCGCATCAATATTCTTGATTTTAAAATTCACATTCTGATTAAGAGCAGGTATGAATCCTTCAAGGGTTTTACTTTTATAAACAGAAGCGTATTGGTTTTCACCAACATTCAAACTTACCCATAAATCATCATCTTCTAAAATGCTGACAACAGGTACACCCATAGCGACTAATTCAGAAGGCTTACCGTAAGTTTTTGAAACTGTACCCGAAATCGGAGAGAGTAAGCGTGTCTCTTCCTCTAAAGCTTTTGCTTCGCTTACCGCTGCTTTTGCAATTTCAACTTGTGCATCTGCTGTAGATTTTTGCTGGCTAGTACTTCCACGTTTTGCACGAGCATATTGTTGATAAGAGGCTTCACTTAATTCTTGAGCAGAGGTCTGTGCTGCGAGCATTTCATCTCGTCTTTGACGCGAAATTACCCCTTGTCTATATAAATTTTCACCACGTTGGTAAGTTGTTTTTGCAAGATTCGCTTGCGCTTTGGTGCTTTGCCAGTTGGCATAAAGAGTATCGATATTTTCTTGTTGCGAACCGCGGTCTACCGTAGATTGAAAGGCTAAAGCTGATTGTAAGGTAGCCAAAGCTTGTTGCTTTTTAGCTTCTATTTCAGGGCTAACCAAACGAACAAGTGGCTGACCTTTGGAAATTTTCTGGCCTTCTTGTACATAAATTTCTTCAATACGACTTGGGACTTTTGTACTTACGTGAATAGTTTCAGCTTCAACACGGCCTTGTAGTTCAATAGGTTTCGGTTGATAACTTTTCCACAAACCAAAAATAATTAAACCTAATAAGGCAATGATGATCAGGCCAATAATCAGTTTAATTTTGGAATTTTTAGGAGGATTGGCGTCATTTTTATTTGCGTTTGATTCTTGATCATTGCTAGCTTGATCATCTTTTGGAGCTTGGTTGGTTTCTGCCGTATCCGCAGCAGGAGAATCTTGTTCTGAATGAGCTGAGTCTTGATTCATTTTATACTCCCCTTAACGAATATAGTCGGTATGTGGTTGATTAACGTAAGCTTTAAATTGGTCAATTGAGCCGTGACTTTGCAGTAAAGTTGCAAGTGATATGACATATTTATAAGCATTTAAAGCCATTTCAGTTTTTAACGCACTTAATGCATTTTGCGCATCAATCACTTGGGTTGCTGTACCCATTCCTTCGCGGAAAGAAAGTTCTTGAATACGTAGGTTTTCTTGAGCAGCATTTACGTTTCTTTGTAAAAGCTGATGACTTTGCTGAGCAGAGTCAAGCTCGTTATATGATTTATTCAAAAGAGCTTCAATCTCTTGTTTGGTTCGTTCAGTCATGAGTTCAGAAGCGTAACGCTTTAATTCAGCGGCATGAATATTCTTATTTTTATCTACCCCAGAAAATAGATTGTATTTTGCCATTACACCGACAATCCAATTTTCATTTTCATCAAGCGCATATTCACCAAATGCAAATAAACTTGGTTTTTTTGCTGCTTGTTGAGCTTGAATATTGACATTAGCCAGTTGAGTATCCATCTGCATTTTTTGTACAAGGCTAGATTTTTGTGAATAACTGGTTAAAAGTGATTCTAGAGACTGGCTTGGAGTGTTATTTACAAATAAAGGTGTACTTAAATCTACATTATTTTGTTGATGTAAAAGGTTATTAAGGCTAAAGCGGCTGGCGTTTAAGTTAGCTTGAGTATTTTGTAAAGTACGTTCTGCATTATTACGAGCGACTTCAAACTGCATGCGTTGCCCTTTACTAATAAATCCTTGTTGTTCCAGCTTTAGGGCATTGCTGTAATGTTTTTGCATCGCATTAAAGTTAAATAAGCTACTTGCGACCAGCTGCTGCTGTAATTGCACATTAAAGTAACTTTGTACTACTTCAAATCGCTGTATATCCTGCTGTTGTTGGCTTGAAAGCTCAGAGCGCTGTGCTTGTATATTAGCTATTTTTTTAGCGCTGCTGGTTAAGCCGCCTGTATAGAGTGGCATTACGACTGAAATCGAAGGGCGTACCACCTGATCTTCGATAGTCAGATTCGCATAATCAGGAAAGCGATTTATACCATCATGTATGGTTTGGTTTGCGCCTTCTTGAACTTGTCCCAGCACATCTGATGGAATGACATTGCTCCACTGTGAAAGTTTGTCATTTAGTCCTTGGCTTAAATCATTTTCAAGTTTTTGTTTAAAAGCCCCAAGAGGTACATCTGTTTCACTATGAAAAGCGTAGGCTCTGACATTCAAATCAACTCTAGGTAATCCGAGGCCCTTTACTGCTTCAGCTTCTAATTGAGATGCTTGCTGTAATGCTTGGTTGGCTTGAGTACTGTATGAACTTTTTAAAGCTTGTTGTTCTGCTTCGGCATAACTTAAGCTTCCGGCATATAAATGATTAGTGAAAAAAAAGCCTAAAGCCAAAGCAAGATGTTTTGGTTTAAATGAAAAGGGAAAAATAGACTGTCTATATCGATGTGTTGGCATTTTAAATAACAATTTTTGGCATCCCTTATAGTTTAAATTTCTTGTTATTAAATTCAATTATCATCTTGTTTATTATACATTTGTATAAAAACATGGTGGTTTTTAGCTCCTTTAATTATTGAATTTACTAAGCCAATATTTTTGTAATAGCTATCAAGGTATGTGAAATGATAATCACAAGTCAAGTTGATCTTTTTGCTTAAAAATTTTTTTAAATGGGGAAGCTGATTATTAAAATTAAAGAAATAACGACAACAATAATTGAAAAAATAAAGCTAAATACAGTCCAGCATTGAAATATTTACTTGAGAAGCTGCTGCAAGCTTAAGCAATCTGTGGTTAAATGCCATTTTTATTGTGTTTGACTTTATACAAGGGAAAAATCATGCGCGCGTACAATTTCTGTGCTGGTCCTGCTGCATTACCTACTGCCGTTTTAGAAAAAGCTCAACAAGAATTGTTGGATTGGCAGGGTAAAGGTCTATCCATCATGGAAATGAGTCACCGTAGTGCTGACTATGTTGCTGTAGCTGAAAAAGCTGAAGCAGATTTACGCAATTTAATGAACATTCCAGAAAACTATAAAGTACTGTTTTTACAAGGCGGTGCGTCATTACAATTTTCTGCTATTCCTTTAAACCTTTTAGGTAAGAACAGTAAAGCCGATTATATTCACACCGGCATCTGGTCTGAAAAAGCGTTAAAAGAAGCAAAACGTTATGGCGATATTAATGTTGTAGAAGCTGGCATTAAAGTAGATGGCAAGTTCGCAATTTCTGAACAAAGCGAATGGAATTTATCGGACAATGCAGCATACGTACATTATGCGGATAATGAAACGATTGGTGGCTTACAGTTCGCAGGAATTCCTGATGTAAAAGCGCCACTTGTTTGTGACTATTCATCAAGTATTTTATCTGCTCCATTAGATGTCACCAAGTTTGGTTTAATCTATGCTGGCGCGCAAAAAAATATTGGTCCTGCTGGTTTAACAATTGTCATTATTCGTGATGACTTACTTGATCAGGCTAAACCAGAAATTCCAAGCATTTTAAAATATGGTGACCAAGCCAAAAATGGTTCTATGGTAAACACACCATCGACTTACGCTTGGTACTTGTCTGGTTTGGTATTTGAATGGTTGCTAGAGCAGGGTGGGGTAGAGGCTATTCATAAAGTGAACCTTGAAAAGGCTCAGTTGTTATATGGTTATATCGACTCAAGCGATTTCTACAATAATCCTATCGCAATTCCAAACCGTTCAATTATGAATGTACCGTTTACCTTGGCAGACGAAGCTTTAGAAAAGCAATTCTTAAAAGAAGCGGAAGCTAATCACTTGTTGAATTTAGCTGGCCACCGTTCTGTCGGCGGTATGCGTGCAAGTATTTATAATGCTGTACCATTAGAAGGCGTACAGGCTTTAATCAACTTTATGGATGATTTTGCTAAGCGTAATGGTTAAGCAAATCAAATAAATAAAGCCCTCAAATGAGGGCTTTATTTATTGAATAAGTTATAAATTAAAAAGGCACTAAACCAAACTGGTGCATGAATATGGCAGCTAAGAACATACCCAAGACAAAAAAGCAAAACGCACCAGTATCGACCTTTACGCGCAGGCTACTGGATTGAATGAGGCTGGTAGTTTGTTCGGGTATAATCTTCATTCAATAACCTAATTATTAAAATATTAGTGAAATTCAATTAGTTTCACCCTTTTTAGCACAAATAGTCGCCTGAATCCAGATATTACCGCGAATATATTCGCCAATATTAAAGTTTTTATACAAATCGTTTTTGGTCGCAATGCGCACTAATATGGCAGGAAGATCATCTTCTAAAACCAAAGTGACATCATAAAGGGTATATTCTGCCCCCATAAATGTCATAGAGGTTTTACCAACAATATTACCTTGGAACCATGCTTCATCTTCTTGACCAAGATTTTCGCCATATAAATAAGCGACCATTTTAGAAAAATCAACGGTTACAGGTTCTTGATCTTCTGGAGTTTTTGGTTGCCATTCATTAATGAGTTCCTGTAAGTTTTCAGGAGCAACACCATTATGTTCAGTTAAAATTGCATTTAATGCACGGTGATGTTTAATAGAAGCGGGGTCATCAACAATGATTTTTTCACCTGCTGGAACAGGTTCTAATTCATAAGCCCATGCATTAAATTGGACTTGATAGTTTTGATTTTTGTCATATTGACAGTAGTTAACACTAAATAAATTATCAAATGCATAAACGGTTGTATTTTTATTTAGTCTTAAACTCAACACGGCTTGTGTAGCAGAGTCACAAGTAATGATGCGTTCAATTTTCGCATTATATTGATATGGACTTTCAAAACTTGGGAAGGCTGTTTTAAGCGCACGAGGTTTTTGATTTTCAACAGCAATAATTTGATTGATGGTAACTTTTTGGTCTTGTGGACCTTGAATGAGCCAAAAAGATTGATCCATGTCTTCTTCATGTTCACACAAACCCATTGGCATTACAGGTGCATCAAGTGCCAGTCCTAACCATTTTGGTACATCTGTTTCGGGATGGGACGTCAATAGATTCCAATGTTCTCCATGACTACCAAAATTTTGGTCATTTACTTTAATAACTTCTGGACTGTTTTGATTTTTCATAAGCACGATGCTGTTGGGTTCACATTACTTGTTATATTAAATCGAGGGTGTTTACTATTTTTCAAGTCACCATATGTAAATTCTCTTGTAAAAGCGCGTATTTAGTCATTTAAAAAGAAGCGCCGTTTCTATTTATAAGTTAAAAGTACGTTTAATTTATAAAAAAATTAAATGTTGAAATTAAAAATCAGTTTAATCGTTATTTTTACTCACCTTAGAAAAGCATCTGTTAGACTAATATTTTTAGTGGAAATAGAGAATAACGTGCTGCCATTTAAGCTATGGGTAGACGCAGACGCCTTACCGAAAATTTTACGTGAAGTGATTTTACGTGCGTCAGATCGTTATCAATTAGAAGTTATTTTTGTAGCCAATCAAAATGTTGGGATTACGCCTTCAGTACGAATTAAATCAATACAAGTTTTAAGTGGTGCCGACCAAGCAGATAAAGAAATAGTTGATCGTATGACTGAAAATGACATTGTCATTACGCAGGATATTCCACTGGCAGCTCAGGTGATTGAGAAAGGTGGAGTTGCTATTCATCCCCGTGGTGAAGTCTATACAACGGCGAATGTTAAAGCGCGTTTACATCTACGTGATTTCATGGATACGCTCCGTGGTGCAGGTGTGCAAACTGGTGGACCGCCTCCTATTTCCGAACGAGATAAACGTGAATTTTCAAGTTCATTAGATCAAACGATTTTAAAGCAAAAACGTAAAATAGCTAAGTGAGCATCGCATGCCATCGCAAACCAATTTGGCTCTAACCTATGCCTTGTTAGTGTTTATCTGGGCAACAACTCCGTTGGCAATTGTCTGGAGTGTGTCTGATCTACATCTTATGTGGGCATTGTTATTACGCTTTTTTATTGCACTGCCTTTGGCTGTCATCATATTGCTAATTTTGAGAACACCTTTTCCAACGCATCGACAAGCAGTTCATAGCTACATTGCTGGATCTTTTAGCTTAATTGGTTCTCAAATTTTCACTTATGCCGCAACCCAATATTTAAGTTCAGGCATGATTGCGCTTATGTTTGGCTTAGCACCGATTATGACGGGGCTTATTGGGCGGTTTGCTTTTGGCCAACAACTTTATAAGCTGCAATGGTTGGGTATGGCAATTGCGGTCTGTGGGTTAACTATTATTTGTCTGAGCGGTGCGAATCAGCATGTACACCCGTTTGGTATTGTTCTTATGCTGATCAGTGTGTTTGTTTATTCTTTTTCAATTTTTTGGGTTAAGAAAGTTAATGCGCAGATCCAGCCGATGGCTCAGGCAACTGGTTCTATTTTAGTGTCTTCAATTTTTGCTAGTTGTTTTATTCCATTTATTTGGCAATATGCACCAACACATTTGCCAGAAGCTAAATCTTTATTTGCCTTAATTTATACGGTACTTATGGCATCACTCGTTGCCATGTTCTGTTATTTCAAACTTATACAAAATATTCAGGCAACGACTTTATCTTTAACGACAGTTATTACACCTATGTTAGCGATGATGATTGGAGCTGCTTTAAACCATGAACAACTTTCAATTATGGTTTTTGTAGGTGCTTTCATTATCTTGTCTGGACTTTTTTTATATTTCTACAAAGACATTCAGGCAAACCGGAACTTTGCTCAACATATGAAGTCTAAATAGGAGAAGATTTGGGTAATTTGTTGAGCTTATTCATTAAATTGTTCTAATTCGTAGCGAAATGCACGATCAAATTGATCTCCCAACTCAACTAGTAGAAAATAGCGCAGCAATATAATATTAGGATTGTTAAGGATAAGTCAGAACTTACTGATTTTTAAACCTTAATACAGCATCTAACGGTATGGTCAAATAGTAGATGTGGGTGCAATTTGCCATCAACATCTTATATTTTCCATCAATGACCTTGGATTTAGAAGGTATGTTTAAACCAATCTCACTGTATATAGGGTTGAGATATACTCGCGCAAGACGCAGTAATCATTTTATTTCTTTTATTGCATTGGTTTCGATGGTCGGTTTGACACTAGGTGTCGCTGTGCTGATTACAGTACTTTCTGTCATGAACGGTTTCGATCGCGAATTGAAAAACCGTGTGTTAGGAATGGTGCCACAAGCAACAGTTTCATCTACACAAATCCTCACGGATTGGCCTGAACTCGTGAAGCGAGTTGAACATCATCCACATGTAACAGGGGTTGCACCTTTTACGCAATTGCAAGGTATGTTAACTGCGCAAGGACAGGTCGCTGGTATTATGGTGACGGGTATTGACCCAAAATATGAAAAGAATGTCTCTATTATTCAAAATCATATTGTTGCAGGGAGTTTAGATTCACTTAAAAAAGGTGAATTTGGTATTGTACTTGGTAAAGATATGGCTGATTCATTGGGCTTACGTCTAAATGACAGCGTGACATTGGTTTTACCAGAAGCAACGCCATCTCCAGCAGGTGTTGTACCTCGTTTCAAGCGTTTTAAAGTGGTTGGTATTTTTAGTGTAGGCGCTGAAGTCGACTCTATGGTGGGTTATATCGCCCTATACGATGCTTCAACCTTATTACGTTTACCAGATGGTGCCCAAGGTGTCCGTTTAAAACTAGATGATATTTTTGCAGCGCCGCAAGTTGCTGACGACTTAGTAAAAAGTTTACCAAGCAATTTCTACGCGACGAACTGGACCTATACGCATGGTAATTTATTTAATGCCATTCAAATGGAAAAAACTCTAGTCGGTTTATTGCTTGTCCTTATTATTGTGGTTGCAGCATTTAATATTGTTTCATCATTGGTCATGGTGGTGACTGATAAAAAATCTGATATCGCAATTTTGCGTACATTAGGCGCTTCGCCATCGATGATCACTAAAATATTTATGGTTCAAGGTACCGTGATTGGGGTGATTGGTACAGTTGCAGGTACGGTTTTAGGTGTAATTTTAGCTTTAACCATTAGCGATATCATTTCATGGTTTAACAATGTGTTGGGCTTAAATCTATTTGATGCTTACTTTGTACATTACCTTCCTTCTTATTTAAGATGGCAAGATGTAACGATTATCGTGATTGTTTCTTTACTTTTAAGCTTCTTGGCGACTATTTATCCGGCACTTCGTGCTGCCAAAGTTCAACCTGCCGAGGCACTGCGCTATGAGTAAAATTGTTTTAGAAGCGAAAGAAATATATAAACATTTTGATGACGGAAAATCTAAAGTTGAAGTCATTAAAGGTCTTTCTTTACAAGTTGAAGCAGGGCAGTTTGTTTCGATTGTCGGTGCGAGTGGTTCAGGTAAAAGTACTTTGCTTCATGTGCTAGGTGGTTTAGAGCAGCCAACTCAAGGGCAAGTATTTTTAAATGGTCAGCGTTTTGATAATTTAGGTGAAGCTGAACGTGGTTTTCAGCGTAACCAATACCTCGGTTTTGTTTATCAATTTCATCATTTATTACCTGAGTTTTCTGCGCTTGAAAATGTGGCGATGCCTTTAATGCTTCGTGCAGATAGCCAATTTAAATCTGTAAAAGCGCAAGCTGAATATTTGCTTGATCGAGTTGGGTTATCTCATCGTATGGATCATAAGCCAGGGGAGCTTTCGGGTGGTGAGCGCCAACGTGTGGCTTTAGCGCGTGCTTTAGTCACTAAACCTGCGGTTGTTCTGGCTGATGAACCTACAGGTAATTTAGACCGTAAAACAGCTCTAGGTATTTTTGAATTACTGACCGATCTTAAGAAAGAACTCAACATGGCAATGTTAATTGTGACCCATGATGAGCATTTAGCTCAGGCTGCTGATTCTATTTTGCATATGCAAGATGGACTCTGGGTGAGTGGCACTTAAAAAATTGTCATTAAATCACATTGTTAAAGCCCACTTAGTTGGGCTTTAATTTTGCCCCTAAAAAGATAATGATATGACCTTGAATGTTAAAACTTATTTTAATGGGGTGGATTGGGGGTATTGCATTTATGGGGATAGATATCCCTTTAATAATGCAATATGGGTGGTTAGGTAAAGTTTTGCTTGTTATGGGCTTTATTTTTTATATTTTTAAGAGAAATATTTTCTTAAATCGCCCCATATTAAAAACCATTTACTGTTTAGTCTGCGCTATTAGTTTTTTTACTATAGGACATCAATATGCTCAGTATGCCTTAAATGAAAGATTAGAACTGCGACAAATGCAGCCTAAATCTTTAGATATTATTGTGTATGTCGACCGTATAAGTGAAGAAAAAGAAGATAAGACACAGCAACCCGTTCAGGTATTAGGGCAGTCCTTACATCCCGTCAATTGGCTATTATATTTAAAAAATCAAAAAGTAAACTCGGCCATAGATGAGCCAAAATTAAAATTAGGTCATTATTATCGAATTTCTGGCAAAACCAAACCTGCTCATAGTTACGCAGTGGCTGGTGTTTTTGACCAAGAACAGTGGTTCATTCAACGAAATATAATGTCCGGTTTTAGTGTTCAGCATATTGAGCCTTTAAGCTCTGATGAAATTTATCAGTTGGGTTATCAACATCATTTAAAAGAGCAACAAAAATTCTTTAACAGACAAAAGTTAAATGTAGAAAAGTTGCGCCTAACATTTAGATTAATGTTAAAACAATCTCCTTTGCAAAATAAGGGTCTGTTATTAGCTTTGTTAACAGGGGACGAAAGTCTCTTAAATGATGAGATTAAAAATCAATTTAAGGAATTAGGAATCTCTCATTTGTTAGCCATTTCAGGGCCTCATGTACTCATTTTTGCTATCATGTTGTCTTGGGTATTACATCAATTAATAAGACGTTATTATCCGCAGCTTTATTTGCGTCAACCTAAACAAATTTGGACCATGATTCCATTATGTTTTGGTGTTTTGATTTATACGGCATTTGTTGGTTTTGAAATTCCTGCCTTAAGAACTTTACTCTCAGTATTTTTATTTGCTTCTTTGGTATTGATTAAAGTGCCTGTTAAACCATTTTCACTCTTGGTTTATAGTGCAAGTCTACTTTTACTTTTCGATCCCTTCAGTGTTTTATCCGCAGGTTTTTGGCTGTCTTATGGTTCTTGCTTTATTTTATTACGGATTTATCAAACTATAGAGCAAGCTCCAAATGTTGTTTCAACTAGTCTGTTATCTAGAATCATTCTTTTCAGTAAAATTTTAATTGAATCTCAAGGCAAAATATTTATTGCCTTATGTCCCTTAATGCTGATTTTCTTTCAACAGATTTCATGGGTTGCTCCTTTTACAAATATTATTGCAGTTCCTTTACTCGGAGGAGTGATTGTTCCTTTAAATATTTTTGCAGCTTGTGTATGGCTTATTTTTAAATCATTCGGAAATTTACTTTTTCAAATTAATGACGTCCTGATTAGTATAGTACTGTCATGTTTTAATCTTTTAGAAAAGTTATCTCTACCATTACAAGGTTTTAGCCTGACACCACTTGCTTTAGTTTGCCTTAGCTTCGTTATTATTATCTTATTTTTACCGCGTGGGGTTTTACCAAAATCTTGGGGGCTAATATGCTGTTTACCCTTGATCATTCCAGATAAGTCGTCCCAGCAAGTTCAATTAAATATTATAGACGTAGGACAGGGGCAAGCTATTTTCTTGCAGCACCCGCAGCAGACATGGCTCATCGATACGGGTGGGTCTTATGATGAGAAAGCTTTTAGTATTGGTCAAAATGTGGTGATTCCATATTTACGTCAAAAGGGAATTAAACAACTGGATCACGTCGTACTGTCTCATCTTGATCAAGATCATAGCGGAGCATTTCCTTCAATCGCTCAGGCTTTTCCTATTAAACAAGTCATATCAAATGAACGATGGACAGAGCAAATTAAAGAACCATTTACCTATTGTCATCAAGGTCAAAAATGGCAATATCCACAATTAGATATTGAAATCCTTTGGCCTAAAGAAAAAGATTTAAACTTAGTTTCTTCAAATCAAAATCAATATTCTTGTGTGGTTTATATTCATTTAAAACAGATAAATGGCTATCAAAATTATTTAATTATGGGTGATGCAGGGTGGGAAGCAGAATATCAACTCATGAAAGAATATCCTGATTTCAAGGTAGATGTTCTGGTATTAGGTCATCATGGAAGTAAACATAGTTCAGCTTACGACTTCTTAGCGACGTTAAACCCCAAGCTTGTTGTTGCTTCTGCTGGCTTTAATAATCGTTATGGTCATCCAAGCAAAGAGGTTTTAGCGAGAATACAAGAGCTTAATATTCCATTTAAAAGCACAGTTGAGCAAGGAACATTGAGCTTTGTATCTCGCAATCAAGAGATGGTTTTATACACTCGACGTCTCGAGCGTACTTGGCTTCACAGGAATTTGTGAAGCTTCTGCTTTAAGTCTATCTACAATTTGAAGTGCTTCATTCGGATCAATATTGTAAATATTATCTAAAGCGGGATTTGCTTTAAAACGTTTATAACTCCAGTGATAGTGTTCTGGATAGTGCTGGATCAGTTGTTCAATGGCTTGATGAATAACAAAAGTTCCATCATCGGCACTACCTTCGTAAATCTTCTCATCCATAGGTTCAATATGCATCGTAAAACCGTTGTGTTCATTACGAATCGCATAAAGAAATAATGCTTTGGCTTTTGTTTTTTGGATGAGCTTGGCGCTTAAATTACTTGAGGCAAGTGGTACACCAAAATAATTGATCATATCCCCACCAACATTAGGTGTATGGTCGGGTAAAATTACAGTGGTTTCGCCTTGTTTGAGTGCTTTAAAAATTTGTCGAACACCAGTCTCATCGGTAGGTACCAAGTTGGCTTGTTCACGGCTACGTGCTTCTCGAACAAAACGGTCTGCATCTTCATTTTTTACAGGCTTGTATAAAATAGTCATAGAAGTGAACTGGGCACACCAAGCATTCATGATTTCCCATGTACCAAAATGTGGAACAATCAATACCACACCTTTTTTTGCTGCTAGTGCTTCATGAAAGTAATGTTCACCCTCAATATGGTGAATACGTGAAATATTCTTACTATTTGATGAGCCCCAAATACTTAAAAACTCGAAGTATGAGGTTAACTCGTTACGAATAGCTTGTTGTGTAATATCTATTCGTTGCTGTGGTGTTAAGTGGGGAAGTGCAATTTGTAAGTTAAGTTCTATACTTTTTGATGTTCTAGTAATTTTTAAAGTATTGACTAACCCTGCCAACATACGGGCAATAAAACGTCCAAATTGAATGGGTTGACGGCTAAAAGTTTTGAGTAAGTAATAGTTCATGCTTTTTACATCTAGTTTGGTCATCTATCGCGGTAAAAAGGAGGCAACAAGTAAAAAAAGATAAAAATATTATAAATGAAATCATATAATTTAGACAGTTTTTATCAAATCAACGTATATAATGACATCATTTTAGATTGATTTGGATTGGAATTTTATGTCCGATTGGCCACCAAAACCACAAAATGAACCTATAATCCCTAAACAAAATGGACCAGAATGGCAAATTCTTGAGAAGGCTGTACTCGCTTCAGTAGAAGAGCAACGCCGTAGTCGTCGTTGGGGTATCTTCTTTAAAACATTAACTTTTATTTATTTACTATTCATTATTGTACTCATGGGCAAAGGCTGTTCAACCAGCAAAGAAGGCTCTGCTGTAAGTAGCAGTAGTACTCATTTGGCAGTGGTGGATATTATTGGAACGATTGATGCTTCGAGTAATCAAGCGGTAAATAGTGAAGATACCAATAAAGCGCTTAAACGTGCTTTTGAAGCCTCAAATAGTAAGGCTGTTGCACTTAACATTAACTCACCTGGCGGTTCTCCAGTTCAGTCTGATGAAATCTGGCAGGAAATTCGTTATTTGAAAAAACAGCACCCTGATAAGAAAGTTTATGCCGTTATTGGTGATATGGGGGCATCGGGTGCGTACTATATCGCTTCTGCTGCGGATGAGATTATTGTCAACCCATCAAGTTTAGTGGGCTCAATTGGTGTGATCATGCCTAACTATGGCATTACTGGTTTAGCTCAGAAGCTCGGTATTGAAGACCGCACTTTAACTGCCGGAACGAATAAAGACATTTTAAGTATGACAAAACCGATTGATCCTGCTCAAAAGCAACATATTCAATCTGTTCTTGATAATGTTCATACTCACTTTATTACCGCAGTGAAAGAAGGCCGTGGTAAGCGTTTAAAATCGAATGATCCAGCTATTTTTTCTGGCTTATTCTGGACAGGTGAACAAGCAATTCAATTAGGTGTTGCTGACCGTTCAGGTAATATTACGAGCTTGATGCGTGAACTAAACCTTGATAATAAAGTTGACTACACAATTGAGCGTAACCCACTACAATCCATTTTGGGCCGTATGGGGGCACAAATCGGGCAAGGAGTAAGTGAATCTATTGCTCAAGAGGTGCAGACTAGTCAAAGCGCAAAATTACAATAAATCTGTATTTTTAGGATAACGGTATGTCAGTAAAACCGGTTATACACTTTGCGCATGCTAATGGTGTGCCATCTATGGTGTATCAAAAATTGTTTGATCAATTAAAAGATGAGTATGACGTAATTTATGTTCCACTCATTGGTCCTGACAAACGTTATCCTGTGACTAACCATTGGCCTGCTTTGGTTGATCAAGTTATTGATAGTATTGTGCGTCAGGCGAAAGGACGTAAAGTCATCGGATTAGGCCATTCTCTTGGTTCGGTTTTAACATTAATGGCATCTTTTCGACGTCCTGAACTGTTTTCTCAAGTCATTATGTTAGATCCGCCTCTTATTTTAGGGCGATATTCATTTGCTTTTCATATGGCAAAATTATTTCGTCCTAAATTGGTTGATGCGATGACACCGGCGGGCTTATCTGCACGTCGTCGTGAACACTGGGAGTCGAGAGAGCAGGCTGCTGAGTTACTTCATCCTAAAGGATTTTATAAAGATTTTGATGAAGATTGTTTTCAGGCTTACATTGATTATGCTTTGAAAGAAGATTCGATTCGCGGTGGAGTAACTTTAACGATTTCTCGTGAAGATGAAGTTGCAATTTTCCGTAAAAATCCTTCTTGGTGGTGGCTGCCTATGCCAAAACCTAAGATGCCTGTGCATTTAGTTGTGGGTAAAGGAAGTGACTTCTTAAAAAGAGGCTTTCCTCAAATGGCAAAGCGAAAAATGGGAATCCCATTTACTGTGGTTGAAGGGGGCCATATGTTCCCTCTAGAGCATCCTATTGATACAGTAAATTCTATAAAGAAATTGATTCATCATTAATTAAATTAATTTAAAGCTTATAAAAAAGGACATGCCAGCATGTCCTTTTTTATTTTTGTTTGCTAGTAAAATACTTTACCAACTTGCAAAACGAATAGGGTCTTTTAGAACTTGATTACGGAAATAGGCTTGCCCATCTTTCCATGTAAGTTGACCGTTACACAGCCACTCTGCAACTTGTGGGTAGATAAAGTGCTCAAGTGTGTGCACTCGATCTGCTAATGAAGCGGCAGTATCATGTTCTTGAACTGATATAGCTGATTGGGCAATAGATTGACCAGAATCCAGTTCAGCAGTTACAAAGTGTACGGTACAACCATGCAAACGATCACCTGTGTTTAAAACACGTTGATGAGTATTCACACCTTTGTAAGCTGGAAGAAGCGAGGGATGTATATTCAGCATTTTCCCTTGCCATTTGTTGACAAAGGTGGATGTTAAGATACGCATGAAGCCAGCTAAAATAACTACATCTACTTCCCAAGCTAAGAGTTGCTGATGCATTGCCTCATCAAAAACTTCGCGCGTTGGAAAGTCTTTATGGGAGATAACAGCGGTAGCAATATTGGCTTTTTGAGCACGCTCTAGGGCATAAGCATCTGCTTTATTAGACAGTACACCTACAATTTGCCCTGATAGATTTGCATCTATCAAGGCCTGTAAATTACTGCCATTCCCAGAGACTAGAACAGCAATTTTTATCATGCAAAGATCACACGAATTTTTTCGTCTGCACCTTCCACTGACTCAGCATTTTCTTGGATATATCCAATTTTCCAAGCTTTTTCACCTTGAGCATTAAGTACTTCAATTGTTTTTTCAGCATCATTTGCATCAACAGCAATAACCATACCTACGCCACAGTTAAACGTACGGTACATTTCAAAGCGTTCTACATTGCCTTCGCGTTGTAGAAGTTGGAACAATTCAGGCCATCCCCAAGAAGATTCATCAATAACTGCTTGTGCACCATTTGGTAATACACGAGGTAAGTTACCTGGTAAACCACCACCAGTAATGTGTGCCATAGCATGAACATCAACTTGTTTGCAGAGTTCAAGAACCGGTTTTACATAAATACGAGTTGGTTCCATTGTTACATCAGCAAGAGGACGACCATCAATCGTTTGAGTTAAATCAACGTTTTTAACGTCTAAAATTTTACGTAGTAATGAGTAACCATTCGAGTGAGCACCACTTGATGCAACACCGATAAGTACGTCACCAGACTTTACTTTAGAGCCATCAATAATTTTGCTTTGCTCAACAACACCAACTGCAAAACCAGCAAGATCGTAATCTTCACCTTCGTACATGCCTGGCATTTCCGCGGTTTCACCACCTACAAGTGCGCAACCTGCAAGCTCACAACCTTTACCAATACCAGTAACAACATTTGCAGCAACGTCAACATTTAAGTGACCAGTCGCGTAATAATCAAGGAAGAATAATGGTTCTGCGCCACAAACTAAAAGGTCGTTTACGCACATAGCCACAAGGTCTTGGCCGATTGTGTCATGACGATTGAGATTAAGGGCCAAACGTAATTTAGTTCCTACACCATCGGTTCCAGAGACTAAAACAGGCTCTTCATAACCTTTAGGAATTTTGCATAGTGCACCAAAGCCACCAAGCCCGCCCATTACTTCAGGACGACTTGTACGTTTAGCGACTGACTTGATACGATCGACCAGTGCGTCGCCCGCTTCAATGTCGACACCCGCATCTTTGTAGCTTAAACCGGTATTTGGGGTAGAAGTTGAGTTGCTCATAAATGAAGTCTCCGCATTGGCGGCAGATTATAACCTGAATATACGAAACTCTTATGTTATTTATGCTCGAAAATGCTATCTTTAATAAAAATATTTTTTCATTTATAACGATTAAATCAAAAAAGGCTAGATTTTATGCAAGATCGTATACTGCGCCGTATTTTTTTACTCGCAGGTATTGTATTGCTGGTATGGGTGTTGTACTTACTCAAGCCTGTAGTCATTCCTTTTATCGGTGCTTTTTTCCTGGCTTATTTATTCAGTCCACTTGTTGATGTGCTGGTAAAAATGAAATTGCCTCGCTGGTTAGCAATTAGCGTGGTATTCGTCGGAATAGGTGTAACCTTAACTATTGCACTCTGGTATTTAGTTCCACTGATTTGGAAACAATTAGTTTATGCCCGAGATAGTATTCCAGCAGGTATTCACTGGATTAACGCTACCTTTTTACCTTGGGTGTCTTCAACATTTAATGTCCAGCAAATGGAAATTGACACAGAGCAGTTGTCTAAAGCTGTCATGGAATATGTCCAAACAAACTATAGCGCAGACAGCATTCAGGCAGTGTTATTAAAACTGGCTCAATCTGGTTTGAATTTTATTCAGATTGGTGGAACAGTTGTTTTAATTCCAATTATTGCTTTCTATTTCTTGCTTGATTGGGAACGTATGTTACAAAACTTACGTCGTCTCATTCCACGTCCATATGAAGCAACTACTTTACAGATCGTTGGTGAATGCCATAGCGTTTTAGGGGCATTTGTTAAAGGTCAGTTTCTGGTCATGCTATTGCTTGGCGTAGTATATGCAGTTGGTTTACAACTCATCGGTTTGGAAGTTGGTCTTATTATTGGTATGGTGGCAGGACTTGCTAGTATTATTCCTTATTTAGGTTTTGCCGTAGGTATTATTGCCGCTGTTATTGCTAGCCTGTTCCAGTTTGGCTTGGATTGGATGCATCTATTACTGGTTGGTATCGTCTTTATGATTGGTCAAGCGGTAGAAGGCTATATCTTACAGCCATTCCTACTGGGTGATAAAATTGGCTTATCTCCTGTAGCAGTTGTTTTTGCAGTATTGGCAGGTGCACAACTTGCAGGCTTCTTGGGAATGTTAATTGCATTGCCTGTTGCTGCGGTTATTGTAGTGTTGTTGAAGCATTTAAGAGAGAATTACGAAAGAAGCTCACTTTATGCTCCACCATCTACATTAGTGATCCAACATGGCGATATTGAGCAAATTCATGTACAAACCGAAAGCACTAAGCTTGATCTTGAAGTTAAAACACAGCAAGATACAGATGAACTAAAATCTCCTAACCAGAAATAATTTCAAGGTTAATTCAATATATGCGTCAACTCCAACTGGATATAGAACCTCAACTTGATGCCCGAATCAGTGATTTTTCGGGACCGGGTTGGGGGCATGTAGTCGATGCCGTGCGTCAACTACATGCTGGTCTGGTGAGTAGGTTCTATATTTACGGTGGAGCGGGGACGGGGAAGAGTCATTTACTTTCTGCAATTTGTGATTCTTATTTAGAAATAGGCAAATCTGCTATTAAAGTATCTTTGCTCGAACTGCTTGATGCACCTATTGAGGCAATTACCTCTTTAGAACATTATGATCTTGTTGCTTTGGATGATATTGAATCGATTAGTGGTGTGCCTCACTGGCAGAAAGCTGTTTTTCATTTAATGAATAATCACGAAGGACAACTGGTGTTTTCGTCGCGTGTAGCACCGATTGAATTAAAGCTGGAATTACCAGACCTACAATCACGACTTACACAAGCCGTTAGTGTAAAAGTGCCAAGTGGAAGTCTATATGCAGACCGCTATGCCTTGGTGACATCTGTAATGGCTAGACGGGGTATTCACTTTGACCAACAAATTGTTGATTACTTATTATTACATGGTCCTCACCAAGCATCTCTTTTACTGCAAACTGTTGCTCAGTTAGAAAAACTACTCAAAGGTGAAAAAACAAAACTTTCTAATGCGACTTTAAGACAAATTTATGCTTTGATTGATGAGTATCAACAGTAGAGTTTCTAGCTTAAATTTGCTGTTTTGCTTAAATTAAACTCATACAATTTAAAAAATGGCTTTCCCTACATAAGTTTTTTTCATTTCAGAAAAGCTATATTTATAACTTATAAATTCTTTTTTAATTTTTTAATACGACAATTTTTTGTATTTAAAAAACTTTTTTAGGTCTACGAAGCTTTTTGTAATCTAGCTCAAAAATGACTCTACAGACCGACCAAAATGTCTTGAGAAATTCTACTTCCTGTGACAAAGTACGCACAAAGGATGCGATTGCAAAAGCGGAAATTTTGCAATATTGACAAAGAAAAATGAAAAAAGATGTAAGGAGATGGGTATGCTCAAACGGAGCATTGCTTTTGCTTTATTGGCTGCTGCTGGACACGCTTATTCTGCCGATATTCAAGTCACAACTACAACTGATGAAGACGTCGATAACACGGTCTGTTCATTACGCGAGGCTGTCGAACTTTTAAATAAACTTAATTCAAGCGATTCTAAGGTTGTTGCGTCTGTAAAAGATGGTTATCGTGGCTGTGCTAGTGGTGACTCAAATAATATTATTTTGCAAAGAGATAAAGAGTACACACTTAATGAAAAAATAAAGATAACAGCTCCTCTGACAATTAGTACTGCTAAAAATGATTCTACGCTAGTTGATACCGATCAACCAGGTTCGCATAACGCTACAATAAAAATGATTGGTACTGATCAGTTATTTAAAATTGATGATGAAAGTATTGAAAAAGCATCAATTTCTGTTTCGCTAACTGATCTTAATTTACAAGGTGCGGGTTTAAAATTTAAAGCCGTCACTGGTGGTTTGATTGATAATCATGAAATATTGAAAATTCAAAACTCTCGTTTAATTGATGGATACGCAGCTCAAGGGGGAGCAATTTATAATAGAGGATTGGTCACGAAAAGTGGCCAGACCTATGGGTTCGTCACAATTACCAATACTCTTATTCAAAATAATAAAGCAACACAAGGTGGAGTAATTTATAGTGAGCAGCCTTTGTATTTGATCACGCAGTCTGTGATTCGAGACAATGAAGTTAGTTCTGCTGCTGGATCACTTTTCTTCAGTGCAAATAAATTTGATGATGAAAGTACAGGGGGATATTTAAGCCAGCGTTCTACCGGTCTGAGTAACAGTACTTTTTTTCATAATAAAGTAGGTTTTATTGCAAATGTTCAAGATGGGATGTTTGTTAATAACATTACGATGATTAAAAATGATAAAGGATTATTTCTAGATGCTCCCCAAGGTAATGCTTCTATTTCAAATAGTGTTTTAGTTGGAAATACGATCAACTGCCAGGCTACTAGTGCCGATAAAGCAATTATACAAAGTAATTTGGTGACAACAGAATGTAATAGAAATGCGACCTCTAAGCTTCCTAATATTCTTTATCCTGCTAATGAAAAATTAATAGCAGGTAGTACAGATGAGGGAGTATGCGATGTAACAGCGAAAGAAGGTTTATTTTGTCCTTTTAACACTCCTAAAGATAGTTTTTTAGGTTTTTTTAAGCCTCGACTTTTAGAAAGTTATAATACTTTAGCTGACTCCTTAATTATTAATAAAGGTCGTTTATATAGTGACGGCACTTCAGTCGGATTAGCAAGCTGTGAAAGTGTTGATCAACGTGGGAAAAAACGTAGCGGTTATGATGAGCTATGTGATCTTGGAGCGATTGAATATATTTTAGATACTGAGATATCCTCAGTAGGTCAAGATATTAGATATGGCCAAGTTGCAAAATTTAATATTCTTGGTTCTCTAAGTGAAGCAGATTTAGTGACTCCAGCTACGTGTAAGCGATTGTTTGGCGAGCGAGCTGATGGAAAAGAATGGCAACCAGGATGCCTTAGAATTAAACAAAGTACAGACACACCAGTTTCTAAAGGCAATATAACTTTAGATCAAAATGGAAATGTAATTTATACACCAAATGGGAACTGGCATGGCGCGGATATTTTTAGTATTCAGGTTGTTACGAGTGTGTCTCGATTTAATGAAGGCGTAGAGTTTCAATATATCACTATCCCGACAAGAATTGTTCAGGATCCTTTATCTGGAATTGAAGACAAATCTGTCAGTACCGGAGGTGGAGGTAGTGTTGGTGGGGCCTTTATTTTAAGTTTATTAGGTTTAATTGCTTTACGCCGTTTCAAGTCATAATCAGGGATGAGACTATGAAAAATTATAAAAAGGCATTGTTAGCGTTAGCTGTGCTTGCAAATATGCCACTTTTTGCTGATACCACAAATAAAAGAATTGAGGTCACAACTTTTGCTGATGAAGATGGTGAAAATACGAACGCATGTTCATTAAGAGAAGCTATTAAAGTTGCAGAAACTCGTAAATCCGCTTATGGGTGTACTGTATTTAGCCTCGATACTGATCAGGTAATTCAGTTAAAAGCTGGAACTTATACTTTAAATAAAGAATTGGTGCCCAATGCTAATATTTCTATTTATGGCTATGGTGAACGTGAAGAAGATAAAATTTGGTCAGAAAAGAATGTTTTAACAAATGACTATCCTGCTCTACCAGAACTTAAAACACGTATTAATGCTGCGGGCAAGTCGCGTATATTTAACACAGCGGAAAATCAAAAAGCTCTATTCCTGCAAAATATTATTATAGAAAATGGTATAGCTTCAAATCAAGGTGGGGCTATTTATGCGGGTGGTAATGTTACATTATTAAATTCTCAAATTTTAAACTCTCAAGCTCCAAAAGGTGGAGCTGTTTTTCTTGGTGGTAGCGGAGTAAATTTATCAATAACTCATTCCCTCTTGCAAGGCAATCAAGCAAGTACTGGTAGCGTGTTAGCTATGAGTTGTAAAAATGGTACTGAGTATGCCAAACGAGAGGTTACTCTTACATCCTCAAGTATTATCAAGAATGGTTCGAGCAATTCTGCTAGTACATTTGAATTTTGTGGCGAGCCGAAAGCTACTTTTACAATTAATACAATTGCTCAAAATATTGCCAGCACTGTAAATGGGGTTATTTTAAAATTTACAGGAGATGCGATTCCTAGTAATACAACAAATCCATCAACTATTTTAAGTGGTGGAAGTAGTTTAAAGCTACAAAATAACACTATTGTTGAAAATAACGCACATACAACTTTCCTATATGACAGTTTAGGTGGGAAAGAATTGAATTTTAATATAATTGGATACAATCCAGTTGGATATGCTTGTCGATATTTAGCAGGCTCAGCAGCTGATTTGAAGAACTCAGGTCTTAGATTATCTTTTAATGCACTAAATTTAAGTAATAATACTGATAAATGTGATTTACCAACAGAGGTACTTTCGTCAGCTAATAAGACAATTGATATTTCAGGTTTTCCATTTAACTCTTTACTTGAGCGCCATGAAAAAGCTGCAGCAGTAACTGGTTTTTTACCACTTTATTTTCCATTGGTAGCTGCTGGAAAAGAAGATTTAATAGATGTAGACCCTGAGGGTAAAGCTATATGCGCTGATATAGATCAACGTGGTTTAGCTCGACTCCCAACTAATAAACTATATTATCAGCCCGATAACATTGCTCGTAATAGCTGTGATATAGGTTCAGTAGAACTAATGAAATTAACTGCTGGTGATTTAAGAGGTTTAGGCAACAGCTCTCTCACTACTTTACTTGAGGGATACCAAACCCAGTATGATACTGCAGAAAAAAATCTCACTAATCCACTTTATTCATATTTGTGGAATGTCTTAAAAATAGATTTGGCAAATTATAAAAATCTTCTTGATCAAACTAAAGCAAATGCAAAATACCGAGCGATCTATATTGATTTGAAGGCAAATGGCTTACCTTTGCCAAATGAAGATAGTAGCCATCTTCTAAAGTTTTTTAATAGTACGGACTATAATATTAATCTTGAATCTGTTGGAACAGGATTGATAGATGACAAAGTTGCAAGCACGGAAAAAGACGATAAACTTTTTTGTGAGTGGAATAGTGCTTTACAGCAAATTATATTCTATCGATCGGATGATATTACTACTCAAGCTGGTGACTACAACTATTGTAAATATACGATTAGTAGTAAAGATGGTTCTACTCAATCATCTGGTCTTTTAGAAGCACGATTTGATAATGTTGCACCTGTAGCAAGTGATAGTAAAGTTGTATTCCAATATTTAGCAAATGAAATAATTCCATTAAATTTACTTAAATACGCAAATGATGATGGAGATGGTCCAGCTAATACACTTATTACAAAGCCTAATAAACCTCAGTTTGCAGACTTGCCTATATATTTGCCAAGTAAAACTTCAAAAGATGGAATTTTTACAGTAGTTAAGGCAGATAGAGAAGGCCCTTGTCCAGGTGAAGATAAGGATAATACTTGTTATGGTGGTAATATTTATATTCAAGCTAAAAATAGTTTTAATAACTTCAATGATACATTAACTTATTACGTATATGATGCTGATAATAAAATTTCAAATGCAGGTACTATCAGTTTAGTGAGTAGTAATACTACTGCTGGAGGTGGTAATAGTGGAGGCGGTGGTGGCAGCTTGGGAATTTTATCTTTAGCATCGTTACTTGGTTTAGCAGCTTATAGACGCTATCGTAAATAAACTCAAAGAATAAAAAAAGCCTCCAATTGGAGGCTTTTTATAAGAAATAAAATCAAAATAATTAAGTGATTAGATGCCTTATCTTTGATAGCCAAATAAGAACTTAGTGTTCTAAATACTTGTTCATGTATTCTTCACGAATCGCTGTTCTTTCTTCACCATTCGCTTTAAGCATCCGTTCACGTAAGTCTTTACGCTCTTGCGTACTCATTTTTTGCCATGCTTCACGCATTTTTTGTTTTTCAGCTTCAGGAAGTTGAGTAAACCAGTCCATGCGTTGCTGTAAGTTATTGCTCTGATTTGCTGGTAACTCTTTTAAACTCTGGTAACGTTTAATGACTGCACGTTGCTCTTCTTCAGAAAGAGCATCCCATGTGTCATCGACTTGTGCATTGGCATCTTTAGAAAAAATCCAAAAGCGTTCAAAACCTGCAAAACTTGTCTGCAAGAAACTTAATGAACACAGGATAAGTGCTAATTTTTTAGCTGCCATGTTGTACTTTATCCTCACCCAACACCATTAACATCTCTAAATCTTCCACCATTTGTGGAGATAATTTAGGATTTACGATCACTTGATTTTGTGGCTTATCCACAATTTCGACTGAGTTAGGCAGAATCACAAAACCTGTAATTGCTGCGGCAAGTGCGAAACCAGTCATTTTCCAGACACTATAATAAGAGGCTGGTTTTTGTTGAATATGGTCAAGCACATGATTCATGACCACTGTTTTATTTTTATGGTGATCTGCCAAACTATCAAGTTTGGATGTCACCTTTTTAGTGAAATCATCATGATTCATCAGAACCTCCCAAGGGATTTAAATGTGCCAAGTATTCTCTAAGTCCCTGAATTGCTCGGTGATAATGGGTTTTCACACTACCTTCGGTACAGTTCATGATCTGAGCTGTTGTATGGGTGTCAAACCCTTCCCACGCACGTAACATAAATGCCTGTTGTTGACGAACAGGTAGTTTTTCAATTGCTTCCCGAATTTCCTCTATCGTTACTGCTTGATCGAGAAAATCTGCAGGATTAATAGCTTTTTCATCAACTACATCGATAACTTCGTCGTCGTCATTATCCAGACTAACTTTTTTGAAGAATGAAAATGGGTTTGCTCTACGAGCTTCTTTGCGGCGCCAATCTTGAAGTTTGTTATTCAAAATAGTGTAGAACAGGGGATACCATTCTTCAGTACTTTTATCGGCATAAGATTTGTGTAAAGCAATAAATGCTTCTTGAACCAAATCCATCGCAATACCTTGTTGACCTTGGGTAGCACTCTCCATCATTACCAAAGCACGACCAGTAACATCTTGCATGAAAACTTTCAGGCGTTGCTCAGCCGTGCTGGCATGAGCACTAGATGTTTCCGATCGAGACTTTTTCGGTGCTAAATCCATGGAGATGGAAAATCCTGTCATTGGACATACCCACCTTATCTTCAATATATCTCTTATATAACGTTGAAAAGAGGTGGGAGGTTGACAACAATCGGTTATTTTTTACTAGTGTAATTGATTTTTTTCACAAATATGTGCGATGTAAAATAAATTAACGTTTTATTGGCGTTGGCGAACCATCTCAAAAAAACAAATAGATCCTGCAATTGCCACGTTTAATGACTCTTGTCCACCCGGTTGAGGAATAGTCACTGATTGTGCGTGATCTAACGCGTAATCGCTTGCACCTTGACCTTCATTTCCTAAAATCCACACACACGGTTTAGATAGGTCTTTTGAGTAAAGACTGGTTGAGCGATGAGAGCTAGTAACAAAAACCGGGATTTGAAATTTTGGAAGGATATCTGTCAGCTGGAAGTTTTCAAAACAATGTAAGCTAAAATGAGCGCCCATACCTGCTCTTAAAACTCGTGGTGACCAAAGTGATGCAGAGCCTTGTGTGCAAATGATTTGTTTAATATTTGCTGCTGCTGCTGAACGTAGAAGTGTACCTACGTTACCCGGATCTTGAATATTTTCTAGAATTAAGGTGTCTACATTGTAGTCGATAGTTGATGCAGTTTTAGGTAAATCAATAATCGCTAAACAAGGTAAGCTTGTACCTAATGTGCTCAAATCTCTATATAAAACTTCACTAATAACAAAGATATGGCCTTGATGTAGTTCTGTTATTTTCTTTAAATCTTCGTGTTCTAATGCTTGTTCTGTGGTAAATAAAGAAAAAATCTTTTTTTGCTGTTGTAACCACGCCAAACAAAGATGTGTGCCTTCAAGAACGGTTTGTTGGTGCTTTTTTCGGGCGTTACTGAGTTCGATTAATCCACGCAAATGTTTAATTTTTGCATTGTCTTTTGATTCTAAAAAAATAACCGCCATAAGAAAATATCCAACAAAAGGGCACCATCATACTATGATGCCCTAAGTAATTAAAATTATTAGTGGTAGCTTGTTACGCGTTCAACTTCATTTTTAGAACCGATAATTACAGGTACACGTTGGTGAAGTTCTGTAGGTTCAATCTCTAGAATGCGTACACGGCCAGTAGTTGATGCACCACCTGCTTGTTCAATGAGCATACTCATTGGGTTTGCTTCATACATTAAACGTAAACGACCTGCTTTTTTCGGATCTTTTAAGTCGTATGGGTAAAGGAAAATACCACTACGACATAAGATACGGTGAATATCGCCAACCATACATGCGACCCAGCGCATATTGAAATCTTTTTCACGAACAGATGTCTTGCCCGCGAGTAATTCATCAATATATTGTTTTACGGGTTGTTCCCAATGACGCTGGTTAGATGCGTTAATAGCGAATTCTTGAGTATCTGCTGCAACCTGTACATTCTCATTCGTCAGCAAGAATGTTTGAGTTTCTGGATCTAAAGTAAAGAATGCTACGCCATTTCCAACCGTTAAAGCCATCATAGTTGATGGGCCATAAAGTACATAACCAGCAGCAACTTGCTGTGTACCAGCTTGCATGAAATCGTTTGCTTGTGTTACGGCATTTTTTGCAGGCAAAATAGAGAAAATCGTGCCTACACACATATTGATATCGATATTGCTTGAGCCATCTAATGGATCAAATAAAACGAGGTATTTACCATTTTCTTGTGCAGGTGTGAACTCATCAAGCTCTTCAGAAGCGAGACCGCCTACATGCGGGTGTACTTTTAAAGCATCAATTAAGTAGTCATTCGAAATCACATCAAGTTTTTTCTGTGTTTCACCCTGAACATTTTCATTGCCAGCACTACCTAAAATACCAGCCAGAGCACCTTTTTGTAATGCTTGGTCGATTGTTTTACAGGTCGTGGCAATAGTATCGATGACTTGAGCCAACTCAGGTGTTAGATTCCCTTTTTGTTGTTGTAAAAATTGGGACAAAGTGAGGTTGGACATAAAAAAACGCTCCTGTGCTTCAAGCATCAAAATGAGTCAGATAAATACGTGGCATATTCTAGATGAGAATGTCACAAAATAAAAATTATCTTACTTTATTTGTGTTGGATTTATGCTTACAAGCCCCAATTAAAATGGTATGTTGATTGCATTACAAAGGATTGTATATTTTTAGGAGAATCGAAATGACAACAAAGAAGTTTGATGCGACCCCCACAGCAGGTGAACCAATCAATCTAGATGAAATTTCGAAAGAAAATGTTCAGGAAGCTTGGAAAGATTATGAGGCAAAACCTGAATATAAAGATTTTAATAAGCATGATTTGATTGAGTCCATGCAACATCCTGAAGAAGAAAAGAAATCTTCTTAAGTAATAAAAAAACGCTCATATTATTATGAGCGTTTTTTTATGCATATCCCTTATTTTAATAAAGGAGGGACTGCTTCGTAATTAATCTCAACGCGGCGATTTTCTTTCCACGCTGATTCATCATGTCCCGCATTAACAGGAGCTTCTTTACCATAACTTACAGCTTCAAGTTGCTGCGGGTTTACACCATTGGTAATTAAATAGCTTTGTACAGCTTTAGCACGACGCTCACCTAAAGCCATGTTGTATTCACGTGTACCACGTTCATCTGTATGGCCTGTTAATGCAACTTTTGAATTTGCATTTGCGATAAGGAACTGAGCGTGAGCTTGAAGTGTTTGGTAGTCTTCAGTAGATAAATCGCTGCTGTCATAATCAAAGTGAACAACCCGTTTAGCCAAAGCCGCTTTATTTGATTCAGTTACACCTTTAGATGAAGCGCCTGCCAAATTTTGAGCATTTAATGCAGCATCTTCACTTAAACCAGAAGTGTTTACCGTACTTGGATTTGTACCAGTTGTGGTAGTCGCTGCAGGTTTACGGCTAGCACAGCCTGTCATTACGAGTGCTACGCTAAGAAAGGGTAGAGCTAAATATTTGATTGATTTCATGATCATCTCCGTCAATGGAATTAAAAGTTATTTTGGTGCCCAGGCTGGTTCACGTACTTCACCTTGTTCGCTTGGTAAATTCATACGGAAACGTCCATCAGTAGACATAATAGACAACAAGCCACGGTTGCCTTCACGAGTTGCGTAGACCACCATTTGCCCATTTGGTGAGAAACTTGGTGATTCATCTAAACTAGTTGGGGTAAGAATATTGGTGATGCCAGTATTAATGTCTTGAATTGCAACTTTATAACTGCTGCCACTTGGGCGATGAACAAGTGCAATCTTTTTGCCATCTGCACTCAGAGTTCCACGTGCATTAAATGACCCTTTAAACGTTAGACGTTTTACTGAGCCATCAGCAAAGGTATAACGATAAATTTGGGCAGAGCCACCACGGTCAGAAGTGAAAATAAAGGATTTTCCATCTGGTGTGTAACGTGCTTCGGTATCAATTGCCGAGTCATTTGTCATGCGTTTGACTTGGCGAGTTGATAAATCCATTTGATAGATTTCAGGGTTGCCATTCATAGATGCTGTAAACAGCATTGATTGGCCATCTGGTGAGAAACTTGGTGCGCCGTTTAGACCTCTGAAACTAGTAAGAACTTCACGTGTTCCAGTTGATAAATCCTGTAAATAAATTGCTGGACGTTTAGTTTCAAAAGAAACATAAGCAATTTTTTTAGCATCTGGTGTCCATGCCGGAGAAAGAATTGGATCACGAGACGATAAAACAGTCTTTGGTTGTTCACCATCCGTATCTGCAATTTGTAGTGTATAACGCTCGGCAGGTGTTGCAGGGTTTCTTAGTACATATGCAATACGGCCGCTAAAGTCACCAGGAATGCCAGTAAGCGCTTGATAAATAGCATCACTTACCATATGACCAGCCTGACGTATGCGAGCAGCTGGTACATTTAAAAGTTCATTTAAAATGTATTGTTGCTTTTGTACATCATAAAGTTGGTAGTGAACTTCAAAACCTGTCGCTGTTTGTTTAATTTGACCAGTAACTACATATGGAATACCCGCGGCTTGCCAGTCAGAAGCTTGAATCTGATTAATTGCAGCATTGGCAGGTAAGTTTTTAGATGAGCTTGTAAAGCGCCCAGAACGGTTTAAGTCTGTTTCAACAATAGGATAGAGCCCATTGTCGTTTGTAAATGGGACAATAGCAATTTTGGGTGCCTGATCTGGTGCTTTGGCAATTTCCAGATATAACTGGGCAAAAGCAGTGGTAGAAGCAATAGGGCTTAAGGCAGTGATCAGTGCTAAAGATAGCAGGTGTTTGCGGCTCGTATTCATAAGTTTAAAGTCATAGCAGGTATTTTTGTGACTGTTGATTTTGTAGCATAGTTACATGCCTTAAACTATTTAAAGCATGTAACTCTTTCAAAATTATTGCGCTCTAAATGTAGAGCTAACACTTCTTGCTTCACGTCTTGCATCTGGATCTGATGGCATAGGATATGGCGCTGCGGCTTGAATTGCAGCTTTAATACTTGCGTCTAAAGCATCGTCACCGCTTGAACGGGTGATCACAATAGAATTAACGCTTCCCGAATCGGAGAGGGTAAAACGAACACCAACTGTTTTACCACTACTGCCAGTTGGAACATCCCAAGAGCGTCGAATTTTTTGCTCAAAATCGCGTCTAGCTGAAGAAGCAACCTTTTTAGCTTCAGCTTTCTTTTGAGCTGCCTCTTCTTGTGCTTTTTGAGCAGATGCAGCTTTGGCTTCGGCCTCTGCTTCAGCTTTACGCTTAGCATCGTCAGCAGCTTTTTGCTTGGCTTTAGCATCAGCCTCAGCTTTGCGTTTAGCATCGTCAGCAGCCTTTTGCTGTTTGGCTTTCGTATCGGCCTCAGCTTTACGTTTAGCATCATCAGCTTTTTGCTGTTTAGCTTTTGCATCGGCCTCAGCTTTACGTTTAGCCTCGTCATTGGCTTTTTGTTGCTTAGCTTTTGCATCGGCCTCAGCTTTGCGTTTAGCTTCCTCAGCTTTTTGTTGCTTAGCTTTAGCATCTGCTTCAGCTTTACGTTTAGCATCGTCATTAGCTTTTTGCTGTTTAGCTTTAGCAGCAGCTTCAACTTTTCGTTTAGCGTCATCGGCAGCTTTACGGGCTTCACTTTGTTCATGCTTGGCTTTCGCATCGGCCTCAGCTTTTCGCTTAGCCTCTTGTTGTGCTTGAAGCTTAGCGTTTTCGGCCTTTTGAGCTTCACGTTTTAATTTTGCATCAGCCTCAGCTTTACGTTTAGCGTCTTCAGCAGCTTTACGAGCTTCACTTTGCTCTTGTTTAGCTTTGGCATCTGCTTGAGCTTTTGCCGTTTGTTCGGCCTTACGCTTTTGTTCAGCTTCTGATTTTGCTTTAGCTTCAGCCTGCTGTTTTTGTATTTCCTCTTTACGTTGCTGTTCCGCTGCTGCTTGTTTAGCTTTTGCAGCTTCTTCAGCTTTACGTTTTTGCTCAGCTAACTTAGCTTGTTGTGCCTGTTCAGCCTTTTGCTGTTGGGCGGCAAGTTGTTGAGCTGTTGGAGGAGGAGGCGTAGTCGGAAGATTTTGAGGAAGCGTTTCATCCACAATAGGGGCTAATACCTCTTTTGCTTCATTGGTAGCTGTAGTCTCTTGTTCAACTTCTTTTGCTAAAGGAGGAGGCAAATCTTCTGGCTTAACTAAAATAGTTGTTAGCTTTTTTGGCTGTTCAGGTGGTTTACTCAAGCCTAAAAAAAGCAAGCCAACAATGGCAATTGCATGAACTCCGAGTGTAAAGCTCAATGCAATCGCATTTTGTTTAAAGGGCGGCTTTTGATTTTTGTTCATAGCTTATTTTAAAGGCTCTGTCAGAAGGCCAACTTGAGTTAAACCTGCTTCTTGTAAACTCGCCATCAATGATACGACTTCTCCATAAGGACGAGACTTATCACCATTGACTAAAACTGTGAGTTGTTTGTTTTCTTGTTCAGCTTGTTTTTGAGCATCGCTTAAAACTTCTTCAAGTTTTTCACGAGATAATGGTTCATTATCTTTGTAATCTTCATACTGAAGATAAATATTGCCATCTTTGCCAATTGTTACCATGGCTGGCATATCTTTTGATTCAATTGGATGGTTATTTGCTTGAGGTAAATCAACCTTGATACCACTGGTAATCATAGGGGCAGTTACCATAAAAATAACCAAAAGCACGAGCATAACGTCAATATAAGGTACGACGTTCATATCACTTTTTAATGGTTTTTTTATGCGCTCAAAGCGCCCTGAACGCTGAATTGCCATTATGCATCTTCCTGTGATGAACCCACAGATTGACGTTGCAATAAAGCAATCATCTCTTCAGCAAATAAAGCGCGATCAGAATAAACACTTTCACTTTTAGCAGTGAAATGGTTAAAAGCTAATACAGCAGGAATTGCGGCAAACAAACCAATTGCAGTTGCAATAAGTGCTTCGGCAATACCCGGTGCAACAGTTGCTAGAGTTACCTGATCAACCGCAGCTAAACCGATAAAGGCATTCATAATACCCCAAACAGTACCGAATAGACCGATGTACGGTGCTACAGAACCGATACTTGCTAAAGTACCTAAGCCGTATTCTAAATGGCTCTGATCACGACTCAAACCTACACGCAAAATACGTTCAGTGCCTTCAATTGTTTGTGAAACAGGAGCCTGACGCTTTTTAAGTTTAAAAAATTCGCTCAACCCTTGATAAAAAATATCTTCAAGCCCAGAGCGCTTTGAGTTGAGTTGAGCATTGTTATAAAGCGTATTGAGTTCGGCACCAGACCAGAACATTTTTTGGAAATGTTCATCGTCTTGATGTGCTTTTTTATAACTCATATGTAACTTGGCAATCAGATACCAACTAAAGATCGATGCTAACAATAAAATTAGCATGACCAACTGAACGACTGGACTTGCTTGTAAAATAAGGTCAGAAATATGCAGGGTTGATTCAATGTTTGTTGCCATAGGTTACATATGCCGGTTGTTTTTTTAGTCTTGTTCCAATTCTTTACGAATAAGATCACGTATTTCTTCTGGAAGACGACGAGCTACAAGTTCTTTACTTAAACATGCCAACTCAACCTCGCCAGAAGCAAGCAAGATTTCACCACGATAAATATTTTGTTGCAACACAAATGACGCAGCTTTACATGAAACTACACGTGCTGTAACAGTAATTAAATCATCCATTAAAATAGGACGCATGTATTTTACGTCAATTTTGTGTACGACAAAGTTGTAGTCTTTTTGATGCCAGTAATGATCAACGCCAGAAGCACGGAGCCATTCAGTACGGGTACGTTCCATATAGCGAATATGGTTGGCATGGTAAACAATACCACCTGCGTCCGTATCTTCAATATAAACACGAATGTTGAATTCAAAATGATTCGCCATGAGAGTATTCCGTTTTAGTTCACTATAGAGCTTTATATTTAAAATATGGCTTTGAATAAAACATCAGCTCTATTCAACAGCCATACATCTGCTTTTAAATACGGGGCAGTTTAGCAGATTGCATACTAAGTCCTATGGCACAACCTTTCAATTGCGGTTGCTGTATTTCTAATCTAAAAACGCTACATCTTATGGCTAGCAAGCTTTTAAAGTTAAGAGGGCTTCCATGAAGTTTGAACTTGTTTTGATATATTCGGATAATCTAATACGAATCTTACATGTAGCTCGGTCCCAGTTTTTAAAGCCTTGTTATCTACAATAAAATAAGGACTATGATTTGGTGCCGCCTGAGTTAAGTCCTGATTTTCTGGAGTTGCGCCCAAGAAAACAAAAAATGAGGGCATTAACTTGCCATAATAGGCAAAATCTTCACTTGCGCTTGCATTGTGATCTAAAACATGGAGTTTTGAATCGCCAACAACTTTGGCTAGAGTTGGCTGAATAAACTGAGTGAGCGCTTTGTCGTTCATGGTTACTGGAGCGTAAGGAGCAATTTCAACTTTGGCGGTCACGTCATTGGCTTGAGCGTTATGCTCTATCAGGGTTGGTAAACTTTTTAAGATATTTGCCCGTATCTGCTCGTTGTTAGAGCGAATAGTCCCAATCATATTGACTTGTTCTGGAATCACATTGCCTGCTGTACCCCCTTGAATGTTACCGATGCTGACAACGCCCATGCCTTGGGTGAGATCAGTTCTTCGGCTAATAAGGCTCTGCAAATTATTAATCATTTGTGCCGATGCATAAATCGGATCTCTACCTAACCAAGGGGTTGAGCCATGTACCTGCTTGCCGTTGACCTGAATACGCAAGTGATCTGCACTATTTAAAATGGCACCATCTTTATAATAAAGGTGTCCACTTTGCATACCAGATATGACATGCATTCCAAAAATAGCCTCGGGTTTATAATCTCTAAATGCGCCATCTGCGATCATTTTTCTTGAGCCGATTTGATCACCCTGCGTAAAGTTGTCTATATCTGCTCCACCTTCTTCAGCGGGTTGAAAAACAAAGACAACGGTACCCGATATTTTATCTTTATTGGCAGCCAGAATTTTTGCTGCGCCTAATAACATTGCAGTGTGTGCGTCATGTCCACAAGCATGCATTACGTAAGTTTCTTTTCCTTGATAAATTGCTTTCTGTTTACTCGCAAAGGGAACACCACTTTTTTCTTCCATAGGTAGTGCATCCATATCGGCTCTAAGTGCAATAATAGGGCCAGGTTTATTCCCTTTTAAAATGCCAATAACACCTGTTTTCGCATAACCTGTTTTGACCTGAATGCCATAGGACTTTAATTCTTTTTGAACTAGTGCAGATGTTTTAAATTCCATATTGCCAAGTTCAGGATGCTCATGAATATGTTGTCTTAATTGAATAACCTGATTTTCATTTTGTTGTGCAGCATCTTTTACCCAATCTGCTAGGCTCAGCTGACTCATTAGAGCGAGTGGAAAAATCAAAGCGGCTTTTTTGTACATGTCCTTATCCTAAAAATATTATTGTTCATAAGATTTGCTATCTAGATTTCTTATAATGTAGTTTTTAGAAATATTAAAAAATCAATAAGGTATAAAGAAAGACTTAAAAGGTATAGAGTAGCTAATTTATTGATAAGACAATTATTATTTTAATTGGATAGAGAGATTAAATTAAAAAAGAAAGAGAAAATTCTCTTCCTTTGATTAGTTTTTAGGCTCAGGCGGTGTCATTCCAAACTGTAAATAAGATTGGTTGGTTGCAATCCGACCTCGTGCAGTACGCATGACATAACCTTGTTGAATTAAATAAGGTTCAATCACGTCTTCAAGTGTACCGCTGTCTTCAGCCATCGCTGCTGCAAGCGCTTCAACTCCAGCAGGACCGCCATCAAAACGCTCGAGTAGCATGCTCAAGTAACGTCGGTCTAGGGTATCTAGGCCAGCTTTATCAACATTGAGCATATCAAGCGCACGCTGTGCCATTTCATGGGTCACTTCGCCTGTGCCTTTCACTTGTGCATAGTCACGAACACGTCGTAATAAACGGTTAGCGATACGAGGTGTTCCACGTGATCGACGAGCTACTTCTTCTGCGCCTTCAACTGTAATGGGTACATCCATTAAGTTTGCAGAGCGTGACACAATATGAGTCAAGTCTTCTACAGAGTAGAACTCGAGACGTTGCACAATACCGAAGCGATCACGTAGTGGTGAGGTCAGTAAACCCGCACGTGTGGTGGCAGCGACAAGTGTAAAAGGCGGTAAATCGAGTTTAATTGAACGAGCAGCAGGGCCTTCACCAATCATGATGTCAAGTTGGTAATCTTCCATCGCTGGATACAGAATTTCTTCAATCACCGGTGAAAGACGATGAATTTCATCAATAAATAAAACATCGCCTTCTTCAAGGTTAGTCAGCATTGCTGCTAAATCTCCTGCACGTTCCAAGACAGGCCCCGAAGTAGATTTGAGGTTGCCACCCATTTCACGTGCAATAATATTAGCTAGTGTTGTTTTTCCTAAGCCAGGCGGACCAAAAATCAGTGTGTGGTCGAGTGCTTCACCACGACCACGAGCAGCGCCAATGAAAATTTCCATTTGCTCGCGTACGACTGGTTGTCCAATATAGTCGGCAAGAGAAGTTGGTCGAATAGCCCGGTCAAAATGATCTTCAGGTTTTTCTGTTCCACTGATTAAACGGTCTTGCATAAGTGTTTTACTTCATCATGGATTTAAGAGCAGCACGAATAATATCGGCTGATTCTGTGTAATCGGCTTTAACCGCAGCAACAGCTTTTTGTGCTTCAAGTGGCTTATAACCTAAAGATTGCAACGCAGCTTCTGCTTCTGCAACAGGAGAGTTTGCAGCAAATTGAATTTGAGGCATGGTCGCCACAGTTGAAGTGCCTTGAGCCAATGTTTTGAAACGATCACGGAGTTCAATCATTAAACGTTCAGCTGTTTTTTTGCCAACCCCTGGAACTTTGACCAGCGTATTTATATCATCATGTTCAATGGTGTGAACCAATAACTCAACGCTTAGTGTCGATAAAATACCCAATGCCATTTTCGGGCCGACACCATTTACTTTTAATAAGGTGCGGAAAATTGTTTTCTCTTGAGCATCGCTAAAACCGTAGAGTTGTTGAGCATCTTCACGAACAACTAAATGCGTCCATAACGTAACTTTCTGGCCTTTTTGTAATTGGCAAAATGTTGAAAGTGGCGTATCAATTTCATAACCCACACCGTTTACATTTAGTAAGACAGTAGGGGCTTCTAGGGCAAACACTTCGCCAATTAAACATCCGATCATAGCGTAATTTCACTTATTCATAACTGTAAATCTGGTCGTTCTAAAATGAATTGAAAACGACACTAGTTTTATTTCTTTCTATATCAAGCCAGCTTAAAACAAACCTATTTTATTGCCTTGTAGCTCTTGCGCCAAGCTATAAGCCTGATGATCTGAGAACTTACTGATAATATCGAGGACTTGCATGATATTGCTGTAGTGATTATTGCTAAAGTTAGCACCATATAGATTAAGGATAGACATTAAACGTTGTTCTTTAAAGCTTAAAGATTTATGCGGAGTTGTGAGTGGTACAAATGCATCCAAAATCGTTTGTAAACTTTGGTGCGCAATAATTTCTAAACCAGACTTCTGCGGGTGCTCAAAAATTTTATCACGTGCCAGATTTTTGGCAGTTTCAATACCAATTGCAATATCTGGCGAACAATATTGCAAAAGATTGCCTTTAAGCTGACCTGTAATGATTTCATAATGATGTTTAGCAAAGGCTGTAGTAACTTCATCTACAAGCCGTTTCATGACACGACCACGTAATGCCGAAATCTTTTGTTGCCATGTACTGTTTGGATGAGATAACTCTTCAGGCTGACCATAGTCGGCAATAAGATTTAGGAATATTGGTTCAACTTCTTGGTAACTCAGCATATTCAAGACAATGCCATCTTCTAAATCAATGAGGGCATAGCAAATGTCATCAGCAGCTTCTAGCAGGTAAGTGAGTGGATGACGGCAATAATGATATTCGCCGAGTTGAATCAATCCAAGTTGTTCTGCAATCTGTTTTAAAATTTCTTTTTCAGACTGATAACAACCAAACTTTGCTCTTTGATGGGAAGGGCGGTCACCCTGAGAAGCAATTGTTTTTGAAAGCCATGGATATTTTAGATAAGCACCTAAAGTTGCATAAGTTAAGCGCATACCGCCATCATTTGGATGATAGTCAATGCGACTTAATAGACGTAATCCTTGAGCATTACCTTCAAACTGACGAACATCAGCTTCTTCTTCGGGGCTTAGTTTTTTCAAAAAATCATCATGCGAGGCATCATCGAACCATTCGCGAATTGCATATTCACCCGCATGCCCGAAAGGGGGATTACCAATATCGTGGGCCAGACATGCTGCCTGAATAATTGCCCCAACATCGGCAGGTGAAATCCAGACGGGTAATTCGTCTTTTATTTTTTCTGCGGCAAGCATACCCATTGAGCGACCAATGCAGGAAACTTCAAGGGAGTGTGTTAAGCGGGTATGAATGCCATCATGCTGTGCTAGAGGATGAACTTGAGTCTTACGGTTTAACTGACGAAAACTTTGAGAAAATATAATGCGGTCATAATCTTTATGGAATGGGCTACGAGCCAGTTCTGTACTACTTTTTTTGCTACCTAAACGAACTGCAGACAGCAGCTCTAACCAACGCATTTGTTCCATTTATCATTATTCAAAACTATAAAACCTGATCATGCCAAAAAAAACTTAAAAGCACTAGCTTGGTGCGACATAGTTTGTCTTAGTTCGGGTTTTATTATGTTATTGAATAAACATGCAACAATTTATTTTTAGCAAGAATGACTAAAAAAATGATTTTGAACAAAAAACAAATCACTTCTTGCAGAATTAGGTTACAGAATACTGATTCTACATCTAGCTGATTTTAGCAAGACGCAGTAGAATATGCGCTCTCTCTAAAGTCACATTGCGGTAAGGTTCACAAGACCTGCCCGTGGAGCCAAAATCAACATGTTTATCGTGGCCGGTGCAGCAGCACATTCTTCTTTTAAGAAAGCTCAACTATTAACACGTTTATCGTCAATTAGTTCTGTTCAATCTTTTGACAGCCAATGGGTCTATTTGTTTGATCAAGCGCTCAACGAGCAGCAACATCAATCTGCTTTGCAATTATTGAATGACGGTGAGTCTTTTGAACTTCGTCAATCTGCAAGTGATGAGATTCAGATTTTAGTTACACCACGTGTGGGTACTATTTCACCTTGGTCTTCTAAAGCAACTGATATTTTCAAAAACTGTAATACACCAGTACACCGTTTAGAACGTGGTCTTTTATTTACGTTAAAAGGTGTTACTGAAATTACGAATGAAGTTAAACAAGTACTTCATGACCGTATGACAGAAACAGTTTTTGCTCAAATTGATGATGCAAAAGCATTATTTTCAGAAACAGCTCCAAAACCATTAAATTCAATTGATATCTTGGGTCAAGGCAAAGAAGCTTTGGTTAAAGCTAATAATGAGTTTGGTTTTGCGTTATCTGAACAAGAAATTGATTACTTAACTGAAGCATTCATTAAGCTTGGTCGTAATCCAAATGACATCGAGTTGATGATGTTTGCACAAGCAAACTCTGAGCACTGTCGTCATAAAATCTTTGGATCTGAATGGACAATTGATGGTGAAAAACAACCATTATCATTGTTTCAGATGATTAAAAACACTTATAAAGAATCTCCAACTGATGTGTTATCGGCATATAAAGATAATGCTTCAGTAATTGTGGGTTATGACACGATGCGTTTTTATCCGAAAGCGGATGAAAATGGTCACTTTGTTTATAAATATAAGAGCCAAGCTGCTCATATTTTAATGAAGGTTGAAACTCATAACCACCCAACAGCAATTTCTCCATTTGCTGGTGCTGCAACAGGTTCAGGCGGTGAAATCCGTGATGAAGGTGCAACTGGCCGTGGTGGTAAACCAAAAGCTGGTTTAACAGGTTTCACAGTTTCGAACTTAAATATTCCTGGTTTTGAACAGCCTTGGGAAGAAAACTACGGTAAACCTTCACGTATGGCTTCGCCATTACAAATCATGATTGAAGGTCCATTAGGTGGCGCGGCATTTAATAATGAATTCGGTCGTCCTGCGTTAAATGGTTATTTCCGTACTTTCGAACAGAATGTAAATGGTGAAGTGAAAGGCTTCCACAAGCCAATCATGATTGCTGGTGGTTACGGTAATATCCGTCCTGACCATGTAGAAAAAGATGCGATTCAACCAGGTGATTTACTCATTGTGTTGGGTGGTCCTGCAATGTTAATCGGTCTTGGTGGTGGTGCAGCATCTTCTGTAGATAGCGGTACAATGGGTGAAAGCCTTGATTTCGCTTCTGTACAACGTGAAAACCCAGAAATGGAGCGCCGTTGTCAAGAAGTAATCGATACTTGCTGGCGTTTAGAAGACTTCAACCCAATCGTTTCTGTACATGACGTTGGCGCGGGTGGTCTATCAAATGCTATGCCTGAACTTGTGAATGATCATGAGTTAGGTGCAGTTCTTAACCTTCGTAAAATTCCTTCATTAGAGCCGGGCATGAGCCCAATGGAAATCTGGTCAAATGAAGCTCAAGAGCGTTATGTTCTTGCAATTCGCCCAGAGTCTTTAGAACAGTTCGAATCAATCTGTGCTCGTGAACGTTGTCCATTTGCCGTGTTAGGTGAAGCAACTGAAGCTCGTCATTTAACTGTTGAAGATCCATTGTTCCAGAACAATGCAGTTGATATCCCAATGCAAGTAATGCTTGGCGGTACACCGCGTATGCAACGTTCTTATGAAACAATTGAACGCAAAGGTAACGAATTTGACGCTTCAAAAGTTGATTTGAAAGATGCGATTTTCCGTGTATTGAAAAATCCTACAGTTGCGTCTAAGTCATTCTTAATCACCATTGGTGACCGTTCAATTACAGGTATGGTTGCACGTGACCAAATGGTTGGTCGTTGGCAGATTCCTGTTGCGGATGCAGCAGTAACGACTACGAGCCTACAAGGGTTCACTGGTGAAGCAATGGCAATGGGTGAACGTCCACCAGTTGCATTGTTAAATCCAGCAGCATCTGCTCGCTTGGCAGTTGCTGAAGCAATTACCAATATTGCATGTGCAAACATTGAACAAATTAGCGATATCAAACTTTCTGCAAACTGGATGGCTGCTGCTGGTCAAAAAGGTGAAGACCAAGCATTGTTTGAAGGTGTGAAAGCGATTGGTATGGAAATGTGTCCTGCTTTAGGAATTGCGATTCCTGTAGGTAAAGACTCGCTTTCAATGCGTACCACTTGGAATGATAATGGTGAAGATAAAGCTGTAACATCTCCAATGACTGGTGTAATTACTGCATTTGCTCCAGTAGCTGATGTTCGTAAGACTTTAACACCTGAACTTAAGAATTTAGAAGACTCAGTACTTGTCCGTATTGATTTATCTAAAGGACAATTCCGTTTAGGTGGTTCTATTCTTGCGCAAGTATATAAAGCAATTGGTTCAATCACTCCAGACGTTGATAGTTTTGATGATTTCAAAGCGTTCTTTGCTTTAATTCAAGATTGGAACAACCGTGGCTTGATTCAAGCTTACCATGACATCGGTGATGGTGGTTTACTTGCAACTGTTGCTGAAATGATGTTTGCTGCACGTTTAGGTGTTGCATTAGAAGACCAAACTCCAGCAAGTTTGTTTGCTGAAGAAATTGGTGCAGTTGTTCAAATCAAAGCAGCTGATTGGGAAGCTTTACAAGCAGAAGTTGCTGCTTCTAGCTTAAAAGATGCAATTGCTGTAGTTGGTCGTGTAAACAACACAGATCAATTATCTGTAAACGGTTTGACTTTAGAGCGCGCAGAGTTACAACAGGCTTGGTCTGAAGTATCTCATCAGATCCAACGTTTACGTGATAACGTAGAAACTGCTGACCAAGAATTTGCTTTAATTGCAGATAAATCACATCAAGGCTTAATTGCTAAACCAACATTTGACTTGAATGAACCTATCGAAGCACCATTCATTAACACACGTCGTCCTAATATGGCGATCTTGCGTGAGCAAGGTGTAAACGGTCATATTGAAATGGCAGCAGCCTTTGATAAGGTTGGTTTCAATACCGTTGACGTGCACATGAGTGATTTACTTGCTGGTCGCGTTAGTCTAAGTGATTTTGAAGGTTTAGTAACTTGTGGCGGTTTCTCTTACGGTGACGTAATGGGTGCTGGCGGTGGTTGGGCAAAATCTGTATTGTTCAATGCGAAATTACGTGATCAGTTTGAACAATTCTTCCATCGTGAAGATACGTTCAGCTTAGGTATCTGTAATGGTTGCCAAATGTTGTCACAATTAGCACCACTTATTCCAGGTGCTGAACATTGGCCACGTTTCCACCGCAATATGTCAGAAGTTTTTGAAGCTCGTAGCGTAAACGTTCGTGTTGAAAAAACTGTTTCTGTATTGCTTAATGGAATGGAAGGTTCGATTTTACCGATTGCTGTAGCACACGGTGAAGGTCGTGCAGTTGCGAGTGAAGCTGATATTGCAGGCTTGAATGCAGCGAATCAAGTTGCTTTGCGTTATGTTGACAGCCATGGTAACCCGACTCAACATTATCCATTGAATCCGAATGGTTCGCCGGAAGCGATTACTGGTGTAACATCTAAAGATGGTCGTGCAACGATCATGATGCCACACCCAGAGCGTACTTTCCGTGCAATTCAACACTCTTGGAGTCCAGAAGAATGGACTGAGGATGGTGCATGGTTACGTATGTTCCGTAATGCACGTAAGTTTATCGGGTAATATAAAAGTTGAAATAAGCCACCGTAAGGTGGCTTATTTGTATGTAGTACGATATTAATAAATAGCAGAGAAGAAAAATGAAATCAAAAATCCATTTCCATGAATTTGCATTACTAATGGCATTGCTCATGTCTATTGTTTCTTTTTCAATAGATGCAGTCCTACCTGCTTTGGGCGAAATCGGACGAGTTTTTGACTTAAAAAATAATAATCAGACACAGTGGGTCATTATTGGTATTTTTTCTGGTATGACGATTGGTCAACTGATTGCTGGCCCTCTATCCGATGCGATTGGCCGTAAACGTATTTTATTCACAGGAATTGTTATTTACTTTCTGGGAAGTTTGTTGTGTTTTACCACACAAAGTTTTGAATGGTTTCTAGTTGGACGTTTCATTCAAGGGGTTGGCGTATCAGGTCCTTACGTGGCTTCTATTTCAATTGTTAGAGATAAATACAGTGGGGCTCAAATGGCCCGCATCATGTCTTTAATTATGATGGTGTTTATGGTTGCCCCAGCAATTGCACCAAGTTTGGGCCAGCTCATTATCCATTTCTTTGGTTGGCGTGAGATCTTTGTTTTATATATGGCCTATGCCACAGTTGTGGGGGCATGGGTTGCTTTACGTTTGGAAGAGACGTTGCTTCCCGAAAATCGTTTACCTATGCGCCTACAAGCATTTCAAGAGGGCTTTAAAGAAGTAGTGAGTAATAAAACCACCATGAGCTATTTGCTATGTGCAGGTTTTTGCTTTGGTGGATTTATTGGTTACTTAGGTACTTCTCAGCAAATTTTTATGCAGCAGTTTGGTAAAACAGGGCAAGAGTTTAGTGCTTATTTTGCTGTGCTCGCAGGTGTGATGGGAATCGCTTCATTTACAAATTCTAAAATTGTTATGAAGTTTGGTATGCGTCCAATCTGTATTTATGGCTTTCTAGGTTTGTGCTTAATTTCTTTAGTTTTCTTAGGAATTCAACTTTTAGGTGTGGCTATTTCATTCTGGATGTTTATGCTTTATGCCTGCATTTTATTTTTATTATTTGGAACTTTATTTGGAAATTTAAATGCAATTGCAATGGAACCGATGGGGCATGTTGCAGGTATGGCATCGGCCATTATTGGTGCAGCATCCTCCGTTTTGTCACTTATTCTGGCATCTATTATTGGGCAATTATATAACGGTACATTAATACCAATGACTGGCGGCTTCGTCATTTTATGTGGTTTAGCATTTATGATGACAATATATGAGAACAGATATTTAAAGAAATCGAATGCTTAAAATTATAAAGACGCAGCTAGCACACTGAAATTTAAAATTTTGTTCAGAATAAGAGCTACATATAAATGAGTGTAGCTCTTTTAAGCATTTTAGAAAAATTATAAGTCTATAGACATTCGGCTATTTAACACTTTATAGTTTGTTCAAAATTGGATCAATTTTTGCTTTCTCTGTAACAACGATAAAAATCGGAGATCAAAATGATGAAAAATAAGTATCACATAAGAACAATGTATACCAAAGATAAGGGCTGGCGCTTGTTTGGCTTGGCGCTTGCCATTCAAATCCTCTTTATTGGAGCAAATTATTTGGTAATGATGAGCTGACTTTGATTTAGAAGCTTTTTTAACGGTATGATTTAAAGCAAGTTCACTAGTTTTGAGTCATTCTACCTATGTTAAAGCTGATTTATTACGTGCCAGATTCACATCTTGAGTCGACTAAACAAGCTATTTTTTCTGCTGGTGCGGGTGGTATCGGTAATTATGAACACTGCGCATGGCAAGTGAAAGGAATAGGGCAATTTAAACCCATCAAAGGTGCAGATCCTTATATCGGAGAGCTGGGTGAACTTGAACAAGTTGATGAGTGGCGAGTTGAAACAATTGTAATTGAAGAAAATGCACAGGCTGTAGCAAAAGCATTAAAGGCAAGCCATCCTTATGAAGAGCCTGCCTTTGAGTTTATTCAAATCATAGAAATTGATTTTTAATTAAACTGCGAGAAATCTGGTTTACGTTTCTGCATAAATGCTTGTACAGCTTCTAGCATTTCTGGAGATTGAACGCGTTGCATAAAGATTTCAGCTTCATGATCAATACATTCAATAATTTGATCTAAATCATGTTTCATCAATGCTTTGGTTTGTTTTAATGAGGCAAGTGGTAAAGCTGCTAAATGTTGAGCGGTTGCCTGAGCAGATGCATAAGCATCTTCAACAACTTCATTAACTAAGCTTGCTTGTACTGCGGTTTCTGCATTAAATTTTTTCGCAGTAAATAGAAGTTCAGCTGCTTTGTGATAACCCGCTTGTTTAACCAATAATTGGCTTGCACCGCCTTCTGGAGAAAGGCCAAGACTTACAAATGGAATTTGGAAAAGGGCGGTATTGTCAGCAAAAACTAAATCTGCATGTAATAAAATCGTAACACCAATACCAATAGCCACACCTTTTACTGCAATAATAAGTGGCTTCGATAATCTAGCAGCAGATTTAAGGAGTACAAACGGAGGAACTTGACCTGCTGGGCCTAGATTGGGATTTTGTACAAAACCCATAAAATCTTTCATGTCATTACCAGCGGTAAAATCTTGCTCTACACCACGTATAACGATTACTCGTACATCTTTGTCTTGGTCAGCTTCATCAAGTGCTTTGGCAATCCATAAGTAAAGTTCGCCATACAGTGCATTTTTTGCTTCTGGGCGATTTATGGCTAAGGTGAGTACGCCACCTTCTAAATTTGCGTGTAAATGTTGATGAGGTTGTTGAATACAGCTAAGTGTCATCGTACTATCCTTGCTTTAAACCACGTTGTTAATTTTTAGGTTCTCATTATGGCGCATATTTTTTGTAATGCGGTTAACTGGTGAGTTCATAAAAAGTGAAAATCTAATTATGTATAAATTTGACTATCTCGTTTTTATAGGGCGTTTTCAACCATTTCATTTAGCTCATATGCAGACAATTGAAATTGCCTTACAACAAAGCCACTATGTCGTTTTGGCATTAGGTTCTGCTCAAATGGAACGTAATATTAAAAATCCGTTCTTAGCAGTAGAGCGCGAGCAAATGATCTTGTCAAATTTCTCGTTAGAAGAGCAAAAACGCATTCGTTTTGTACATGTAGTAGATGTTTATAATGACGAAAAATGGGTAAAACAAGTCAAATCTTTAGTGAATGGCGTAATTGAACCGAACTCAAAAGTTGGTTTGATTGGACACTTTAAGGATGAGTCTTCATATTATTTACGACTATTTCCTGAGTGGATTATGGTTGAGCTTGATAGTTTAAAAGACTCTATCTCGGCAACACCAATGCGTGAAGCTTATTATCGTGGTGAAATCCAAACCGAATTTTTCCCTGTAGGAACTATTCAATTTTTAGATGAGTTTAAAAAAACACGCACTTATCAACAGTTACAACAACGCTTTGAAGAAGATGATCGCTCTAATTTAGATGATTTTGAGTAAATGTATATCGATTAAGCATCTGCCCAAAAGATAATTCGGTTGGAAAAAGGATCGGTGATACTGAGTTCAAGTGTCTCCCAATCTGTTTTTTCAACCTGAGGCTTAGAAAATTTATAATTTTTTTGGCTTAGTTCACTATGCAGCTCGTAAATATGTTCCCAATAAATACGGATCGCACTATGAGGACTCGCATCTCCAAAATGCTCAGATAAATGAATAACGCAATCATCTTTAGAAATTTGTAAATATAACGGAAAGTTGTCTTCAAATTGGTGTTGCCAATCAAGCTGAAAACCTAAGAACTCAAGATAAAATGATTGAGCTAACTCGACATCAAAAATTCTTAAAATAGGGGTGATCGAACCTGATTGCATCTTTTTTCCTTTTAACGTGTACCAAATTGTTGAGTCCAATAGCTCTTTTGTTTTACAGATTGATCAGAAGCACAAGCAATTGCATAGGTTGTAAATTTAGGGTTCATTAGGTTACTACAATGTAGGGGACTCGACAGCCATCTAGACATCACTTCATCTAATGTTTTCTGTCCACTCGCGACATTTTCACCATTGGCTTTACCGAGTGTATTATAAATTTTCAAACGTGATTTTAAATCTAGTCCCGTGGAGCCAACATGTCCGAGAAAGTTGTGTGTTGCCATATCTTCACTATGAGAAAGTGCACCTTTATATAAATTATTACTCCAACTTAATGGTCTGGTTGCAGCGAAATGTTGTTGTCCACATTGGCGTGATTGCTGGCGAATTTGATTAATTATTTTAAGTACGGTTTGTTGATAGGCAGGGTTTTGTAAATCTTGGCAACTTATTTTTATAGGTGGAGTTTCAACTTGCGTGGTAGATGGTGTAATTGAGGGCGGCATACTGGATGAACTAACGGAGCAAGCAGAGATAACAAGACCACTAGACAGTAAATTACAAACTTTGAGCAGACTCATGTAAATACCTTAGCGTGAATTATTCTAATGTCTTTATCATACGCCAAAGTAAAGGAGTAAGTAATTTGTTCATATACAAAAAACGAGCATTATGCCCGCTTTTTGTTTCTTAAGTTTATTAAGCTGTTTGTAGAGCTTTTAAGTCTTCTAGAACTTGCTCTGCATGCCCAGCTGCTTTAACTTTGCGATAGCTTTTAACTAAAGTTTTGTTATGGAAAATAAAAGTAGAACGTTCAATACCCATTACTTTTTTACCATACATATTCTTTTCTTTAATCACATCAAAGTGATGACAAAGAATTTCTTCTTTATCACTGATCAGATCAATAGTAAGTGCTTGCTTCTCTGTAAAATTTTGATGGGCTTTTACCGAGTCACGTGAAATACCGAAAATACGGGTATCTAAAGCATCAAACTGATCTTTCAAACAAGAAAAACCCACTGCTTGTGTTGTACACCCTGGTGTTGAATCTTTAGGATAGAAGTAAATAATTAGCCATTCATTTTCGACTTCGGTCAAGTTCACTTCGCCGTGTGTAGTAGGGAACACCTGATTTGGCAGTTGAATATTCTCAGACATTTCTTATCCTTTAAAAGTTAAATTTGATTTAATTCAAGTGGTAAAAAAGCGTATTCCTCATGATAAACAATATTGAGTTTTCTTACAGGGATTGCTTTGTTAAAAATTGGCCCATCAATCACGGTCGTATGAAATTCACCGCCCTCACCACATGGATCAATGCCACGGTTCTCAAGCTCTTGGATATATTCTAAAGTTAAAGTTTTTCCTAAATCTCCTACCTTCATCCCGAGTTTAAGGTTTACGGTCACCACTACACTCTGGAATCCAAGTTGAATAAATTCTTCAACAACTTCACGATGCGGACGTAGCCAAAGAGGCATTGCTAATTGAAGACCCACTTGTTGCGTTACTCGATCATGCCAACAGCCGTGTTCAGGCATATCAAGGTCACCTGTAACCAGTACCTCGGCTCCTTGTTGCTTTGCTTGATTGAGTAATTCAATAAACTTTACTTCATAGTCATTCCAACTTGATGAAGCCATAAGCACGGGCAAACCGATTGCTTTAGCTTGTGCTTGAATAATATCAAGAGGCATAGCATGTGAGCGAGAACGTTGGCCTTGTTCTTCTAGCATTACGATCAACCCAATCACTTCGCCTGTCTGCATTGCATGGTAGAGTGCTAGAGAACTATCTTTGCCTCCACTAAATGAGACAATAGACCTTTTATGGTTAGCATTAGTTTTCCATTGTTCTTGCATAGCTTACATCAAATGAATTGGTCAAAAGTGCTGTCATTTTAACAGAGCTATAAAAAAAGCCTGCATAAATGCAGGCTTAATTTGGGACATTAAAATCTTATTTCTTAGGAGCTTGTTGTTGAGCTGCCTTCATTGCATCTTCAGTTAACTTTTCAAGCTTAGTTGTTAACTGAGGACCAAAACATGCTTTAAGATCACGGTTTTGTTGTTGTACAAATCCTAGAGAACTTGGGCTTTTCTTCGCATTGATTGCGCTTTGGATTTCCCATTTTTGTGCTTCAGTCACTTTACCTTGTGCTTCAACTTGGCAGCTACAGAATTTGCTAACTTCAGATGAACTTAACTTGCCGCCTTTAGCAGTTTGTTCTTTACAAACGTTAACTAATGCACCTTTAACGTTAGTACTTTTATATGCCGCTTGAACTGGGTTTTCAGCTGCTTGAGCTGAACCAGCCATAAGTGCAGCTGCTGAGAATAAAGATGAAAGAATAAGATTTGATTTTAACAACTTCATAAATTTTACCTACTTATTACGGTATATAGCGTGTTGGATCGGTAACACCAGCATCGATAAAGCCTTCTTTACGCAAACGGCAACTGTCACATTTACCACACGCACGTCCTTGAGCATCTGCTTGGTAGCAAGATACCGTTTGACTATAGTCTACGCCATGTTCAATCCCTAAACGTATGATATTCGCTTTGGATAAATGTAACAGGGGTGTTTCAAATTTAAGTGGTTTTCCTTCTACGCCAGCTTTAGTTGCTAAACGGGCCATATTCGCAAAAGCATCAATAAATTCAGGGCGACAATCAGGATATCCTGAATAATCAACAGCATTGATACCAATAACAATAGCTTCAGCATTAAATACTTCAGCTGCTGCTAGAGCATATGAGAGGAAAATAGTGTTACGCGCTGGTACATAAGTTACAGGAATACCTTCTTGTAACTGTTCTGGTACTGCAATGTTGTGATCTGTAAGTGCTGATCCACCTAAATTTGCTAGATCAATATTAATTACACGATGTTCAACACCTGAACGCTGAGCTAATGCTTTTGCAGCATCAAGTTCAGTGGTTGAGCGTTGACCATACATAAAACTAATAGCAATACATTCATAGCGCGCTTGTGCCCAAGCTAGGCAAGTGGTTGAGTCTAAGCCGCCTGAAAGTAAAACAATGGCACGAGAGCGCATATTTTTCTCCATATTCGGAATGATTTATTTTATTGAGTGATTAACGACCTGATTCATCATTCCAAAGCAGTTTATGTAACTGAAGTTGAAAACGAACAGGTAATTTATCATCAAGTATCCACTGTGCCAGATCACGTGCTAGACGTGGCAGGCCTACAGCACCTTTTTCAACCGCAAAGGCAGGGGAGAACCAAACGGTACTGACTTTGGTTTGCAGTTGATATTTTTCAACTTGTTGCTTTGACCATTCATAGTCTTCACGATTACAAATCACAAATTTGATTTGGTCACGTGGTGTTAAATGGTCAAGATTACTGATGAGATTGCGATGTTCTTCACCAGAAGTTGGAGTTTTTAAATCGAGGACTTTTGAAACACGGAGATCCACTCTTGATACATCAAGGGCTCCACTGGTTTCTAAAGAGACGTCAAAACCTGCTTCACATAAACGTTGTAATAAAATCAAACAGTTTGGCTGAGCAAGAGGTTCACCACCTGTCACACAAATATAAGGTGTTTGAAATTGTGTAGCTGTTTCAATGATATGTTCAAGTGAAAAACGCTCGCCACCTTCAAAGGAATAGGTGGTATCGCAATAGCTACAACGTAATGGACAGCCTGTTAGACGAATAAATACAGTCGGTAGGCCAGAGGCATTTGCTTCACCCTGCAACGAGTAAAAAATCTCGGTAATGCGTAAACCGGACGCAGGGTCTGAGACAGGAATTGCAGAGGAACGTAAGGAAGCCATTCTAGAAATACCACACTATATAAAAAATAAAATCTCTACGATCAGTTTGATCGTAGAGATGAGGAGCGATTAAAGCTCCGCAACAGAGTTATAACAAATTAGTCAGCGCGTAACAAATCGTTCAAGCTTGTTTTTGAACGTGTTTGCGCATCAACTTTTTTCACGATAATTGCAGCATATAAGCTGTAAGTACCACATTTAGATGGCAAGCTGCCTGAAACTACAACTGAACCTGCTGGTACACGACCATAATGGATTTCGCCAGTTTCACGGTCATAAATTTTAGTTGATTGACCGATGAAAACGCCCATTGAAATGACTGAGCCTTCTTCAACGATAACGCCTTCAACGATTTCTGAACGCGCACCGATAAAGCAGTTGTCTTCAATAATAGTTGGGTTAGCTTGTAATGGTTCTAAAACACCACCAATACCTACACCACCAGATAAGTGAACATTTTTACCGATTTGAGCACATGAACCTACAGTTGCCCATGTATCAACCATTGTGCCTTCATCTACATAAGCGCCAATGTTGACATAAGATGGCATTAACACCACGTTTTTAGCTTGGAAGCTACCACGACGTGCTACAGCAGGAGGAACAACACGAACACCTGCAGCTTTAAATTGCTCTTCAGTCCAACCAGAGAATTTAGTTTCAACTTTGTCATAGAAACGAAGATCACATGACTCGATTGGTTTATTGTCATTCAGTTTAAATGATAATAAAACAGCTTTTTTTAACCATTGATGAACAACCCATTCACCATTGATTTTTTCAGCAACTCGAAGTGTACCGTTATCTAAACCAGCAATTGCTTCTTCAACAGCTTGGCGAATTTCGCTTGAACAATCTGCTGCAGTAAAATTTGCGCGGTCTTCAAATGCTTGCTCAATGATTGTAGAAAGCTGAGACATGATCTTCCTTCCATAAAAAATTTTAAAGATTTTACACTAATTTGTGACAAGAATCTTTCAAAAACGTGTTACGTTTAATTGATGATATAAATGAGATAAACCAAAATAAGCTTATTAGATAATCAAGTGTTTTTTACACAAAAATGATTTGAAAATAAAAATTTAACTCAATTTGTATCAAAAAATAACAGAAATCTAGCATTTTTTGTATAAAAAAGAATCTAAGCTGTCATTATTATGATTTCAGTCACAAGATGAATAAATTAAAAACAGAGCCTTTTTGAGGAGAAAACTATGAAAGCATTACGTGTATTAGTCACTACAACAGCTTTATTCGCTGCTGGCGCTGCTATGGCAGATGAAGCCGTTGTTCATGACAGCTACGCATTTGACAAAAACCAATTAATTCCTGTGGGGGCACGTGCTGAGGTAGGTACAACTGGTTACGGTGGTGCTTTGTTATGGCAAGCAAACCCATATGTAGGTTTGGCTCTTGGTTATAATGGTGGTGACATTTCATGGACAGATGATGTTTCTGTAAATGGTACTAAATATGACCTAGATATGGATAACAATAATATCTACTTAAATGCTGAGATTCGTCCATGGGGTGCAAGTGCTAACCGTTGGGCTCAAGGTTTATATGTAGCTGCGGGTGCTGCTTATTTAGATAACGATTACGATCTAACTAAACGTTCGCAAGACGGTACTATTAAAGTAAATGGTAATAATTATAACTTTAATGGTTCAGTGGATGGTAAATTAAGTTATAAAAATGATATCGCTCCATATTTAGGTTTTGGTTTTGCACCTAAAATCAATAAAAACTGGGGTGTATTTGGTGAGGTAGGTGCTTACTATACTGGTAACCCAAGTGTAAATCTTAAATCAAATGGTACATTTGTTAATGTTAATGGTGCTGACTTTGATAAAGACTTACGTGCTGAAGAAAACGAAATCCGTAATGATGATAAATACCAATGGTTACCAGTTGGTAAAGTTGGTGTGAACTTCTACTGGTAAGATCGCAAAAGAAAAAACGAGCTACGGCTCGTTTTTTTTGTACTTAATAAAATAAATAAAAGAGCTAAAAAGCTCTTTTATTTATTTTTAATTTTTATTCGTCTGGGTAAGCAATTTTCTTAAGCGCTTTAATATCCGCATCAGGTGAGCATAAAGAAATAAATTCGTAACCATAACCGCGTAATAAGTGGCCTTTGCGAACCGCAATCCATGTAGTATTAACACCAAAAATATCAGTTTTGGTTTGCTTTAAACGATAATCACGTTCTGTATCATAAGCCACGTCATTGACAATCCCGACACCCATGCCAAGTTCCACATAAGTTTTGATAACATCGGCATCAAGAGCTGACATTACGATATCTGCATCTAGGTGAGCTTCTTCAAAGGCTTTATCAATTTTAGATCGGCCTGTAAAACCACCATGATAAGTAATGAGTGGATATTCTGCTAAAAGTTCTAGAGTGATCTTATCCGCCTGCACCAGAGGATGATTTTGCGGGGTAATAATACTGTGCTGCCATTGATAGTAAGGAATACTAGCCAGATTTTCTTCAGTTGTTAAAGACTCAGTTGCAATTCCAATATCCGCTTCGCCTTGTAAAAGCATTTCTGAAATTTCGACAGGGCTAGCTTGTTGTAAAATCAAATGAACTTTTGGAAATAATTTCTTAAATTGATTAACGATTGGAGGCAATACATAACGCGCTTGTGTATGCGTAGTTGCGATCGTTAATGTTCCTTCATCAACCTTATTAAAATCTTCAGCAAGCCGTTTAATATTTTCAGCATCCACTAACATGCGTTCAACAATGCTAAGAAGTGACTGTCCTGGTTCAGTTAAACCTAAAAGGCGTTTACCTTTACGAACGAAAAGTTGAACACCTAATTCATCTTCTAAATCTTTGATGTGTTTACTTACACCCGATTGAGATGTGTAGAGTGCAGCCGATGCTTCCGTCAAGTTAAAGTTTTGGCGTACTGTTTCTCGGATAATTCTTAATTGTTGAAAGTTCATTTACACTTTTCCTCAAAAGAGGTGAGGAGCGTCTAAAGATCCGCAAGATATTTCCTCACCAAATATATTTCTTAAGCAACTTGGTCTGCAAATAAGTGCAATTGAGATGCGCTCACCCAAACAGTTTGATTAGGTTTAAATGCATGTAATTTTGCAGCTTCACTGCTCAGAGCAATTTCAATTAAACGTCCATTACGGTCTTGTAATTCGGCCACTACTTTTCCAGCAATCCAGATTTCACGTACAAAAGTCGCTTCAATGGTATTCGCTTGCGGTTGCGAGTGAATATGTAACTCATCTGGACGGGCAAAAGCAATCACTTTTCCTTGAGGTGCCTCAACTGCTGTTGGTAATTGAATACGGTCATTACCGATACGGATAATACCTTCCGTATGTTCACCTTCAAATCGATTTGCCTGACCCAAGAAATCAAACACAAATGGCGTTGCAGGTTTTTCATAAACTTCACGAGGTGAACCGATTTGCTCAACATTACCTTTATTCATGACAATAATCTGGTCTGCAACCTCAAGTGCTTCTTCTTGATCGTGAGTCACGAAAATTGAAGTGATATGCAATTCATCATGTAAGTTGCGTAACCAGCGACGTAATTCTTTGCGTACTTTGGCATCTAGAGCGCCAAATGGTTCATCGAGTAATAACACGCGAGGTTCTACTGCCAAAGCACGGGCTAAAGCAATACGCTGACGTTGTCCGCCAGAAAGCTGAGCAGGGTAGCGGTCTGCTAAAAAGCCTAGTTGAACTAGATCAAGTAAACGAGTGACACGTTTTTTAATTTCAGCTTCCGAAGGACGGGTTGCACGAGGTCGAACACGTAAACCAAAGGCAATATTGTCAAATACAGTCATGTGACGGAATAAAGCATAGTGCTGAAATACAAAGCCGACCTGACGCTCACGCACATGTACATTAGTCGCATCTTCACCTTCAAGTAAAACCTGACCGCCATCGGCTGACTCTAGACCTGCAATGATACGAAGCAGAGTCGTCTTACCACAACCAGATGGTCCAAGTAGCGCAACCAGTTCACCCTCTGGAAAGTCTAGGGAAATATTTTTAAGCGCATGGAATGCACCAAAGTGTTTTTCAATATTTTTAACTTGAATACTCATGATTTCATTCCTTACGAATCAGTTGAATGCGGTTCTGGTTTATCTTGATGTAGCTCTAACCAAGTTTTTAAAATCAGTGTTAAAAGAGCTAAGAAGGCAAGCAGTGAGGACACGGCAAAGGCTGCGCTAAAGGTGTACTCGTTATATAAAATTTCAACATGCAGTGGCAGGGTATTGGTTTCACCACGGATATGACCAGAAACCACTGATACTGCGCCAAACTCACCCATTGCACGGGCATTACACAAAATCACGCCGTAAATCAGACCCCATTTAATGTTAGGGAGGGTGACCTTCCAAAAAGTTTGCCAACCTGAAGCACCGAGTACAATTGCTGCTTCTTCTTCCTCTGTTCCCTGAGCTTCCATGAGTGGAATTAACTCACGCGCCACAAAAGGAACTGTAATAAAAATGGTTGCTAAAACAATTCCAGGTACGGCATATAAAATCTTGATGTCATGATCCATTAACCAGCCGCCGAACCAACCTTGCGCACCAAAAATTAGAACAATCATTAAACCTGCAATAACAGGTGAAACCGAAAAAGGCATATCAATGATAGTGGTTAAAATTGCCTTGCCTTTAAACTGGAACTTAGAGACAGCCCAAGCTGCAGCAACACCAAATATCACATTAATTGGAACTGCAATTGCTGCGGTGAGTAATGTTAATTTCACTGCTGATAAGGTATCTGGATCAATCAAAGCCTGAACATAGACTTCAAGTCCCTGTTTAAATGCTTCTACGAAAACTAAAATGAGTGGCAGCATGAGGCAACTGAGGAAAAAAATCAGTGCAATTGTAATAAGGGTATAACGTACCCAAGTTGGCTCACGTGTCGCATCACGAGACTGTAACTTCAAAGCAAGTGCGTTGCTGTCGGTATGTAAATTCATGTGATGTTTCTCCCTGTACGACGGTTTGCCCATGCTTGAAGTAAGTTAATGACAAATAGAATGATAAAAGAGAGAACTAACATGACCGCTGCAATGGTCGTTGCACCTGCATAATCATATTCTTCAAGACGAGAAATGATCATCAGCGGTGCAATTTCTGTTTTAAATGGCTGGTTACCTGCAATAAAAATAACAGAACCATACTCACCCACGCCGCGAGCAAACGCTAAAGCAAAGCCTGTAAATAGAGCAGGTAGTAAGATGGGTAAAATAATTTTAGTAATGGTCTGCCAACGATTTGCACCAAGTGCTGAAGCTGCTTCCTCAAGTTCGGTTTCAATATCGCTGAGTACTGGTTGAACGGTCCGAACAATAAAAGGAATACCAATAAATACCAATGCCAGCGTAATCCCGATAGGCGTATAGGCAACCTGAATACCAAGTGGTTCCAGATATTGACCTAACCAACCAGTAGGTGCATAGAGTGAAGTCAGTGCAATACCAGCAACTGCGGTTGGAAGAGCAAAAGGTAAATCGACCAATGCATCAATTAGACGCTTTCCTGGAAAGTTATAGCGGACAAGACACCAAGCCAAAAGCAGACCAAACACAACATTAATAAATGCTGCGATTAAAGCTGAACTAAAGCTGAGTTGAAGCGATTTCAAAATACGCTCAGACGTTAAAATTTCCCATAATCCGTCCCATCCGATTCCAAATGATTTGATAAAGACTGCGGCTAATGGAATAAGCACAATAAAAGAAACGTAGGCGAGGGTGAAGCCCAAAGATAGACCAAACCCAGGCAGCACTCGGGATCGCTGCGACATGATATTTCCTCAAAGAGAAAAGCCTGCTGAAACCAGTAAGCGAATAAAAAAAGATAAACAGTGCGGTATAAAGATTGGTATTAAGCAAATTTCAGAGAGAAATGTGCTTTTACCGGGTCGATAGATGAGTGACTACACATCGAATCTTCTGGGATCAAATAGTTCAGCAAATCCGGGAATGGCCCAAAACCTGAGGCAACATTAATATGGCCCACTTCACCAAGATTAACGGGATTTAACTTCCATGATTTTGCAAGTTGTAACGCATCAAAAAAGCCGAGCCATGGATCATTTTCACTAATGAGTAGCGTTGCAGGCACATCAATTTTTAATTGATGAAAATAATCTTTGTAGTCGGTCAAGCTATGGCGAGCAAACCCTGCTTCCCCAAAGCGTGCCGGATTCGCTGGAGCGACTAAAATTAGTTTCTTAACTTGGCTTCTTAATTCTGGATGCTCAGCCAAAGCAGCTACACTCGTTAAGCATCCAAAACTATGTGCAACAATTTGAACAGGAGCTTGAGCTGCTTGAACTGTTTTAACGAATTGCTCAACCCATTCGCTTAATACAGGTCTATCCCAGTTTTTTTGCTCAACACGAGAACTAGACACGAGTTGACGCTGCAACCAAGATTGCCAATGCTGATGTTCACTGCCACCTACACCCGGAACAATTACAGTGTGAATCATGTCTGTTCTCCTTACCTTTAGTGCAAAGAATTACTTCTCTGCACTATTGATTTTCACGATTTGATCGAAAACACCACCATTATCGAAGTGTTGTTTTTGTACTTTTGTCCAACCACCAAACTCTTTGTCGATTGTTACAAGCTTCAATGGCTTAAATACATTGCTGTATTTTTTAAGAACAGCTGCGTTACGCGGACGGTAGAAGTTACGTGCTGCAATTTCTTGACCAGCAGGTGAGTACAAATAGTTGAGATAACCTTTAGCAATCGTTAAGTTGCCTTTTTTAGCTGCATTCTTCTCCACAATTGCAACTGGAGGCTCAGCTAATATCGAAAGAGACGGAGTAATAATTTCAAATTTGCCCGGCTGTTCACGAATAGCTAAATGAGCTTCATTCTCCCAAGCCAGTAATACATCACCAATGCCACGCTCAGCGAAAGTAGTCGTCGCACCGCGAGCACCAGAGTCTAGAACTTTAGTATGTTTATAAATTTGGCGAACGTATTCTTGTGCTTTCGCATCATTGCCGCCTGGTTGATGTTTTGCCCAAGCCCAGGCTGCAAGATAGTTCCAACGAGCACCACCAGAGGTTTTCGGGTTTGGTGTAATGATTTCTACACCTGGTTTGATTAAATCAGCCCAGTCTTTAATTTGCTTTGGGTTGCCTTTACGCACCAAAAATACAATGGTTGATGTATATGGCGTTGAGTTTTGTGGCAGTTTTTTCTGCCAGTTAGTTGGAAGTAATTTTGCTTTTTCAGCAATTTCATCAATATCTGCTGCAAGTGCTAATGTCACCACATCTGCATTTAAGCCATCGATAACCGCACGAGCCTGTTTACCAGAGCCGCCGTGTGATTGCTTAAACTCAATATCTTGACCAGTACGTTGTTTCCAGTAAGTACCGAACTGTTTGTTGAAATCTGTATATAGCTCACGAGTAGGATCGTAAGAAACGTTTAAAAATTCTTGGGCTGCAAATGACGAAACAGAAAGAAGTGCAGCGATAACCCCGACTTTTAATTGAGAAAAACGCATGAGATAAGTCCTCAAAAAATATGAAATGTTCAAAACATGAACGCAGAATAGCGCTAGTCTTTATTCTAAAAAAATAATAAAAAACGAATTTAATATGAAAAAAATAGAAATAATAAAAAGAGATAAACTATTCTTAAATCTTGATATATAACAAGTTTCAAAAGCAGATACGAAATCGGTATAATTTTTTAAAATCAATCATTTATTATTTAAATGAAAGGTGTTGTATTGTTGTGCGGCTTTTAGCAAAGGATGGAGCAAACATGTGGTGTTTTAAAAATGGGCAACCCGTTGAGACTATTCCTTTATTAGATAGAGCCTTTCATTATGGAGATGGATGCTTTACCACAATTCGTGTCTTTCAAAATCAGATTGAGCTTAAAGAAAGGCACTGGCAACGTCTAAAACTTGCATGTCAAAAACTGTCTTTAACTGTAAATTTTGAATTAATCGAACTGAGTTTACAGCAGCTGCAAAAGCAGAACCTTGTACTCAACGGCACTTTAAAAATTGTGATTAGTCGTGGGGAAGGCGACCGCGGTTATAGTTTGCCGAAACATGAAGCTGATATTTATATCTGGTTTTATCCAAAAGCTTTAGAGCCGTTTGTGCCTGACTCTATCCAGTGCGGTGTTTTAAATCAGGCCCTAGGTTTAACCATGCCGAGCTTGGTCGGGCTTAAATCTTTAAACCGTCTTGAACAAGTATTGCTAAAAAAAGAAGCAGATCAACTCGGGTGGGCTGAAGCATTAGTTACTGATGTACAAGGTTATATTGTTGAAGGGGTCAGTAGTAATTGTTTTATTCGTTTAAATGATAGATGGATTACTCCTGAACTTCGCTATAATGGCGTCCATGGTGTAATGCGGGCAGAAATTCTGGCGCGTATGCAGCACCATGGTATTGCCTGTGAAGTACGTGTGATTGAATTAGATGAAGTATCTGAAATACAAAGTCTATTCTTTTGTAATGCTTTAAACCCTATGCGAGTGGTCACTCATTTAGGCGAAAAAACGCTAGATACACAGGCATGCATAGATTTATTTCATATCCTTAACTTAAATCAGATTCATTAATATGCCGAAGCCACCTGTGAATGCGAAAGCAAAAAACGCCAAGAAAAATAACAAAAAACAAGCTCCAAAATTTTCTAAGCGATTGGTTCTAATTGGCCTTTTTATTGTTTTAATCTTTACGTTTGCCATTTTATGGTCAAGTTTGTTTAAGGCTTATCCTATCGAAGGCAAAAAACAGATGTTATCTATTACATCTGGGGAAACTTATTCTGGTTTTATTGATCGTTTAGCAAAAGAAGACAAAATTAGCTTTCCTATCGTATTAAAGCTTTATCAAAAGTTTATGATTCATGACAGCATGAAAGCTGGTGTGTATGAAATTGAACAAGGGATGAGTGTAAGACAAGTGTTAGAGATGTTATCTGATGCTGATAATGCTCAGATGAATCGTGTTTTGGTGATTGAAGGTACAACTTTTAAGCAGCTTATTACTGCACTCAAAAATGATAAAAATGTAAAAAATACAATATTGGATTTACCTAATGATCAGCTTATGAAAGCGCTTGGGATTCCTTACGATCATCCAGAAGGCTTATTCGCGCCGAATACTTATTTCTTTGCCAAAGGCGAGACTGACAAGAAAATTCTTACCGATTTATATCATCGTCAAATAAAAGCTCTAGATACAGCTTGGGCAAATCGCGCGCCGAATTTACCTTATAAAGATAAATACGAAGCATTAATTATGGCTTCTATTGTTGAGAAAGAAACGAGTTTAGACAGTGAACTTACACAAGTTTCTGGAGTTTTTGTCCGCCGTTTAAAACTCGGTATGCGTTTACAAACGGATCCAACTGTTATTTACGGAATGGGTAATAATTATAAAGGCAACATTACCCGAGAAGACCTCCGTACTCCAACACCATATAATACTTATACCATTAATGGTTTGCCTCCAACTCCAATTGCTTTGCCAAGCCAAAAAGCAATTGAAGCAGCATTACATCCAGATGATTCAAATAACATCTATTTCGTAGCGACTGGTAATGGTGGACATAAATTTACGGCAGACTTGCAAGCACATAATCAAGCTGTGCAAGAATATTTATCCGTGTTGAGATCGAAGAAATAAGGAAAAGAGATGTTTATCAGCTTTGAAGGCACGGAAGGGGTAGGTAAAACTACACTCATTCGAAAAATTCATCAGCATTTTGAAGAGCAAGGCAAACAAGTTATTTTAACTCGAGAGCCGGGGGGCACACCGTTAGCTGAGCAAATTCGTTCGATGCTTTTGGCGGTGAATCATGATGAAAATATGAGTCATGATACCGAGTTATTACTCATTTATGCAGCACGTGCTCAACACTTACAACAAGTTATTTTGCCTGCTTTAGAAGCTAACAAAATTGTATTAAGTGATCGCTTTACCGATGCGAGTTTTGCTTATCAATGTTCTGGCCGTGGTTTAAGCCAAGATAAATTACAACTTTTAAATCAGAACTTCGTTTCACGCATGCCGGAGGTGACTTTCTGGTTAGATGCACCGATTGAACTTGGTATGAACCGTGCACGTGAACGTGGAGCTTTAGACCGTTTTGAACAAGAAAAGTTAAGCTTCTTTACTAAGGTTCGTGAAGGTTATGAAACCTTATGGAAAGCTGAGCCTGAGCGTATTAAACGTTTAGATGCTACACAAAGTCCAGATCAGGTGTTTGAGCAAGCTCTACAATATTTAGCATAGGCCATCGGATTAGCCACTCTCATATTTTTGGGAGTGGTGAAAAATGACGCTAATTCTGATTTAAAACGTCATAGAAAATATCTGTTATTTTCTTATGCTATCTTACATATGATTTATAGATTGAAGAATAACAAGGATGAAAAGCTCAAAAGAAGAAATCGTGGCATTTCTTGAAAAGGAATTTCCACCAAGTCTTGAACATTGCACGATTGAATCAGTCACCCCCAAAGCTGCAGTTGTTTATTATCATGTCGATCAAAGGCATCAACGCCCTGGTGGCACCATATCTGGTCCAACCATGATGACATTAGCTGATTTTGCCTTATATATTGCGATATTAGGTGAGATCGGTATTGTTGGTTTAGCCGTAACCACCAACTTTAATATTAATTTTTTAAGAAAACCCGCAGGTGATCAAGACTTACGTAGTGAATGTAAACTCATGAAGGTCGGAAAGAGCTTGGTTGTTGGGGAAGTCTGGATTTATTCAGTCGGTTTGGATGAACCCGTTGCGCATGTGACCGCGACTTATTCAATCCCACCTAGAGCATAAATATCAAAGCAAATAAAAAAGCACAGCCAGAGCTGTGCTTTTTTGTAGAGTAGAAGAACAGCTTAAATGTCGGTATTTACCAATGGCTGTTCTACTGCAAAATTTGGAGGAGTCAAAACAGTTTTACGAATCTCGCTGGAAGTTTCCGGATAATCAAGCGTGTAATGTAAACCACGTGATTCTTTACGTTGCATGGCACAGCGAACAATCATTTCAGATACTAAAACAAGGTTACGAAGCTCAATCAGGTTTTTGCTAACACGATAGTCTTGATAATATTCCGTGATTTCACGCTTTAACATTTCAATACGGTGTAAAGCACGTTCTAAACGTTTTGTGGTTCTGACAATACCAACGTAGTTCCACATGGTCGAACGTAACTCATCCCAGTTTTGTAAAATCACAACATCTTCATCTGGATTGGTTACTTGTGAGTCATCCCAAGTTGGTACTTCAGGTAATTTGAAGTTTTCATCAAATTTATTTTCGATATCTTTTGCCGCACTCATACCGTAAACAAAGCACTCAAGTAATGAGTTACTTGCCATACGGTTTGCACCATGTAAGCCTGTATAAGACGTTTCACCAATCGCATAGAGACCTTCAATGTCCGTCTGGCTATTTGAGTCAACCACCACACCCCCACATGTATAGTGAGCTGCTGGAACTACAGGAATCATATCTTTGGTAATGTCGATACCTAACTCAAGCAATCGTGCATAAAGTGTAGGGAAGTGCTCTTTAATAAACTCAGGTGATTTATGGGTAATGTCTAACCACACGTGACGAATACCGAGACGCTTGATTTCATGGTCAATGGTACGTGCCACAATATCGCGAGGAGCCAGTTCTGCACGATCATCAAAACGCAACATAAAACGTTCGCCATCAGGTAAGCGCAAATAAGCACCTTCACCACGCATAGCTTCAGTAATTAAGAAAGAGCGGGCTTGTGGATGGTACAGGCAAGTTGGATGGAACTGATTAAATTCCATATTGGCTACACGGCAACCTGCACGATAAGCCATTGCAATACCGTCACCTGTGGCAATATCTGGATTAGATGTGTACAGATAAGCTTTCATTGCACCGCCGCAAGCCAGTGCGGTAAATGGTGCAAGGAATGTATGAACTTTTTCCGTATTTTCATCTAAGGCATACAAACCAATAGCGCGATTCGCTTGATCGGTATGACCTAATTTATGCGAGGTGATTAAATCAATCGCAATATAATTTTCAAAAATAGTAATATTTTTACGTTCTTTGGCACGTTCAACCAAAGTGGTTGAAATGGCTTTGCCTGTTGCATCAGCAGAATGGATAATGCGACGCTGCGAGTGACCACCTTCGCGAGTCAAATGAAGCTGTTCATCTTCATCTAAGGTAAATTGCACGCCTTGTTTTAAAAGAAAATCAACAGAAGGGCGGCCGCCTTCTACGGTATGTTGTACCGCGTCCATTTCACATAAATGAGCGCCTGCAATCATAGTGTCATTAATATGCTGTTGAATAGAGTCAGTCTCATCAAGAACAGCAGCAACGCCACCTTGAGCATAAAAGGTACTTGCTTCGGTTAGAGCAGCTTTGGCTAAAACTGCAATATTAAAATGATTTGGTAACGATAAAGCCAGACTTAAACCAGCGCCGCCGCTGCCCACAATAATCACGTCAAAGTGGTGAATTGTCTGTAAATTAGGCATGTCCATTCGCATCAATTTAAAACGTCCGCTAATGACACCCCTTTTTACCTAAAAAGGCAAGAGCTTAAGCGCTCTAACTCAGAGAAAAATTGCAATTGGCTTAAAAAGTTGCAATGCGTAAAATATTCCTTGTGATGACGTATTACAAATAAACATATTGTTACGCACAACCTCAAAGCGTTGTGATACAACAGTTTTATCCTTATTCTCGTAGACCAATTGTGGGTGAGCACCGAATGAAATCTCGCTATTTACAACAAGGAATGTATGCAGCGGTATTTACAGTTGCTGCTGTTCAAGCAAATGCTGCTGTTGATTTTTCAAATCTTGTTGAACAAGTTAGTCCAGCAGTCGTGAGTGTAAATGTCGTAAAAAAAATGACTCAGGATGAACTGTTGCAGCAGCAAGTTCCTGAAATTTTAAAACGTTTCTTTGGCAATCAGGTCATCATTCCACAGCAACAAGGTCCACAAGAAAAGACAGCTTACGGAAGTGCATTCTTCATTAGTAAAGATGGTTATTTGCTTACAAACCACCATGTGATTGAAAATGCCTCTCGTATTAGCATCACTCTAAATGACCGCCGTGAAATTGATGCAACCGTAGTGGGTAGCGATGAGCGTACAGACGTTGCTTTATTAAAAGTAAACGGAACTAACTATCCAGCTTTACGAGTAGGAAATGTTGATCGCTTACGTGTCGGAGAACCTGTTTTAGCTATTGGTTCTCCGTTTGGCTTTGACTACTCAGCTTCGGCCGGTATTGTCAGCGCAAAATCACGAAACATGAGCGGTGAAACTTCGGTGCCGTTTATTCAAACTGATGTGGCTTTAAACCCGGGTAACTCTGGTGGTCCATTGTTTAACCAAAATGGTGAAGTGGTCGGGGTAAACTCTCGAATATTTAGTGGTACTGGCGGTTATATGGGCTTGTCTTTCTCTATTCCGATTGATGTAGCAATGGATGTTGCCGATCAGCTTAAAACAAAAGGTAAAGTCACACGCTCTTATCTTGGTGTGATGATGCAAGATATTGATCGAAACCTTGCTGATGCCTACAAATTACCAAAACCTGAAGGTGCTTTAATTACTCAAATTTCTCCGAACTCACCTGCACAAAAAGCAGGATTAAGAGCCGGAGATGTGATTTTAAAACTAAATGGTGCACCTGTGCTCCGTACGAGTGATTTACTCTATGCATTAAACAAAGTACAGCCAAATCAAACCGTTCAGTTTGAAGTATTACGTGATGATAAAACACGCAATATTTCAGCGACTTTAACGACTGCACCAGATGAAACACCTGCTACTGGTGCACAAGGTGCTGCATCTAAGGGGCCAGTTTTAGGCATGAGTATTCGTGATCTAGCTGAACCGGAAAAAAATGCGTTGAGCGTAAAAGGCGGTATTTATGTACAAGATGTTCGCCGTGGTGGTTTAGCGTCACTGTCAAATATCATTCCGGGTGATGTGATTACTCAAGTCAATAATAACCAGATTTTGAATAGTCAGGATTTTGCAAAAGTTGTTTCTAACTTGCCGAAAAATACCGTAGCACGTGTTGCTATTATTCGTCAGGGACAGCGCGCAATGCTTGGTTTACGTATTCAATAATCCTCAACCGAATCAATAAGCCACCCTGAAAATGGGTGGTTTTTGTTATTTATCTTGAGCGTTTAGCGATATCTACCTACACTTATTTCAGTTTTAAGGTTAATAAATAAGAGTGTTCATTTGTGAGTAGTATTTTTGATTTACATATTCAGGTGCAGCCACATCACATTGATGCGTTAGGGCATGTAAATAACGTAATGTATGTTCAATGGATGCAGGATGTAGCTGCTGCTCATGTTGAAACTTTGGGAGTAGGGGTAACTAAATATCTTGAGTTAAAACACGCCATGGTCGCGGTTGAGCATCATGTGCAATATCGTAAAGCTGCATTTGAAGGCGAACAAATTGTGTTACGTACATGGTTAGATGACATTAATGCACTTTATTCATTCCGCCAGTATGTGTTTTTTCGTCCATCAGATCAGGCCGTATTATTTGTTGGGAATACCAAATGGGCATGTATTGAAATTGCTACAGGACGTCCAAAACGAATGTCGCCAACTTTTACCCATGCATACAAGCCGCTTGACTCAAGCATAAACCCTTACGATTTTACCGTTTCGTATGATAAGTAAGTAAAAAAGAGAGGCTGGAATTTGAAGAATTTATTTTCCATAGAAACCGATCGATTAATCTTAAGTGATCTTACAGAAGCTGATAAAAATTTTGTCTTTGACTTATTTTCAAATTCAAGCGTACTCGAATTTTATGATTTAAAAGCCTTTACTTCATTAGAAGAAGCTGGGGCTTTAATTGAAAAAATGCATAAAAAATGGAATCAACAGCTAGGTTTTAGGCATGCTATTCGTCTTAAAAAAGATGGAAGTATGTTGGGAACATGTGGTGTAAATACTATCAAACAGAGTGATGATGATTTTGCGGTTGTCATTGGTTATGAACTTCATCCTAATGCATGGGTGAGGGATATATGCAAGAGGCTCTAGTAGGGCTCATCCAGTATTTGAAACAAGAGAGATTATTCCAAAAACAAATAAAATATGTTTGGGCTGAAATATTTGAACAGAACATTAGATCTCAACAAGTCGTGCAGAAACTCGGATTTGAATTGATTGGGGATATAGCTAATGAGACAGGTAATAATTTATCTGCAAGTCTACTTAAGTTCGAGCTAAAACTGTTCTGATTTAAGTACTCTTCAAAGAGAAATAGATCGTTATGTTGAGAAGTTTAAAAAGCTTTTTTAAAAGAAAGAATTTATATCTTTTTCATATCGGCAATCTGTTATAATCTCACGCAATTTATTTAACCGCTTTGGCTGTGTATTAAAACAAGCTACATAGCACTCTATATTTTCTCAAGGTAACCCATGGCGCAAGCTAAAAAATCCGTCGATATCAAAAATATACGAAATTTCTCGATTATTGCCCACATTGACCATGGTAAGTCTACATTGGCTGACCGTTTTATTCAGATGTGTGGTGGTCTACAAGATCGTGAAATGCAAGCTCAGGTCTTAGACTCAATGGAGCTTGAGCGTGAACGTGGGATTACCATTAAAGCCGCTTCTGTCACGCTGTATTACACCCATCCAAATGGTCAGGAATACCAACTTAACTTTATTGATACGCCAGGGCACGTTGACTTCTCCTATGAAGTTTCTCGTTCATTAGCTGCATGTGAAGGTGCGCTACTGGTTGTAGATGCTGCACAAGGTGTTGAAGCTCAATCAGTTGCAAACTGTTATACAGCAATTGAACAAGGTCTAGAAGTTCTTCCTATTCTAAATAAAATTGATTTACCACAGGCTGAACCTGAACGTGTAATTCATGAAATTGAAGAAATTATCGGGATTGAAGCGACAGATGCACCAACCTGTTCAGCAAAAACTGGTTTAGGTGTTGAAGGTGTACTCGAGCGTTTAGTCGATGTTATTCCGGCGCCAGAAGGTGATCGTGAAGCACCATTACAAGCATTAATTATCGACTCATGGTTTGATAACTACTTAGGCGTAGTTTCTCTTGTTCGTATTAAACAAGGTCGTATCCGCAAGGGCGACAAAATGTTGGTTAAATCGACAGGGCAAACTCATCCGGTCACTTCTGTAGGTGTGTTTAATCCTAAGCATACCGAAACAGATATTCTTGAAGCTGGTGAAGTAGGTTTTGTTATTGCGGGTATTAAAGATATTTTTGGTGCACCAGTAGGTGACACGATTACTCTTGCTTCTACACCAGACGTTGCAACTTTACCGGGTTTCAAAAAGGTTAAACCGCAAGTATATGCTGGTCTTTTCCCTATTGATGCGAGTGACTTTGAACCATTCCGTGAAGCATTACAAAAATTACAGATCAATGACTCGGCTTTATTCTTTGAACCAGAAAGTTCGGATGCTTTAGGCTTTGGTTTCCGTTGTGGCTTCTTAGGTATGCTGCACATGGAAATTGTACAAGAGCGTTTAGAGCGTGAATACGATCTTGACCTCATCAGTTCTGCACCTACCGTAATTTATGAAGCATTAACTAAGAAAGGCGAAACGATTTACATCGATAGTCCATCAAAAATGCCGGATGGATCGACTGTAGAAGATTTGCGTGAACCAATTGCTGAATGTCATATCCTTGTTCCTCAAGAATATTTAGGGAACGTAATGACGCTCTGTATCGAACGTCGTGGTGTACAAAAAGATATGAAATTCTTGGGTAACCAAGTTTCTATTACTTTTGAAATCCCGATGGCTGAAGTTGTTATGGATTTCTTTGATAGATTAAAGTCATGCTCTCGTGGCTTTGCATCTTTAGACTATAACTTTGTACGTTTTGAAAGTTCAGCTTTAGTTAAGGTTGATGTGTTAATTAATAGCGAAAAGGTTGATGCCTTGGCTATGATTTGTCACCGTAATGATGCACGTCATCGTGGTATTGCATTGGTTGAGAAAATGAAAGACTTAATTCCTCGCCAAATGTTCGATGTTGCTATTCAGGCAGCAATCGGTGCGCAAATTATTGCCCGTTCTACCGTAAAAGCGATGCGTAAAAACGTATTGGCAAAATGTTATGGTGGTGACGTTTCGCGTAAGAAAAAACTACTTTCTAAACAAAAAGAAGGTAAGAAACGTATGAAACAAGTGGGAAGTGTTGAAATTCCACAAGAAGCGTTCTTGGCTGTATTGAAAGTAGAAAGATAAGAAATGAGGGTGGGGGAAGTGAACAATTTCTTTTCCCCACTGTAATACAAGCAGCGAGGCTGCGAGTGAGGTCATGTGGATTTTGATTTTAATTTAATTCTTGTTCCAGTTACGCTGATTCTATTTGCAGTGTGGTTGTTAGATAAACTTGTATTAAAACAGCGTGCAAATAAAGGACGCGGGAACGAAAATTTTGTCATTACATGGGCCTATGACTTTTGGCCAGTTTTAGCTGTAGTACTTGTGCTTCGTTCATTTCTTTATGAGCCATTTAATATTCCATCGGACTCTATGGTGCCAACTTTAGAAACTGGTGATTTTATTCTGGTGAATAAATTTGATTATGGTGTACGTCTACCTATCGTTAATAAGAAGATTATTGATGTAGGCGAACCGAAGCGTGGTGATGTAATTGTATTCCGTTATCCACCTCAACCGACTATTAGCTATATTAAACGTGTAATCGGTTTACCTGGTGATCATATTGTTTATGACCATGGGCAATTGATTATTAACGGGAAAAAAGTACCGAAAGTATTAACACAGTTCAGTCGTGAAAAAGATGTGATGGATACGCCAACGTCTATTTATCATAAAGAGACGATTGGTGAGCATACCTTTACGATGCGTGAGCTTGAAGGCGTAAATGTGGCGCGCCAAGCACCGTTTATCAACTATGTTGAAAATGGTAAATATGCGAACCAAGACGGTTTATATTGGGAAGTGACTGTACCAAAAGGACATTACTTTGCAATGGGGGATAACCGAGATCAAAGTGCAGACAGTCGTTTCTGGGGTTTCGTTCCTGAAGAAAACTTAACAGGACGAGCATTCTACGTGTGGATGCATAAAGAACCGGGTTTACACCTTCCTAACTTTAGCCGAAATGGAAAAATAGATTAAAAACAACCATTAGGAAAAAAAGAAATGCGTAAGGCACAACAGGGTACTTCGTATTTAGCAATTTTATTTGGGGTGGTTATATTTGCGGTTGCAGTAAAAGCTGTACTTGCAGTTTGGCCAGCATATTGGGATGATCGGCTGATTAATAATCAGATAGAAGAGCTTTTACAAGAAAGCTCTTCTGAGATCACACCACAAAAGTTTGTAACACAAATGGATCAGCGACTTGAAATGAACAATATTCGTGATCTCCACTTTAAAGAGATCGCTCAAGTGTTTAATCAGTCAGGTCTAACGGTCAAAAAGAAATATGAAGTAAGAAAACCTTTCTTATTCAATATTGATTTAGTTTTAACATTTGAGAAGAGTTTTGATAAAACATCAGTTCAAACTAAGTGATCCTCGCTTACTGAGTCGAATCGGATATCAATTTAAGCAGCTTGAATTGTTACAGTTAGCTTTGACTCATCGTTCGGTGAGTCACAAATACAATTACGAGCGCTTAGAGTTTCTCGGTGATTCATTATTAGGCATGATAATCGCCAATTATCTATATCATGCCTATCCAAATGAAAATGAAGGTCGTCTCACGCGTATGCGTGCGACCTTAGTTCGCCAAGAAGCGTTAGGTAAGATTGCAACCGATTTGCAACTTAGTCGGTGTTTAATATTAAGTACAGGCGAGTTGAAATCTGGTGGTCATCATCGTGAGTCAATATTAGCAGATACGGTAGAAGCGATTATTGGTGCAATTTATCTTGATAGTGGTGATCTCAACTTACTTAAAGATATTGTGCTAAAATGGTACATACCCTATTTAGACCATATAGAACCTACGGATCAACTCAAAGATCCGAAATCACGTTTACAAGAGTATCTACAAGCACGTAAAAAACCTCTCCCTGTTTACGAGGTTGTAGATATTCAGGGTGATGCACCTCATCAGCACTTTAAAGTGGAATGTGTGGTAGATGGTTTACCGAAGATTTATGGTGAGGGTTCAAGTCGTCGTTTTGCCGAGCAGGCAGCAGCGGCGGAAATTTTAAAGTTATTGGAGCAATAACCTGCATGTCGATGCATTCTGATCAAATCAATCCAGATTCAAATGAAAACCAAGATCCTAATAATCTGATTGATCAATTTTTTAGTTCCAAAGGCGTAACAATCCCTTCGGATTTTAAGAGCGGATTTGTGGCGATTGTGGGGCGTCCAAATGTGGGTAAATCTACCCTCATGAACCATTTATTGGGTCAAAAACTTTCTATTACTTCGCGTAAACCTCAAACAACACGTCATAAAATTATTGGTATTGATTCGCGCGAAAAGATGCAGGCGGTATATGTAGATACCCCAGGTATGCATAAAAAAGAAGTGCGTGCTATTAATAAAATGATGAACCGTGCTGCTCATTCTGCATTACGTGACGTTAACTTAGTTTTATTCGTTATCGATGCTTATAAGTGGACTCAAAATGACGATTTAGTGCTTGAAAAACTCAAGAACGCTGAAATGCCGGTTATTTTGGTCATTAATAAGGCGGACACTTTTGAAGATAAAAGAGAGATTCTTCCTCTCATTCAAGAACGTGCCAAACTTATGAATTTTGCTGAGATTGTTCCTGTTTCTGCTTTGCGTGGTGCAAACTTGGAACACTTGAGTGAAACGATTGAGAAATACCTTCCTTACCAACCACCATTGTATTCATTTGATCAGATTACTGACCGCTCTGAACGCTTCTTAGCAAGTGAAATTATTCGCGAAAAAATTATGCGTCAGTTGGGTGAAGAGCTTCCTTATGATTTAACAGTACAAATTGAATCTTTCAAAACAGAAGAAGCAACTGTTAATGAAAAAACTGGTCGTTTAAAGCCGGCTTGTACCTATATCGATGCAACGATTTTTGTAGACCGCGCTGGTCAAAAAGCCATTGTGATTGGTGAAAAAGGTGCCAAGCTTAAAACGATTGGTATGGATGCTCGTAAAGACATGGAAAAAATGTTTGAGCAAAAAATTATGCTCACACTTTGGGTAAAAGTGAAGGGTGGCTGGTCTGATGATGAGCGAGCTCTCAAAAGCTTAGGATACAGTGATATCTAAAGGATAAGGATGCTGGTATGAAAACAATTACATCATTAATCGCTATAGTTGGATGTACATTGATGTTACAAGGTTGTGTATATAAGCTTGTAACCGTACCAGTAGGTATCGCCTATAAAACTACTAAAGGTGTAGTTAAAGGTACAGCAGCTGTTGTAGGTGCTGTTATTCCTGACGGTGATGATGAGGATGATAAAAAAGAAAAAGAATCTGAGGAATAGATTCTTTTTATGATGCGCAATGAAGTCCTCCATGGATATATGATTCATCACCGTAAGTACCGTGAAAAAAGTCATATTGTGCATCTTTTTACTCAGGAATATGGGCGAGTCGATGGCATCTTAAGGCAGACTCCGCCCCCTCAATATCAACCTATTCGACTGCAAGCCACAGGTAAAAGTGAACTCAAAAATTTTACTAAGCTGGAAATATTAAATCAGCCTGTTTTCTTTTTTGGTGATGCTTTTTTTGCTGGTTTTTATCTAAATGAAATTGTTCTTAGACTTTGCCCATTAGAAGAGGCAATGCCACAAACTTTTGAGCAATATCAATTAACTTTGCTTCAATTACAGCAATTATCTTCCCACGAAAATCCTGATCTTTTTCTGAGACAGATTTTGCGCCAGTTCGAACATGTTTTGCTTCCTGAGCTGGGTTACGCGATTGATTTCTCAATTGATACTCAACAACAGCCAATACAGGCTCACCAGTTTTATCAATTTCAGGTGACGGAAGGTTTTGCGCCCGTTGTTCAGGCAAGTCGTTCTTCATTGTCAGGTAAAGCAATTTTATCTATGTTGGATTATGAGCAAGGCCAGGATTTTTCTCACGAACAATTGCAATTATTAGGTAAACTATACCGTCAAATGATTACATCGCTTTTAGGAGATCGTCCCCTAAAAAGTCGACAATTGTGGATTCAAAATACTCAAACTCAATCGTAATTAGGATTTATTTATGGCTGCATTGCTTGGTGTAAACATAGACCATGTTGCTACTTTGAGACAGGCGCGCGGTACTACTTATCCAGACCCTGTAGAAGCTGCTCTTATTTGTGAAGAAGCGGGTGCAGAGGGGATTACTTTGCATTTGCGTGAAGATCGTCGTCATATTCAAGATGATGACGTACGCCGCATGCGTCCATTATTAAAAACGCGTATGAACCTAGAGTTGGCTGTTACTGATGAAATGGTCGAGTTTGCGAAAGAAATTCAGCCGCAGCACGTGTGTTTTGTTCCAGAAAGACGCCAAGAAGTAACAACTGAAGGCGGTTTGGATGTAGTGGGTAACTTTGAAAAAGTTAAAGCTGCAACTCAAACTTTAGCGGCCATTGGTTGCGACGTATCATTATTTATTGATGCTGATTTAGCCCAAATTGATGCAGCAGTTGCGTGTGGCGCACCTACGATTGAGTTGCATACAGGTGCATATGCAGATGCGGAAACAGAGCAAGATCAACAAGCCGAGTTAGAGCGTATTATCAAAGGTGTTGAATATGCAGCTTCAAAAGGTTTGGTTGTAAATGCAGGTCATGGCCTTAACCTTAAAAATATTGCGCCAATTGCAGCTATTCCACAAATTCATGAATTAAACATTGGTCATTCAATTATTGCTGAAAGTGTTTTTGTAGGTCTGGTTCAAGCGGTTAAAGATATGAAAACAGCGATTCAGGCAGCAGGATAGTTGGTTATGTCGAGTATCAATTACGATGAATTAATGCAACCTGTGGTGGCCTTTTTAGGATGTCAAACACCAAATGCATGGTTGGATGAGGCAATCAATAATTTAGATATCTTGATGCAAGATCATGCTAATTGTGAAAAGAAAGCTGCTAGTACAGCAATGAACTTAATGTTCCGCTATAGCTTCTTTCCTGACTTACAAGTAAAACTTGCTCAACTTGTACGAGAAGAAATGCTTCACTACGAACAAGTACTTGAGCTTATGGCTAAGCGCGGTCAAGAGTGGACTGGTTTAAGTGCTGGGCGTTATGCAGGTGGGTTGCGTAAAGAGATTCGTACGTATGAGCCTGAAGCTTTAATTGATGTGCTGGTGATTGGGGCATTCGTAGAGGCTCGTTCATGTGAGCGTTTTTATGCACTTGCTCCGCGTGTAGATGATGAGTTAGGACGTTATTATCGATACTTGCTTAAGTCAGAGTCTCGTCATTTTGAAGACTATCTCGCACTTGCGCTTGATGTAGCAAAAACTGCAAAAATGAAAGATCCTAAAGAGGATATTCAGCAGCGAATTGATCATATCCGTGAAGTTGAAAAGAATCTGATTTTAACCCCAGATAATACTTTCCGTTTTCATAGTGGTATTCCTGCTTAGTCTTGGATGTCTCAAATAAAAAAGTTTACCTTTCACGGTAAACTTTTTTATTAGGTAAGCATGTTCTGCTTTTAGTTTTTTAATGCATATAATTATTTAATAAATATATTTTTTATAGATTTTAATTTCTCTTAAAATTTTTAAAAAACTTTTATTTTTTTAGGCTAATAATAAATATTGTGTAAATATAAAGGCTGATATGTTCATCATGAGTTCAACTGAAATAGTTGATCATTTCTAAGGATATAAGAATGTTAGCATTAGTTACAGGTGCCTCAGCGGGTTTTGGTTATAGCATTTCAAAAAAACTGATTGAGTTAGGATATAACGTTATTGGTTGCGGAAGACGAGCAGAAAAACTAGAAGAACTAAAACAAGAACTTGGTGAAAAATTCTACCCATTAGTATTTGACATGACAGATACGGCAGAAAATATAAATAAAGTATTGGTTGATTTGCCAGCCGAATTTCAAATCGGCCAAATTGATTTATTGGTGAATAATGCAGGTTTGGCATTAGGATTGGAACCAGCAGATAAATCAGATCTAGATGATTGGTACACGATGATTGATACCAATGTTAAGGGGCTTGTTACGATTACCCGATTAATTTTGCCAAGTATGGTAAAGAAAAAATCAGGTTTGATTATTAATATGGGGTCTATCGCAGGCACATATCCATACCCAGGGGGCAATGTGTATGGGGCAACCAAAGCTTTCGTGGAGCAATTTAGTCTAAATCTTCGTGCTGATTTGGCTGGTACTGGTGTGCGCGTAACTAACATTGAACCAGGGTTGTGTGGAGGTACTGAATTTTCTCTTGTGCGTTTTAAAGGTGATGAGGATAAAGTAAACAGTCTATATGATAAAAAGAATCCACTTTTGCCTGAAGATATTGCAAATACAGTAGCTTGGATTGCTTCCCAACCTCCACACATTAATATTAATCGTATTGAAATGATGCCGACCACTCAATCTTTTAATCCTTTAAAAGTGGTTGAAGTGGAATAATAATTTAAGAAGAAAATATATTCTTTCGAGTTAGGTTAGAGCGTTAAACCTAATAAAGACTCTAAGAAAAAATTAAATCCTCTATCTGCTGATAGAGGATTTTTTATAGTTATTGATAAATTTATGGCAAAAAAAAGCCCGCTTTAATGCTGCGGGCTTTTTAGTATTTGGCTCTCCCACCTGGGCTCGAACCAGGGACCTGCGGATTAACAGTCCGTCGCTCTACCGACTGAGCTATGGGAGAATCTGCATGCGATTATAAGGAGATTTTGAGAAGGGTCAAGTCTAAATTGTCATGTTTACTTCATTTTTGTGTCGTATGCTTTTTATTTGATCAGTTGAGTGATGAGTTAAGAAATTACTTGCACTTTAAAAAATCAATTGCTAGATTCAAAAAAGAACAAGCGTTTGGAGAAATTCAAACAGTGTGGATTTAAACCAACTTGCCAGCACTAAAATGGCTAAATCGGAGATAAGTATGAAAACGCTTACGATCGCTTCTATTTTTTCTAATTTTGATTTCTATCAAAACAATTATCTCAATATCTTAAATCAATCAGAATCTTATTACACACTTGTAGAAGGTGCATGGATTAATGCTTATCCTTTCAAAAAGCAGGATTTATATTTAGGCGATTTATTGCAGCTTTGGTTTAGCGCTAAATGGAATGTGCATAATTCACTTAAGATTTTAAAAAGCTCGAAACTACTAAACTCTTCTGAATCTTTATATATTTTTCAATTAGAAGGGGAGTTATTGTTGGGTAAAAATAAAGTTTTAGCTTGGTCTGTAGAGCATCAAGAAATTATAGAACTTCAACTTAAAAATATTTGGGCGCCGTATGTGATTGCACAAACTTGTGAACGTCCAGATAATTCAGATGACTTAATAAAAAAGGCAGCGGTTTAAGGCTGCCTTTAATGATTATGGACGAATAATCATGCAGGTTGCTGTTGCATAGGCATACAGTTTACCTTCCTCATCAATAATCTTTCCTTCAGTAATACCTAAATTTTTACTTAAATTAATAACTTTGCCTGTTGCAATTAAAGCCTGATTTTGGGGAATAGGGCGGCACATTTTTACGTTAAGGTCGATTGTGCCGTAACCTACACCCGCAGGTAACATCGTATGTACTGCACAGCCAGTCACTGAATCTAGGACGGTGGCAGCAAAACCACCATGTACGCCACCGAGTGGATTTAAATGGTTATGATCTGCTTGGGCTTTAAAGGTAACAGATCCTTCTGAAATTTCAGTAGGTTGCATAGGTATTGTTTTACTAATGCTGGCAGGTGGAATATGGCCTTCTATCATTGCTTGTAAAAATTCAAGGCCAGTCATTTCCATCGGATTTTTCATTTTTTGGGTCCTTTAATTTTTTAAGTTCCAAAATAGAACTTGATATTAGCCTATTATTAAGTCATCGATAAGTCAATTCTATAGTTAAAGATTGAACTGATAAGTTGAATTTTAAAATTTTGTTCATTTAATATAAAATTCCTTTATTATAAAAATTGAATTAAATGAGTTGCATAATGAATTAGATAGATAAGAAAGACTTCTTTTACACTATAAGAAATAAGAAATAACAGGAGCATAAGGACAATGCTTTTTAAAATTGCACTTATAATGGCGGCTTTTGCAGCAAATTCTGTATTGTGTCGTTTGGCTTTGGTTGGCCGACATATTGACCCAATGACTTTTAGTCTAATACGAGTGGGAAGTGGTGCGGTTGTTTTATTTGGACTGTTTTTATATTCAAAATCGTCTCAAACCAAAGTCCAATGGAGTTTAAAAAACGCATTTTTTCTAGCGGTTTATATTTTGGCATTTTCATATGCTTATCTTCAGATCGACGCTGGTATTGGTGCTCTGTTATTGTTTGGGGTTGTACAGCTGACTATGGTGCTTTATGGCTATTGGCAGGGTGAACAGATTGGCATATATCGTGGTATAGGCTTATGTATTGCTTTGGCTGGAATCATTGTTTTGTTATTACCCGATACTCATGCGCCTGATTGGGGATATGCTCTAATTATGGTGATATCTGGGTTGGCATGGGCAGGATACAGCATTGCTGGTCGTAATATGACACAACCGATTGGTAGTACGTTGGCAAATTTTACGCTAGCTGTGCCAATGGTTTTGTTGGCGAATGTATTACTTGCCCAAGATCGCTACATTGACATGCAAGGATGGGTCTTAGCGATTTTGTCGGGCGGTGTCACTTCAAGCGGGGCTTATGTACTCTGGTATGCAATTTTGAAGCATATTGATCGGGTGACAGCGAGTACAGTACAGCTAAGTGTGCCATGTTTGGCGATTATAGGTGGAAGCCTATTTGTAAATGAGACTGTGACAGGGCGAGTGATTTTATCGAGTTTTATGGTTTTATTTGGAATTTTATTAGTCATTTATATAAGACCTCAAAAAGCCAAAAATGCATAAGTGAATGAAAAAAAGGGTTCTCTCAAGAGAACCCCTTTTATGCAAAATGCAGATTATTTCGCAGCTTTTTCAGCTTCAATTGAAGCGATAGCAGCGTCTACACCTTCAATTGAATCAGCAGCTTTTTTGATACGTGCTAACGCATCAACAAGTACTTCATCAGCTGTTGCATATGAAATACGCATAAAACCGCCTAAACCAAATGCGTCACCAGGAACAACTGCTACGCCAGTTTCTTCCAATAACCATTCAGAGAACTCTGTGCAAGATTTTAAGCCTTTTGCACGAATAAGAGGGCGAATGTTTGCATAGGCATAGAAAGCGCCATCAGCAGGTAAGCAAGAGATACCTTTAATATCATTTAAGCCATTTACAACTAAGTCATGACGGCGTTTAAACGCTTCAATCATAGGTTGTAAAACGTCTTGTGGACCATTCAATGCAGCTTCAGCAGCAACTTGCGAAATAGAAGTCGGGTTAGAAGTTGACTGTGATTGGATCTTTTTCATTGCACCAATGATTTTTGCTGGACCAGCTGCATAGCCAATACGCCAACCTGTCATTGCATATGCTTTAGAAACACCATTTAAAACAATTGTGCGGTCATATAAATCAGGTGCAACAGTTGCGATGTTGTAGAACTCATCTTCCCAACGAATCGGTTCATACATATCGTCAGATGCAACAAATACTTGTGGATGACGACGTAATACTTCAGCTAAAGCTTCTAATTCAGCTTTGCTATAAATCATGCCTGTTGGGTTAGATGGGCTGTTTAATACAACTAAACGAGTGTTAGGTGTAATCGCAGCCTCTAATTGTTCAGGAGTGATTTTGAAGCGTTGGTCTTCGCCACATTTCACAATGACTGGAGTCCCTTCAGCAATAATGACCATATCTGGATAGCTTACCCAGAAAGGTGCTGGAATGATAACTTCATCGCCTTTGTTTAATAGAGCAAGTGCCAAGTTAAAGAAGCTTTGCTTACCACCACAAGAAACCAAAATCTGGTTCGCTTGATAATCAAGATTATTATCACGCTTAAACTTAGCAATAATTGCTTTTTTTAACCCAGGAGTACCATCTACAGCCGTATATTTGGTGAAACCATTATTAATCGCTTCAATTGCAGCATCTTTGATGTGTTGAGGGGTATCAAAATCTGGCTCGCCAGCACCTAAACCAATCACGTTCTTGCCAGCAGCTTTAAGTTCAGCAGCTTTGTTTGTTACAGCAAGTGTAGGGGACGGTTTGATAGCATTGACACGATCAGAAAGACGTACGTCCACGGCAATATTCCTCTTATGGGATTAAAAAATAAAAAGCATACTATCTTATCGCAAAAATTAAGCAATTTGCGGATACGGGTATTTTTAGATGTAAAAAAGTTTAATTTAAGAAGGTTCTTGTTGCTGTTTTACTCAATTGAAGCTTTTTTGAAAAGAAATGATAAAAATCATTTATAATAGGTCGCAATCGAAATTTCGAGAATGAATCATGACTGAGCAACAGCCAAAACAGAAAAAGGCTTTGGTGAAATTGCCATTCCCAATGCCGAATGAAAGCAATCAAGCAGATGATGCGGTACACAACCAAGTGCGTCCAAAACCAGAGCAATACGCGGATAGAACATGGATGCCTCCACGTGGTACGCGTCGTTCTATGGGAAAACGCTAATTTTGAAAAACAGGCAATATGCCTGTTTTTTATTGATTGAATAAAATTTCTTGATAATAACTTTTTTTCTTTTGGTACATGTGATGGTCTGCTCGTTTTAACATGTCCTCAATTTGTTCATTTATTTGAGTGGTTGCATGTCCAATTGCAATACTTACTGGATGGCTTGAATAGTATTGATTGTCGATATTAAAAAGCTCCTGAATCGTTTGAAGCATAATTTGAACGTTCGCTTCATCTGCGCCTGGCATTAAGATCACGAATTCATCACCACCGATTCTGGATGCAGTATATGCTGTATTTGAAATAGCCTGACTTAAAATATTTCCAACACGGCGTAATAAACCATCTCCAATATCATGCCCAAACTGGTCATTTGTTTCTTTTAATCCGTTCATATCTAAAAAAATTGAAGAAACTGGTCGAATAATACTTCGGTTTAAGCGATTAAGTTCCTCTGTAAAAAAAGCACGGTTATATAGTTTAGTAAGAACATCGTGTTGCCCTAAATATTCAAGATAGTTTTCCGCTTTTTTCCGGGCAGTAATATCTGTCAGCGCAACTTGCACTAATCCCCAAGTCTCTTCATATCCCGGAAAAACGGTAAATTGAAGTAAGACATTTCTTATTTGGCCATCTAAAGCGTAGTTAATGGCTTCACGTTTGTGATGAATATTACCTTGCCATAACTCGATGAGTTGTTCTCGAAAGGTTTCAACCATTTCTTCAGCAAAAATCTTGTGTGTATTTCTTAAAAGTGTCGACTTATCAGGAGCTTTAAATAAATCTATCGTGGCCTGATTAACATCTAAAATTAAAATATCCTCTACACACTGGCGGACAAACTCAGGATGAACATCTAGAAAAGTTCTAAAATCTTCAATTCCCAATAGCCTAAGTTGATCAATTCTATTTTTTATACGGCTGAAATCCTCGACCCACAGTGAAGTAGGCGAGTAGATAAACATAGATTCAGCCAGTCGACGATTTTTTTCTTCCTGACGGAGTGCATTTTGATAAGGGGTAATATCTTCTGTAGTAATTAATACACGTTCAAAGGTAGATTCAGAACCAGGTAAAATGGAACCTCTTAACTGAACATCAATACGTTTGCCTGATAAGGTGTAATTCACGGTAGTGCTTGAAAAATGGGTTTTGCCATTCCATAACGCTTCAAGCTCATAAATATGTGATTCGAACATTTCCTTTTTAAAAATAAGATTCAAATTTGAATATAGTTCTTCGTGTGTTGTTGCTTCAAAAAGTTCCAAGGTTTTTTTGTTAACACGAATAATTTTAATTTTATGAGCGCATTCGATAACTAAGTGTTTATTTTGATTTAAAAATTCATGGAGGTTTTCAATTCCTTGCTTTCTCCATAAATCAAATTGTTGTTTAACTTCACTGAAATCCTCAATCCACATCGGAATTGGGCTAAGGTCAAAAATCGAAGAATCTAAAGTTTCCATATGTTTCTTTAAGTATTCAGTTTGTCTTAAAGTATAATGAGAAAAATTAAGATTGGGGAGGATAAAGAGTTTAAATATATTAGAATAATTAAAAATAAAAGGATTAAATGTAAGTAAAAATAAAATAATGAGAAAGCAGAGATTATCTGCTTAACTCATAAATTTATAAGAAAACTTAACGATTAATAGGGTGATCAATGTTTTTTTCACCACGCCATAACTTAATAAAATCTTGCTCATCAAAATCGTAAAGTTCCATCAGTGCAACAACAGCACTCACAAAAATCATGGCACCTTCAGAGTTTCCATGAAGATTGAAAATTTTACCGTTTAACTTCCCTAAAATATCACTAAGCTCATGATCACGGCCTCGTCCATAACGATCTCGTGGATACAACTCTTCATTTAAAACAATAAGAGCTATGGCTTTTTCAGCATCTGATAAATCAGTTTTATCTAAAGCTTCTTCAAATGATTCACTGCCATGATTAAAGTAAAAAATAACTTCATCATTAATGAAACTTTGTACCATCTTTTGAGTTAAAGTCGGAAATTGTGATACTGCATTATCTTCTACATAGGGTTTAAAAGATTCCGGAAAGATAACGTTATGATAAATCCCTTTAAAAAGAGGAGCGATTTCAGAAACTTTATAACCCGCAATGCCACAGCCTAATGCAGTAATGAAATATTTCATTTTAGGATGATTTTTTGTGTATACCTTAAAGTCTTCAACATAATGTTGAATTTGTGAAAGTGGCATTTGTTGAATGTGTTCATTTAAAGTTGGAATTGCAAAGCTTTGACCAGCCCAGCCACGACCTACACCTTCAACTGCTCCGAAGTGCTGACTTGCAACGCGCGCTGCACCACTACCGTGTTGTCCAGCAAGATTACTTCCAAATACAAAAACTGTATCTTCGGGAAGTTCGGTTACAATACTTTCATCATGATATTGATAGGTCATGGTTATACTTTTTGTTTAATGGATAGCTTCATGTTGCAACCGATTAGGGTATTGGTCAAGTGTTAAGATGCTTAATCTTTTACATTGAATTTCAAGCTCAATTTAGACTTTAAATTAAGATAAAAATCCCCATTAAAAGGGGAGACGTTAAATTCAATTTTTCATAAAGAGAGATAACTTTGAACGAAAATCAACCTTTTGATTTGGTCACTCATTATCAGCCAGCAGGTGATCAGCCACAGGCCATTGAAAAGCTGGTAAATGGTATCGAGCATGGTTTTCGTAATCAGTTATTGCTGGGTGTAACTGGCTCGGGTAAAACCTATACCATGGCGAATGTGATCGCTCAAACACAGCGACCTACAATTGTGATGGCTCATAACAAAACTTTGGCTGCCCAGCTTTATGGAGAGTTTAAAGCGTTCTTCCCTAATAATGCGGTTGAGTATTTCGTAAGTTACTATGATTACTATCAACCCGAGGCTTACGTTCCATCCTCAGATACTTTTATTGAAAAAGATGCTGCCATTAACGATCACATTGACCAGATGCGACTATCGGCAACACGCGCTTTATTAGAGCGTCGTGATGCAATTATTGTGGCATCGGTTTCTGCAATTTATGGTTTGGGTGACCCAAATGCTTATATGCAAATGTTACTGCATGTGGTTGAGGGCGACCGCGTAAGTCGTGATGAAATTATCCGACGTTTGCTTGAAATGCAATATACGCGTAATGAACTTGAGTTCTTACGTGGTACATATCGAATTCGCGGCGAAATTATTGATATTTTCCCTGCCGAATCTGATCAACATGCGATTCGTATTGAACTATTTGATGACGAGGTCGATTCGATCCGTTGGTTTGACCCGTTAACGGGTAAAATGGTCCGTAAAGTTCCACGTGTTACGATTTATCCAAAAAGCCACTATGTAACGCCGAAAGATCATCTAACTCGTGCTATTGATACAATTAAAGATGAGTTACAAGATCAACTTAAATTCTTCCGTGAACATGACAAATTGCTGGAAGCCCAGCGTATTGAGCAGCGTACCCGTTATGATTTAGAAATGATGCAACAGTTGGGCTATACCAATGGTATCGAAAACTATTCACGTCATTTATCGGGCCGTCCAGCTGGTGAAGCGCCTCCAACTTTATTTGATTATGTACCAGAAGATGCATTACTGATTATTGATGAGTCACACGTTACAGTTCCGCAAATTGGAGCGATGTATAAAGGTGACCGATCACGTAAAGAAAATTTAGTGAATTACGGGTTCCGTTTACCAAGCGCACTTGATAATCGACCAATGAAATTTGAAGAGTGGGAGCGCATTGTACCGACGACCATTTTTGTCAGTGCAACACCTGCTAAATATGAGCTAGAAAAGTCTGACCAAGTGGTTGAACAGGTGGTACGTCCAACAGGACTAATCGATCCTGAAATTGAAGTTCGTCCTGTATTAACTCAAGTTGATGATGTTCTTTCTGAGATCAATATTCGTAAGAACCTAAATGAACGTGTGTTAGTGACCACTTTAACAAAGCGTATGGCGGAAGATCTGACTTCTTATTTAAAAGAATATGGGGTTAAAGTCGCTTATTTACACTCGGATATTGATACGGTTGAACGTGTCAAAATTATTCATGAGTTACGTACAGGTGTATTCGACGTTCTAGTCGGTATTAACTTGTTGCGTGAAGGTCTCGACATGCCAGAAGTTTCTTTAGTTGCTATTTTAGATGCAGATAAAGAAGGTTTTTTACGTTCAGAACGCTCACTCATTCAGACAATTGGTCGTGCCGCGCGTAACGTGAAAGGTAAAGCAATTTTATATGCTGACCGAATTACTGATTCTATGCAAAAAGCAATAGATGAGACTGAACGCCGTAGAGCTAAACAAATCGAGTTCAACGAGTTGCATGGTATTACGCCACGTAGTGCTGTTCGTCAGGTCATCAAAGAAATTGATTCAGGCGAAGTGCTTTCAGACGACGAAATTGATGAGAAGGTGCTTGAACAAGCACAAGCTTTAAGTGCTGACGAAAGACATATTCTCTCTGACCCAAAATTGTTTAGTAAGCATATTACTAAGCTTGAAAAAGAGATGTTAAAAGCTTCGAAAGATTTACAGTTTGAGCAAGCAGCACGGATACGTGATGAAATCATTCGACTGAAAGCGCAAATGTTGCAATAAACGAATACATAACGCTACATAATGTGTTTAAAAAACAAGCTACTGTAGATATTTGAGTTCTTTTGTATTCACAACTAATCGTTGAGGGCAACAATGGCATTTCGAAATAATGTTCCGCAAGCCAGCTGGCGTTTGGCTAAAATTGCGTTGGGCGGTGTCGTTTTGGCTGGTTTGGCTGTTGGAACCTATGTCTATGCCCAGCCGAAACCTTTGCAAACTGTCTATAAAGTTGAACTGGACCGATATTTAGGTGTTTGGTATGAAGTCGCGCGTAAACCTGCATTTTTCCAAAAAAAGTGTGCTTATAATGTATCTGCAACCTACACCTTAAACGAAAATGGAAATGTAGTAGTAGATAATCGCTGCTACGATAATAGAAAACAATTACAGCAATCTATCGGGGAGGCCTTTGTGGTTAACCCGCCATATAACACCAAATTGAAGGTAAGTTTTTTACCGGAAGCTGTAAGATGGATTCCGGTAATCCGTGGGGATTACTGGATTTTAAAGCTAGATGAAGACTATCAGACTGTTTTAGTCGGGGAGCCTTCACGTAAATACCTTTGGGTGCTATCAAGAAACCCTCATCCAGAGCAAGAAGTGGTGGATGAATATTTAAATTATGCAAAAACATTGGGTTTTGATATTCGAGATGTTATTCGTACAGAACATAAAGAATAGTGGTATATGTCTGATTAAGAAAAAACCATGTTTTTACATGGTTTTTTCTTTTTTATAGTGGATAAATCAAGTATTGTAGTGAGTTGTTTTTATTAAAGTCTAAGAGGTTAATGATGTTTAAGGGCGTGATCTTGTCTGTCATGGCATCATTCACTTTTGGTGTACTTTATTTTTATACTCAATTATTAAGCCAGCTCGATAGTGAGCAAACTTTTGGATGGCGCATTATTGCAACACTACCGTTCCTTACTTTATTTATGTGGTGGAGTGGTGATTTAGCTTATATCAAAAATATCTATCAACGTATTTTGGCTAAGCCTTCTTTACTATTATTATTAATCACAACCTCTATTTTAACCTCAGTACAACTTTGGCTTTTTTTGTGGGGGCCGATGCATGGGCGTGGGTTACAAGTCTCTTTGGGATATTTCTTATTACCGCTGGTTCTTGTCTTAGCTGGAAGTGTGTTGTATGGCGAAAAAATATCAAAATTTCAATGGGTAGCAATTATTCTTGCAGTCATTGGTGTTAGCCATGAGATATGGCGTTTAGGAAGTATTGCGTGGGAAACTGCATTGGTAGCAGTTGGATATTCTGCCTACTTTTTATTACGTAAAAAAATTAAAACAGATAATTTAGGGGGCTTTTGGTGGGATTTGGTCATTATTATGCCCGTTGCGATTTATTTAACTCATACAGGTTTGCTACCATACAGTAAATTTATAGACCAACCAAGTCTTTCTTTGATCATTATTGGGCTTGGAATTTTAAGTGCTATTGGTCTGGGAAGTTATATTCTGGCAAGTCGCTTTCTACCTTTAGTTGTGTTTGGACTCTTGGGGTATTTGGAACCTGTATTACTTGCTTTAGCTTCTTTAGTTTTAGGGGAGAGCATTGGCCAGGAAGAATGGTTCACTTATATTCCGATTTGGTGTGCTGTTTTTGTACTCGTTTTAGAAGGGGCAATTCATCTTTATCAACAACGGCAAAAAGCCCAAAATCTGCAACTTAATATCACGAAATATCAAAAAAGATTAAAAAATGATGAGTTCAATTAGGCTGTCAGAACCTAAAAAGTAAGAAAAAGCAAAAATTTAGCTGCTTTAAACAATAAGATAATAAAAAATAATTATAGGTATTTTATGAATTTATGATGAATTTTAGGAAAATCTAGTCACTAACGTCAGCTTTTGATTCATTCTTGCCAATAATTCCATTACAATTACGGGGTTTTAAAAATCACGCCTAGATATAATTAATTAGAGGACGTATCTGTGAGCAAAGACACTATCATCGCCCTGCACGCTGAACACCAAGGCCGTTGGAAAAACCGTGAAGAAATCGCGGAACGTATGATTGCATTAATCGGTCAATTATACCGTGAAAAAAATATTGTCGTATCTGTTTACGGTCGCTCTTTAATTAACCGTTCTGTTATCCAAATTTTGAAAACTCACCGTCGTACACGTGTTGTAGACGTTGAGCTTTCTGTTGTAAATACTTTCCCAATTTTAGAAGCTTTAGCAAAAGTTGAAAATATTGGTTCTGCAGAAGTTGATATCGGTAAACTTGCTGTTGAATATAAAGAAAAAGGCGGTGATGTTGATGCTTTTGTTGCTCAATCAGTTGAGTCAATCAAAGGTAGCGCAACTTCTGAACAACCTAAAGATGTAGTTCTTTACGGTTTTGGTCGTATTGGTCGTATCTTGGCTCGTTTAATCATTAGCCAATCAGGTTTAGGTCGTGGTTTAAGCCTTAAAGCAATTGTTGTACGTAAGTCTTCTGACGGTGACTTGGCAAAACGTGCTTCTTTACTTCGCCGTGACTCTATTCACGGTACTTTCGCTGGTACAATTTCTGTTGATGAAGAAAACGAAGCAATCATTGCTAACGGTAACTTCATTAAAGTGATTTATGCGTCTAGCCCAAGTGAAGTTGACTATACTGAATACGGTATTGAAAACGCACTTTTAATCGACAACACTGGTAAATGGCGTGATGCTGAAGGTCTAAGCCAACACTTGAAATGCCCAGGCGTTGCACGTGTTGTATTGACTGCACCAAGTAAAGGCGAAATGAAAAACGTTGTATTTGGCGTAAACAACACAGATATCTTAGATGAAGACAAAATCATCTCTGCTGCAAGTTGTACAACAAATGCAATTACTCCAATTCTTAAAGTATTGGATGACAAATATAAAGTTCTTAACGGTCATGTTGAAACTGTTCACTCATTTACAAATGACCAGAACTTAATCGATAACTACCATAAAGCAGATCGTCGTGGCCGTGCTGCTACTTTGAACATGGTAATTACAGAGACTGGTGCAGCTAAAGCAGTTGCTAAAGCATTACCTGCATTGAAAGGTAAATTAACTGGTAACTCTGTACGTGTTCCTACACCAAACGTATCTCTTGCAATCTTGAATTTAACACTTGATAAAGAAGTTGATCGCGAAGAAGTGAATGAATACATTCGTCAAATCTCGATTAACTCTAGCCTTCAAGGTCAAATTGGTTATACCAACTCGACTGAAGTCGTATCAAGTGACTTTATTGGTTCTCGTACAGCAGGTGTATACGATGCTCAAGCAACGATTACTTCTGGTAACCGTTTAACTGCTTACGTTTGGTACGATAACGAAGTTGGTTATAGCTGTCAGGTATTACGTATCGCTGAACAAATGTGCGGCGTAAGCTACAAAAAAATTCCAGCAGAATTGAATGCTTAAGATCATTTAACGATCTATAAAATATTTTCACAAAAAGACCCAGTTTAGACTGGGTTTTTTTACAACCGTACAAAATATATGCTGACTATTTTTTGTAAATAAATGAGAATACAAATTAAGGAAAAAAAGAAAATAGTAAGGGATTGGAATTGTCGCAGTTTAAACGTTTGTTGGTCGTTTTTATATTCATCATTATTGCCAATTTATGTGGTGTACTCATTGCAATATGGGTATTTAAGCACTTTAATATTTATATTCCACTGAAAAATCAGGCAGTTGCTATTGATTTGCAAGAGCCTCTACAGGTTAAGGTTAAAGTACAAGATGCTTTAAATGTGGATGTAAAGGGGCGCGTAAATGCCAGTATTCCAATTGATGAGAAACTGAATATTCCTTTAACACAAACATTAACTCCGCGTGTTTACTTCGATAATATGGTGCCGATTAGCACAACCATTCCGGTCAAAGAAACATTAAAAGTTGAGCAAAATCTACCAATTGATACCAAGGTTCAGGTGCGAGTTTTAGGACGTGATATTACCTTGCCATTGAAAGGGACAATTCCACTAAAACTTGATGTGCCAATTGATATTAATGTCCCACTTGAGCAAAAGGTTCATTTAAAATTTGATGCCCCAGTACGCACGGTATTAAAAGAAAATCTACATATTCCTTTAAAAGCAAGATTAGACACGAATATCCCAATCGAAGGGAATTTAAATGTACCTGTTAAAACTGCATTAAATGCTTCAGTTGATGTGAAAAATACTTTGCCTGTTAAGATTGCAAATGGTGAGTTAAAGATTCCTCTGTCCACTATGCGATTAAATCGAGTATTAGGTTCAGAAACATCACAAAAGACAACTGATCAATAGGGTGGATGCTAATGTTCCGTTCACTCAAGAGTATGTTAATCAGTTTCTTTTTAATGATGATACTTGCCGCTATTATGTTTTGGGTATATCTCAATATTCAAGCAAATTTAGTCGTTTCGGCTCATAATGCCGATATTAGTTTACCTGACTCTTTAGAAACAAAAATTCAAGTTGGTAATACTTTGCAGGTTCAGTCTATTGGTAAACTTGATACAACTTTAGATATAGATCGCCAATTAACTTTACCCTTAAAAGGGAAATATTTGGCAGATTTAAATTTTGCTGTAGAAACACCTATTACGGTAAGTGTCGATTATTCAACGACTCTAAAAATTGATCAGGTTATGCCTTTAGAAACCACCACAGACTTGGTTTATCAAAGTAAGTTTTTACCAAAATTTCCCCTTAAATTAGATATCCCTATTAAATTAGATGTGCCTTTTAATTTAAAACGTAGTTATACCGTTCCCGTTAAAATTGTTTTTGATGGTCCGGTTTATTTTGAATTCGATGAACCTGTAAATTTATCGGTGAAACATCAGTTTAAACCAAGCCTAAACATAAATGATCCTATGGAAATGGGGAATGTCTCTTCATTTAATGCCATCATGTATAATTCTGTGCCAAAAACAAAAGCAAATCTTGATATGCAAATGACCTTACCTCTGCGCAATGTTCATCCTTGATAATTAAATAAATTGGCTAAATTTTATTTTTTATAAGGATCTTATTTGCAAAACTAAAAGCATCTGCTGGATTAAAGATAAAACAGATCGTTATAAATGGAATTGTTCCATTTTCTATTCGAGAATTTTATGAAAATATGGCAGAATAGGCGGTTTTAGAGTTTTTAGAGGATTGGCAGATGCGCTTTGTTGATGAAGCAGTCATTACCGTAGAGGCTGGCGACGGTGGCAATGGCGTAGCCAGTTTTCGCCGTGAAAAATTTGTACCATTTGGTGGCCCAGATGGTGGTGATGGCGGACGTGGTGGAAGTATCTATATTCAAGCTGATGATGATACAAGTACGCTAGTCGATTACCGTTACACACGTAAATTCCGTGCTGAGCGTGGAAAAAACGGTGCAGGTGCTAACTGTACTGGACGTGGTGGTGAAGATGTGGTTTTAAAAGTACCCGTTGGTACAACAATTGTTGATACAGATTCAGGCGATATTATTGGCGATTTGGTTGAAGACGGCCAAAGAATTCTGGTTGCTGGTGGTGGTGAAGGTGGTTTAGGTAACACTCACTTTAAATCATCAACTAACCGAGCACCGCGTAAATGTACGACTGGTACAAAAGGTGAGTTCCGCGAAATTCGTCTTGAATTAAAAGTATTGGCAGATGTTGGTTTGCTTGGTATGCCAAATGCCGGTAAATCTACTTTTATTCGTGCTGTAAGTGCTGCAAAACCAAAAGTGGCAGATTATCCATTTACAACCATGGTTCCAAACTTGGGTGTAGTCGATGCTGACCGCCATCGTTCATTTGTAATGGCCGATATTCCTGGGTTAATCGAGGGTGCAGCAGAAGGTGCAGGTTTAGGAATTCGTTTCCTTAAACATTTGGCACGTACGCGTATTCTTTTACACATTATTGATGTACAACCAATTGATGGTTCAGATCCAGCACATAATGCAAAAGCGATTATGAATGAGTTGGCTAAGTTCTCACCAACTTTGGCTAAATTACCAGTTGTTTTAGTACTCAACAAACTTGATCAGATTGCTGAAGAAAGCCGTGAAGAGTGGTGTCAGCACATTCTAGATGAACTAGAGTGGACTGGACCTGTCTTTAAGACATCGGGCTTATTAAGCGAAGGTACAAAAGAAGTTGTGTATTACTTGATGGATCAGATTGAACAGCAACGTGAACGCGAAGTTGAAGATCCTGAATACGCAGCAGAAGTAAGAGCTTTCCGTGAACAACTAGAAGTTGAAACACGTGAACAAACCATTGCGGCAAAAGAAGCATATCGTGCAATGCGTCGAGCACAACGTCTCGAAAGCATGATGGACGATGATGACGATTTTGACGATGATGAAGACGACAATGATGTAGAAGTCATCTACGTTCGTGACTAGAAAACCGAGGGAAACATGATAGAAGTGGTCGATGGGCAACGTCAGCTCAGTGAGTGTAAACGAATCGTTGTTAAAATCGGATCATCTTTACTTACAGCTAATGGGCAAGGTTTAGATCTAGATGCTATTTCGCATTGGGCGAAACAGATTGCAGATCTACACAATGCCGGACACGAGATTATTTTAGTGTCATCAGGAGCTGTAGCAGAAGGTATGGTTCGTATGAAGCTTGCGAGTCGACCCACCGATCTACCCAGTCTACAAGCCTGTGCTGCAATTGGGCAGATGGGCTTAATTCATACTTGGTCTAGTGTGCTTGAAAACCACGGTATTCGTACTGCTCAGGTTTTATTGACTCATGATGATTTGGCAGATCGCCGTCGTTATCTGAACTCGTGTGATGCTTTGCAAAACTTGATTGATTGGCGTGTGATTCCTGTCATTAATGAAAATGACACGGTGTCTACCGATGAGATCCGTTTTGGTGATAACGATACTTTAGCTGCTATGGTGGCAGGTCAGGTTCATGCAGAATTGCTGATCATTTTAACCGATCAGCAAGGTATGTTTGACTCAGATCCGCGTCATAACCCTGATGCTAAATTACTCTCTACTGTTCGTGCCATGGATGATGATTTATTCGATATGGCCGGCGGTGGTGGTGTGCTCGGGCGAGGTGGCATGGTCACTAAAGTTCGTGCTGCACGTTTAGCTGCTAAATCGGGCTGCCCAACCCTCATCGCGAGTGGTGAAAGTGATAATGTCCTGTCACGTGCGATGGCTGGTGAGATGCTAGGTACTTTATTTACTACAGATAAAGACCGCATGACTGCTCATCAACAGTGGCTTGCTGCTCATTTACAAACAGCAGGTCGTCTTGTGATTGATGATGGTGCTGTTGAAGCGATTAAATTGAAACATCGCAGTTTGCTCCCTGTTGGAGTTAAAAATGTTGAAGGACATTTTGATCGTGGTGATGTGGTTGAATGTGTCGATAAACAAGGTAAACGTATTGCGGTAGGTCGAGTGAACTTTAGCTCACGATCAGCCGAAATTATTAAAGGCTTAGCCTCAGATAAGGTTTATCAAGTACTTGGTGAAGCTCGTTCACTTGAAATGATTCATCGTGATCATATGGCAATTTATTAAGTTTTGCTCAAATAAAAAAGCTCGCTTTATGCGAGCTTTTTTTCTGGCGTTAAACGAGGTAAAACACGATCTTCACCTACCATATATGGATGTGTGGCAAGACTAAGCATGTCTAAGTCTTCCGAGCTATTACCATAAGCATAAATCTGGTGGTAATGCTGTAGCGTATATTGCTGATGTATCCTTAACTTCTTTTGTTCACTACTACAGTCTGGAGTAGAATAGTAACCCGTCATCCTGCCGTTTTTAATTTGAGTTTCGGTACAAATCAACTCGATATCTAGTAACTTGCAAAGTGGAGCAAGATAGACATCAATTGAAGCTGAAACTAATACGACTTGATCACCACGCAATTGATGATGTTGTAACTGAGTAAAAATTTCAGGCGAAAGCGCAGAGACTAACTCTTGTGCGTATTCTTCACCTAATTTTTGTAATTCAATTGCAGGCGTATTTTTAAACATGCTACGGAATAACTTAGCACGCATAGCATGGGCAGGATAAAAGTTAAGATAGTAGGCTTGAATCCATGGCAGAATTTTCAAGCCTTGCTTAACAATGTGACGCTTAGATAAAGCATAAAAGATGAACCCTGTAAAACTATCTTTACTACACAAGGTTCCATCAAAATCGAACAGGGCGAGACTTTTTATAGTCTTATTCGTTTCGCTCGTTGCATACATGTTTCATATCGTCCGTTTACGCGGGTTGCATACCAATTGGTATTATAATCACGACTTAATTTAGGCCCAGAAATTACCACTTGAGGCATAATTGCATAGAGTGGTTCTTTGCCAGTTTTTGATTTATAAAGTTTAGTCAGCGCAATATAAGTTTGAGTACTTTCAAACTTTTTCTCTTTTTCTAATTTAAGATCATCACGGATTTGTCGTGGGGTAACCAATACATTATTTTTTGCAAATACCGTGATCAGTTCTTTTTCTGACTCGCTTTGAGCTGCGCGTGGATCACCATCTTTTGTATAAAGAAGTAGATCGCCATCAAGACTTATATCTTTATCGGTAAGTTCTTTTAGCATTTTTTGAAAAGCTGCATTACGGCTAGAGTACATACCAGAGTTATAATCCGCAAAACGATAAATGGCTTTATCGTAGTCTGCCGGATAAACCATTAAACGATGTATGCCGTAATATAAACCACCGTATTCAGTATATAGGTCATCGCGGAGCGCAGCAGTACTCATACTCGAACGCTTATTGGCTTTCGCATAATTAATATGAACTTGCATTGAGCCCAAAGTCGTAATAGGGTTCATTTTCTCGCCAATATCTTGACCAACCAATTTGGCTGCACCAGTTAAGGCACTCACATGATAGTGTTTAGCCATGAAGTCGAAAATTTCTCGGTAAAGTAAGTCGAGTTCTTTCTCGGTTTTAACTTTACGCATTTGACTCATATAGTTGTTATCAGGAGAGGGCTGAGTTCTTAGAACTTCTTCAAAGTAACCAGCAATTGTTCCACCAACGGTTTTGCCAAGCTTATCTTCAAATTTTTCATTTAAACGTGTACTAACTTCTTCAACTGCCTTTTGTCCTAACCCAGGCACTTGAGGGTTGGCAACAAAGTTAGATTCCTGATCCACTACAGCCACAATACTACAGACATTTTTCTTGGTTTTAGGAATATCCAAGTCTTTCATAATGTCATCAATATCTTTAGCCCATGACTCACGGTCATGCACACGCGATGGAATTAGACGTTTAATCTGTTGGCTTTCTAGTTCAGGCTCATCATTGTTTGACCACCAAGCTTTATCACCACAAGCAGCTAAACTCATGCATACGGCAGCCATGCCGAATGATTTTAATAAAAAACGGGAAGACAACGGTTTGTTCATGGCGAGGAAAGCACCTGCATAAAAAGATGAGCCGATTAAGCGGATGAAGTATACTATGTTGATCATCAATTGTATGAATATATATGTATATTGGTCCCTATCAACTGTCAAATAATTTAATTGTTGCTCCTATGGCGGGAGTTACTGACCGTCCATTTAGAACACTCTGCAAGTATTTTGGCGCAGGCCATGCAGTCAGTGAAATGATGACTGCTGATAAAACTTTGCGGATGAGCAAAAAGAGCCTCTACCGTGCGAACTTTGATGGTGAACTCGCTCCAATCTCTGCTCAAATTGCAGGTTCTGATCCTGAGCAATTGGCAGAGGCTGCACGTTATCAAGTAGCAAATGGCGCGCAAATTGTTGATATCAATATGGGATGTCCTGCCAAGAAAGTATGTAATAAACTCGCAGGTTCAGCGTTATTGCAAGATGAAGACTTAGTGGCCCGAATACTTGATGCAGTGGTCGCTGCTGTTGATGTTCCCGTGACTTTGAAAACCCGTTTGGGCTTTTTAAATGGTCAGGAAAATATTTTAAGAGTCGCAAAAAGGGCAGAAGAAGCGGGGATTGCCGCGCTAGCTTTACATGGCCGTACTCGCGAAGACATGTATTTAAATACAGCGCGTTATGATTTGATCAAACATGTTAAAGAATTAATCAATATTCCACTTATTGCGAACGGTGATATTGATAGTCCTGAAAAAGCAAAATATGTACTCGACTATACTGGGGCAGATGCAATTATGATTGGTCGAGCTGCTCAAGGTCGACCATGGATTTTTCGTGAAATTGCTCATTATTTAAAAACTGGTGAACACTTAGCTGCACTTAATATTGAAGAGGTGAAGCAGGTGTTACTAGGACATTTATCAGAACTTTATCAATTTTATGGTGAATACTCTGGCTGCCGTATTGCCCGTAAACACATTGCTTGGTACACCAAAGGATTACGTTCGAGTAATGAATTCCGCCAAAATATGTATAAAGTTGAAAGCACTGCTGAACAGGCAATAGTAGTCGAAAATTATTTTAATCAGTTATTAGCTGAAGGCAATTTGATGAGTGATGTTCAGGTTGAGCAGGTTAACTTACTAGAAACCCATTAAATAAAAAGCCAGTATATGATTACTGGCTTTTTAAGATTTACTCATCTTCTAGCATTTCTACAACTAACTGGTTAACCAGATCAGCAGCATCTAGCTCTCGTATTTGAGAGACATTACTACCCGCCCAAAAAGCACCGAAGCCATAGTCTTTATTCTTGCTTCCAATGGCATTTAATTGCTTGGCTAGATCGTATGCATATGGATATTCGGGTTGAGGAGGGCGATTAGGTAAATCAATTTGTGTGTGCCAATGGTTGAGCAGGCCACGGGCTGGACGCCCAGAAAGACTGGCGCTGATTTGTGTTACAGGTTCATTAAATAAAGCTTTACGATACTCGGCAGATGCATTTGATGTATGGCATTGAACAAATGCTGTTCCGAGTTGAACCGCAGCAGCTCCTAAGCTCAACATATGCCGTGCCTGTGCTCCATTCATAATACCGCCTGCAGCTACCACAGGTGGTTTGCAATGCTTGACAATAAGGTGTACTAAATCGCTCGTTTTAATTGCTGCATCAAAGGCTTTATTAAAGATTCCACGATGTCCGCCTGCTTCAATCCCTTGAGCAATAATAATATCTATACCAGCCGTTTCAATGGCTTGTGCTTCAACTAAGTTGGTAGCAGACACCATCGTGATAATTCCGGCATCTTTTAATGCCTGAATTTGATGGGGATGGGGAATTCCAAAATGAAAACTTACCGCTTTAGGTTTGGTTTCTAATACGACATTTAGAAAATCATCGTTATCAAGAAAACTTGGATAAATACAGTTTAACTTTTGAGGAGGCTGTTCTCCGAACTTTTCAAATTGTGGGCGTAAATATTCAATCCATTGAGCAGAAGTTTGAAGATTAAGTTGCTCGGGTTGATGACAGAAAAAATTAACCTGAAATGATTTTTCTGTAAGTGTTTGGGTTTTTAAAATCTGTTCACGTGCACTTTGTGCCGTATTTGCACCTAGACCTAAGGACCCAAGACCACCCTGATTAGAAACTTCTGCTGCAAGTTCAGGTGTAGATACACCTGCCATAGGGGCAAGAAAAATTGGATGTTTAATTTCAAGTTGTTGTAATAGGTCCATTTTATTCACCTCATTTCTTTCTGTTCACCATAACGTGAAAGCAGAACCAAGAGCAAATAATATTGGGCATTTAGTTTTTAAATATTTAGTTCTTAAACATTGATAAGTTCTGATTTTTTAAAGTGGAGTAACATGAAATAAAGAGCCGATCCAGCTTGAAAAGCCCATCGCTAAAATTCCCCACAAGGTAATGCGTAGACTCCCTTTAAGCTTGGAAGTACCTGCGAAATGACTTGATAGCGCTCCTAAAAAAGCTAATGAAATAATGCCAAATATTAAGACTGTTTTTTCGATCCATATATCTGAACTGAGTAAAATAGCCAGCATAGGAAACAATGCCCCAAATGAAAATGAGCCAGCTGAAGCTAATGCGGCTTGAATAGGATTTGCTGCGGTATTTTCATGAATACCTATTTCATCACGCGCGTGAGCCCCTAAAGCATCATGATTTGTAAGTTCAGTAGCAACTTGTAGCGCTAAATCAGGTGCTAAGCCTCTGGATATATAAATTTGAGTGAGTTCGTCCAGTTCACGCTGCGGATGCTTTTTAAGTTCTTGTTCTTCAAATTTTAAGTCGGCTTTTTCAATATCTTCTTGTGATTTTACTGAAATATATTCTCCTGCAGCCATAGAGGTTGCACCGGAAATTAAACCAGCAATACATGCAATAAGAAGTGTATGAGCAGAAGCCCCACTTGCAGCCATTCCCATAATTAGACTAGTAACAGAAATAATTCCATCATTTGCCCCTAAAACGGCCGCCCTTAACCACCCTGAGCGGTGAATAAAATGATGTTCTGGATGTTGAGAAAAGGACATGTTTTCCCCTATTTGTAGTTATAAATTTTTATCTTATCCTATAAGATTATTTACAATAATACGATTAAAAAATGTGTCATTATAGGAAAAACAAACAGATAAGAACTTTTTAAAACATAATATTAAAGGAGATAAAATGAACAATTTAAAGAACTCATCTACTTATATAAACAGTGTCATTTATGGGTTTAATTATAATACTTATTGATTAAATTTTAATTTGATTGCTACGCAAGCATTCTACCTATTGTACTCTAGAGGTCCCAATGAATAGCAAAACAATAAAATCTATAACTCGTTCCTTTATCGTTGTTGGTTCGATCTGTCCAGCTTTAGGCCTCTTAAGTATTGAGACTAGTTTTGCACAAGAGATTGTTAATCAAGAATATAAACCAGGTAATCCAATTTATGATAAATGGGATCAATTTTATAAAATTGAAAAGACTCAACCTGAAAATGCCGAGAAGTTATTATTAGAACTTGGAGAGATGACGCCACAAGATATTAAAGTTTGGAAAAGCTTAACTTATTTACAAATTCGACTAGGGAAACAAGATGCAGCTTTGCAAAGTCTAAGAAAAGCAGAGGCATTAGATCCAGCAGATGATAATTTAAAACTCCAAGAAGCTTATCTACTGAATTCTCAAAAAAATAACAAAGAGGCTTTGGTGGTTTTTAAGGAACTTACCCAATCTAAAGATGCTGATATTGCGAGTAAAGCGACACAGGCTATAAAAAATCTGAGTGGAGGAGAGGTCAAAACTTATTTCCGTGATGTGTATTTTGCGCCTTCATATGAATCACGTTACGACGATGTAATTTTCCCACTTAAAGCTCGCTATGGTAAGAACCTCGATAATGGTCGAGCGCAGGTGTATGGCTTTTTAAATCTAAACCGCGATACTCAATCTCAAGGTGGTGTACGACCTGAAATTATTGATGAAAATGCAGTAACTCTAGGTGTAGGTGCTAATTATCAACCTTGGACTTCTATACCTGTGCGCATGTATTTAGAAGTAGGTGGAAGTTACGATCTGATTGATCGAAATAGAGATAAATTTCGTGAAAGTGTTGTCGGTGGGGTGACAGGTTATCAAGAATGGTATTCTCAAAATAATTGTGATCAGTCACTTTGTTTTAATGAGTACTTCACTGATTTATATGGCAATGCTGCGACTTATTCTAGAGAAGATTATAATGTTATTGGCGATTTACGCTTACGTACGGGTTTGAATGTCTATAAGGGTGAAACAGGCACTGTACAAGCTTATATGAAATTGCATGGCTTAGCTGACAGTAAAGATGAATATTACAATAATTTATTTGAATATGGCCCAGGTATTTCATGGCAGCCTTTTAATTATCAACCAATAAAACTACGTGTTGAACGACTATATGGCAATTACTTTAAAGATGTGCCAGTAAATACGAAAGATCATTACAACAATACTCGAGTAGAACTCGTTTTTTATAAGGATTTCTAAAGTGAATAAAGTTTTTATATCTATTGTATTTGGAACCCGTCCTGAATTAATCAAACTTGCCCCTGTTATTTTATTGGCAAAACAAGACCCTCGCTTTCAAGTTGAAGTGATTTTTACTGGACAGCATGACGAACTAGTAAGAGATGCGATAGATTTCTTTGGGGTTGAAATTGACCACCGTCTTAAAATTATGAATGCTGGACAAAGTTTAAATCAGCTCTTAATTCATGGTTTGAGCCAAATCGAGAATGTATACACTGATGGGCAAAAACGAGATGCAATTGTTATTCAGGGTGATACAACAACTGTTTTAGCAGCTGGCTTAGTCGCGTTTTCAATGAAAGTCCCTGTTGCGCATGTTGAAGCTGGTTTACGTTCTTATGATTTAGATCATCCTTTTCCAGAGGAGGGAAATCGTCAGTTGGTTTCACGTATTACTAAATGGCATTTTGCCCCGACTGAACAATCAAAAAGAAATTTACTCAATGAACAAATTCCGTCAGAGCTCATTACGGTTACAGGCAATACAGTTGTTGATGCGGTGTATTTAGGGCGTAAATTAATTGCTGAAAAATCTGATTTGAAGAACCGGCTTGAACCTTATGGAATTCAATTAAAGCAAGATGACAAAGTAGTACTTATTACTGCCCACCGTCGTGAAAATTTTGGCGGTGGAATTCAAAATATTTGCAATGCGGTTGAGCACTTAGCTCAAGCACATCCTGATTTACATTTCATTTGGCCTGTACATTTAAACCCAGCCGTCCATGACGTAGTCCATGATAAGTTTAAAGACCATTCCCAAATTCATCTTGTTAAACCATTAGACTACCCAAGTCTATTGGCAGTGATAGACCGATCTACTTTTATTTTGACGGATTCGGGAGGCTTACAAGAAGAAAGTCCATCATTTAATAAGCCAGTTTTAATCTTGCGGGACACTACCGAGCGACCAGAAGTGGTTGAGGTGGGGGCAGGCGTTTTGGTGGGGACAAATCAAGAAAAAATTATTGAAGAAGCTGAAAAGTTACTCACTGACCAACAGCACTATGAAAAAATGGCGCATGTAGAAAACCCATTCGGCGATGGGCAAGCAGCTCAACGTATTCTCAATCAAATTGCTAAATCTTATGAATTGGCATAATCATGATTTAAGGATCTCGTCTCATTTATGGTTTTGTTGGCATGACCATAAGTGAGGCGGTACCATAAGCTCACAATATTAACGCACCAGCGGCTCATGTAATGAGGACCATCAAAAATATAAACAGTTTTACCTTCATATGCTTTTAGCTGAGAAATAATTTCCCAAGGATATGCGGCTCTAAATTGCCCATTCTTTTTCACTCTAAAAGCTTCTAATACTATAATTACTTTGTCTTTTCCAAGTTTATCTTCAAGCTGATCTAAAATATGTTTGGCCTGTTTAGGTGATCGAACGCCTACGCCAACACCATCTTGGAAAAAAACTCCCGTATGGTCAGGCAGCCAGCTTTTAACCCATAAATCATAATTTTCAGGCTCAGTTTCGCCACTATAAATACTCACCCAGACTGGTGAAGGAAGCTTCGATAACACATGACCTAAAGCACTGACTCGTAGCCAAGTTGGATCTGCTTCTACCGGAAAGTAATAACCTTTAAATGCTGTTTTTTGCTCTTTTATAATTTGGGCAGATTTTTCGCCTAATTCAATGACATTAGCCCGAGCTTTAGGTTCATTATATTCACCGGCTAAGCCCAATATGAGATTTTTTGCCCAAGGTTCTTGTTTAATCTTTTCTAAATTAATAGCTTTTTCCCATTGTGGAAAATTTGATTCTTTCCACCAAGATTTAGATTCAACAACAGACCATTGGGGAACAAATGTATCAACACCTAAATAGTGCCAATTTCCTTCTGGAGGAGTAGTGTTATTGTCAGGTTGCCAGAAAACACCTTCAATATGAGGGGCTTGACCTTGATGTTTGAAAAGCCCCGCATATACGATGACACTACATATAATTAAAATAATAAAAGCAGCTATTTTAATTGGTATCTGTTTTCTCATTATTTCGTCTTAACCAGTACCACAAGAAGATAATTATTATCATAATTGCAGAGATAATCACAACTAATAAGAAGAAAGAAGACTGTTGGACTAGAGGCGCCTTTTGATTTCCGACAATGAGTTTTTGTAAAACATAGATATTTCCATTTTCTGAAACCAGCATTTTCGTCACGTTGTTTGGAATTTTATGTTGTATTTTTTCCCAAAGGTGCATAAACGTTTGTGCGCCACCTTGTGAGTCGGTAATCACATCAAAGCGGTTATTGTTATAACTGACAATAAAACCATTTTGGGCAGCAGGTGCATAAATAATATCCTGATGCATTAGTACTTGTTGTTGATAAATATCTTTGTTAACGCGGACATTTACAGATTGTGGCGCGCTCGGTGAATAACGGACTAGGTTGAGAGGCATTGGTGCTTGGGTTAAAAGCATTTTTTTCGCAGTTTGACCTAACACAATCGCGATATTTAATGCACCAGATTGACCATCAACCGCAATTGTGGGGGTTGTTGCTAAAGTCACTGAAATTGCGGCTACACCATTTTTAAGTTTATGAGGTAGCTTTACAGTAGATTTGGCTGTATCAATCCAAAGTGAACCATGTGCGTTAGGTAAACATTGGGAATTGGCTATCACTGAATTTTCCAGCTTTAGACTAAAATTTGTCGTATTAGAAATAGCTTTTGCAAAAATATTGAACTGACGGTTTACTGGGTCTGAAGCAAGGTCGGCTGTTTTCATGCTTCCAGCAAGTCCTCCATCAATCCAAGCTGTAATATTGGAACCTTGTAATAAACCACTTTGAATACGAAGTGCGATTTGTCCTTGCAAGATATCGGTTGGTTGCCATACCGCAGGGAAATCAAGAAATAAGTTTTTTTCAGCGTGATTTAATCTGAAATCTTGAATACCTAAATCGGCGAGTGTATCGATTTTTTTAAATTGAGCCCATGTTGGATTAGATATTGTATTTGGAAAAACTGCGTTTCCTGTACTCAATTGTTGTACATAAGAAGAATTAATTAGTCCATTTACTGCGCTCGTTAAATCTTGTTGAGTATGATAAGTAATTGATAAGGTAGGCACACCTTCTACAGGTTTTGCAATTTGTACTAGTGCTCCGCCTTTTAGTGGTGCTGCTGAGCGAATAACTTCAATAATAAAGTTTGTTTCAGGATTTAAATTGGTTTGTCCTGAATCAACCCATTCAACAGGTGTTATGGAGGTCCATGAACTTGCTAATCTGGCGAGCATGGAGGCTTCTATAATCTCTTTACGGTTGTATTTTAAAATACCAACAAATGGAGTAGGCCGTCTCGCTTGTGGGTTATATAAAGCATCTGGCAAATCTTTTAAGCGATATTCATTACGAATAGGTGTAAAGTCGAGCTGGGAATTACTTAAATAAGTTAGGTGATCAATATCTTCTGTACAGAATGTTTCTTTGGTTTGATTCAGCGTAGTCGGTTTCGCATATTGTTGAATAATAAAATCTAAACGGTGAAAACCACTCTGACTTGCTGGAATATCAAATTTGACTTGACCATCCCCACTTAGGGTAGTGTTATAAATGAGTTTATCATCATATTTTACAAGTAAAGTTGTATCGCTTTCAGTGGAATAATCACTTGAAAATTGAATGTTTTGCCACTGGGCACCTTTGCCAATATAGAAAAAATGAGGCTCGACTGTGTATTTAGTAGAAGTACTAATATCGTCCAGTTCCCATGTATACGCATGAGCAGACATGGCGAGCATAAGACTGGTGCTGGCAAGGAGCACTTGAGCTGTTTTGTAAAGATCAAAAGTCTTTTTCATTTATTTTTTCTCCTTGCTACGTTCCGTTTTGTACCATTGAAGGGAGTTGCCCTGTATTTTATTTTTAAGCATGTCATATGCGGCTTTAAAAACAATAAATAGAAATATTTGTGAGTAACTTACGTAAGATAGAACTGAATAAAAGTAGAGTTCTGGTTTAACTTTTTCGAGTGAAAGCGTAAACCACATTTGTGCCACATATAGGCAAAATGACAGTCCCCATAGAGTTGTGAATGGGCCTGGAACTGAAATACCCGCAATATCAAGTATGCCAAGGGTTAACGTGATATGACTCCAGAATAAAGCGGGTACAAAAAGTATGTAGCACATAATGTTGTTAAGAATTTCAATTCCGATAGGAAAAGGCGTTCTTAATGCGACGGGTAAATATTTACGAGTCACATAAAAATTACCTTGGGTCCAACGTGAACGCTGTTTAACAAACACACTCAGAGATGGAGGATCTTGCTGCCAACCAATTGCATAGGGCACCCATTTAATCCGTTTTTGACCAATGAAAATCCTAAAACTCATTTCTGTATCATCGACCAATGACTTTTCATCAAAACCGCCTAAGGTTTCTAAAGCATCACGCCAAATCACATAGTTAGTACCCATTAATGTCGATAGCTCAAAACGTTGCCAACGACCGCCTTGGAAAATCCATTGGAAAAAGATGAACTCAATGGCAATAAATCGGGTCAAAATACTATCTTGCCAATTACGTGTTCTTACTTTTCCATTAACGGCTACTAATTTTTTATCGGCAAGTAGGGTTTGAGCTAGCAAGCGAACACAATCGGGTTCTGGTGTACTGTCCGCATCATAGACAACAATCAATTCGCCTCTAGCATGGGGGAGGCCATTATTAAGCGTTCTAGATTTACCTTTCCCCCCCATTCCTTTAGGAACATTAACAATCTTTATGCAAGGATAAATTTTTGCCAAATTTTCGGCGATTTCTAGGGTGTTATCCTTTGACCCATCATTAATGAGTAAAACTTCATATGCTTCGGCTGGGTAATCTTGTTGAGCAATTGCATGCAAAGTATCTTCAATCACAACACCTTCATTATAGGCAGGGATCAAGACACTCAAAACGGGCCATCTCTCTGGTATTGGAAGGTTTTGTAACTCTTTTTCTGCTGTTTTTGAATATTTCCAAGCTTGATAACTTAACCACGCCCAAAATGCTTGTGGAATCCAAATCCCTAAAAATCCAAATAAGAAGAGAATATCAATGGGAGCCATTTGATTTAACCCTCCTGATAATAGACGAGATGAGCAAGACTAATAAAATCAACCCGATTACAAGAGAGAACCATGAAATATAGCTACCAAACGTACCAAGGAGGTCAGGGTAGGTACTCGTCAGAATTAGATCGAGTGGAACTACAACAGTACTTAAACCGATAAAAATGTATCCAAGGAAATTAGTTTTTACATGCTCTGGCGTACTTATGTAATTAATCTTATTAAATTTCCAAGATATTCCGAGTTGAGGATATCGAATATTTGTTGTGGGTAGATCAGCAGGAGGATTAATAATAATTTCATACCCAGAAATATGACCGTTAAAACGTTTAGCCGAATAAAATAAATGCTGTTTTTGCTTAATTTCTCTAGAGGGTAACGGGAGCTGCGAAGGGTTAAATTGAATAATATAACTACCAGCGGTCTGTGAAATTAAATTTTCATCCCATCCCGTTGAGACAAAAGCAGCCATTGGGCGCAACCCAATTGCAGTCGAAAATGTGGCTTTAGCCGCAAAATATTGAGGTTGCTCTGATTTATAAAGTGCAATCGGAATCGCACCTTGGCTGACTGCTTCTTTGAGCAAGAAATAATGAGAAAAGCTAAAAACTTCATCCGGCAATATAATGCCAGGCTTGAACCCTTTATGAATAAGTCGTTGAAAGCTATCCGAGCTGATCTGGTCAATTGTAAAGATAGGCCACCATGTATCCTGATATGGAAAAAACATTGAAAGATCATCGGTACTCTGAACTTCTGTTTTTGTTTGTTCCGTTTTAATCTCACAATGATAATATTGCCGATAGAACTGCTGTAAAGTGGCATCAGGATACTGACTAGATGCAATAATAATTCCACAAATATTAAGAAGATTAGACATTAAGTAATCTCCTCTTCAGGTGGAATCTGAATAACTTTATATTCGACTTCAAGCCGCAAAGTCATAATTTCTTTTAGCTTTTTAATAAATTCAGGTTCTTCATCCGTTTTTTGCTTGCGAATTACAATGCTGTATATAGTTTCAAGATCATCATCAGCAAACTGGAAAACGATTTCTTGTGGATGATGTTGGCTCAAAATTTTAATCATTTCATTTTGAGTGGTTTTCCACACATCGTCGCCTAACATTTCTTTAATTAAGCTTCGGTTGAGAATACTAATTTCAAAGACTTCATAGTCTTGAATGTGATGATGATCAAGAAGCTTAAAGAAACTGCGTTGAAAATACTTGAGTGCGCTAAGCGGGAAAATATCACGGCGATAATTACGGTCATAACTTTGAATATCGCGGTATTTTTGAACGTTAATTTCAATATTATGGCGAACAGCACTCAGAAAAAGAGGAATGAGGGGAATAATAAAAAGTAAAAGAAGCTGACGTTCAATATGCGTCTGAGCCCCTAAGTCGAGTAGAAAATATACTGCAACACCGATAAAAGCGAGTAAGCCCACAATTAAGGATGCACCAACTTGTAAAAAAGCTCCAGAAATTAAAAGAATGAGAATAAAAATCCAGCTTCCTCTAAAACTTACAGGTAACCACTCATACGCCACCATGCCCATAAATAGATGAGCTGCGATAATCCATAAGACGAGTGTTCTTCCAGGGTTCTTTTGTTGCATGTGAGCTATAGCTACCTTATTGTAATGTTAATTTTTTTATACTTTTATTACTAAATGTGAGACATTGCGAAGTTGTTGTTGTTTATGGCCTTTTTTAAGTATCTATTATGTTTATTTGTAGAACAAAGTCTCACTATAGTCAAATACTGTTATTATTTTTTAATTAAAAATAAACACTTAAGACGTAATTCTTATTTAAATACTCTTGAAAGTTTCAATTGCTTTAAGACGAGTTTCCTTTAAATCTACAATTGGTTTTGGATAATTTAACTGAATATTCGTTTTAGTCGAGTAGGGCTCATGAATGGCTTTATTGTCTAGATGAGCTAATTCTTCAACCCATTGACGAATATAATCTCCATTTGGATCAAATTTCTTTGATTGAGCAATAGGGTTAAAAATTCTAAAGTAAGGTACGGCATCAGTTCCGGTAGAAGCACACCATTGCCAGCCACCATTATTTGCTGCTAAATCCCCATCGATTAAATGCTCCATAAACCATTGTTCACCTACTCGCCAATCGATGAGTAAGTTTTTACATAAAAACATAGCGGTAATCATGCGAACACGATTATGCATCCATCCCGTTTTTAAAAGTTGACGCATTCCAGCATCAATAATCGGTATACCTGTCTGGCCCGTTTGCCATGCAATTAGGTGCTCTGGGTTGTGATTCCACTTAATTTTCTGAGTGTCTTTTTTAAACGGAATATGTTTAGAAACATGGGGGAAATCAAATAAAATATGTTGATAAAATTCTCGCCAAATGAGTTCATCTAACCAAGTCTGCTGGCCTTCATTTGTCAAATGAAAGTTGCCATGTTCAGCCCTAAAAAGAGCTTGCAGGCACTGGCGGATAGACAAAATCCCAATGTTTAAGTAGGGGGAAAGTTGGCTAGTTCCTCTTACATTGGGAAAGTCACGTTCTAATTTATAATCAGATAAACGATCTTTAATAAATATGTCGAGCTGCTCTAGAGCAAAATTTTCTCCAGCTGGCCATAAGCCTTGTTGCTCTTTAGAAACAGAAGGATCAAAAAAAGCTTCAATATCTTCTAGAGTTAAGCTGTTTATTTTTGAAAAAGACGCTGGATAGCTACTTTGCTTTTCAGGAATTGGATAGCATTGAGGTAAACCACTGATATCCAATTTTGAATAACATGCTTTTTTAAATGCACCGAAAACCTGATAGGGCTGCTGTGACTGATTGCGAATAGAGCATAAAGGAAAAATCGTACGGTCATGGAATAAAAAGAGCTCTTTACCTTGTTGATTTAAAAAATCTTGTACAGTTTTATCTCTTTTTAATTCATTAACGCCGATCTCTATATTTGAATAGACATTTTCAATATTAAGTTGAGTGCTAAGTTCACCAATATAATCAGCGATATCTTTCCAGTAAGGAATGACTTGGATAATAAGGGGAATATTAAGTTGTTCTAGTTCTTTTTTGAGTTGTTGAAGTTGACGTAAATAGAAATTAATTTTTATAGGCGCATCGTGATGCATTTTCCATTGTTCAGGCGATAAAATAATTAACCCAATACAAGGCCCTTGTTGAGAGGCATGCCATAAAGCAGCATGGTCTCGAACTCTCAAATCTTGACGAAACCAAATTAGCTGATTTACGTTTGACATGAAAATTGGCCCTTATAGAGTGAGGTGAGTTAAAGGATTATTATCAAAATATTATATAAAAATAAATACATAAAAAAAGCAAAGCCGAAGCTTTGCCCTTATCATCTTTAAAGATGAATTAGTGGTGATGACCACCAGCACCGTGTACGTGACCGTGATCTAATTCTTCTTGAGAAGCATCACGGATTTCTACGATTTCAACTTCAAAAGTTAAATCTTGACCAGCAAGTGGGAAGTTAGCATCAACAACAACGTTGTCGCCTTCAACCGCTTTAACAGTAACGATCTGTACGCCGTCATCTGTTTGAGCTTGGAATTGCATACCAGGTTGAATGTTCTCAACACCTTGGAACATTTGAGCTGGAACTTCTTGTACTAGGTCTGGGTTGTATTCGCCATAACCTTCAGCAGCTGGAACGTTAACAGTGAATTTTTCACCAACAGTTTTACCTGTTAATGCATTTTCTAAACCAGGAATGATATTGCCTGCACCGTGCAAATAGGCAAGTGGTTCACCTTGAGATTGATCAAGTGTTTCACCCTCAGCGTTTGTTAATTTGTAGTGGAATGAAACCACGTGGTTATTTGCAATAGCAGTCATGTTTTTGATCCATTCAATCAATTGAAGCGTACATCATAAAGTGAAAAATAAATTTTGTAGACTACAAAATCTTAATCTTTGGCACTTTTTCTGATGCGTTTTTATATAAATAGGGACGAACTTAAAAAATTCAACTTAATACAGCTTAATTTTTGGACGTACACGTCTTGTAAGTAAATCTTTCATTGTGAGTAGTCCAGCCTGAGTATATCCGTGAATCGTTGCTTGATGTAAACGATATAAAGAGACATACATTGTTTTTGCAATATAGCCTTGTACGCTGACATCTCCAAGTAATTCTCCAACGGCTTTATGACGACTTAAAGACACGAGAGAACCTTTGTCGTTAAATGTAAACATCGGCTGTGACCGGCCATTTAGTCGAGCAGCCATAGCATCAACTAAGAAGCTGGCCTGTTGGCTTGCAACTTGAGCACGTGGGCCAAGTGGAGGATGTCTTGCATCAAGTTGGCAATGAGCACAGTCACCAAACGCAAATACATTTGGATCAGAATAGGTCTGCAACGTTGCATAGACCATCAGGCGGTTAATGTTATCGCGTTTAAAATCGGTAAAACTTTCTAATACCTTTGGTGCTTTTACGCCTGCGGCCCAAACGGTAATATCACTTTTGAGTTGGTTGCCATTGCTAAAGTAGATGCAATGCTCATCAATTTTTTCAACGCGGTGTTGAGTTAAAATTTCAACGCCCATTTTTTTGAGTTGCCCAGCACTGTGTTCAGCAGTTTTATCGCTTAGAGCAGGTAAAATACGTTCAGAAGCTTCAATCAGTGTGATTTTGACTTGGTTTGGATGAATCTTCTTTAAACCATATCGATAAAAGTTTTTAGTTGTTTCAATTAACTCAGCTGCCAGCTCTACACCTGTTGCTCCCGCACCAACAATTCCAATATTTAAAGTTCGTTGATTGGGTTGATTTTGAGCTTCAATATAAAGATGTAATAAATCTTGCTGGAAAATATCGGCTTGTTTTCTGCTATCAAGGAAATGGCAGTTTTCACGCACTCCAGTGGTATTAAAATCATTTGATACCGAACCAAGCGCTAAAATAAGTGTGTCATAACTTAGCTCTTGCGAATGATTCTGTTGATCCTTAGACACTTGAGGGGGCATTAGTTCAATTAATTTTTTATCTTTATTAACCCCAACTAATGTTCCGAGCACAAATTCGTAATGATGTTTTTCTGAGTGCGCAAAATAGTTAGTTTGTTCTTCGTGTGGATTTAAAGAGCCAGCAGCAATTTCATGAAGCAATGGTTTCCAAATATGAGTAAGGTTTTGGTCAACCAATGTAATCTTTGCTTTACGGTTTTTCCCAAAAGTTTCACCGAGTTGTGTTGCCAGTTCTAAGCCGCCAGCACCACCACCAACAATTACAATATGATGTAAATTTTGGGTCATTTTTTTCACCTAATTATTTTTCTATAAAAAAAGATGGCTAAATTATGCCATCTTTTATTTATAAAAATTATTGTGCGTCTGTGCACAATTTGATGTTTTTAGTGCGAATCTACTGGGTAGAGTTTAGCAGCACTATGTTCACTTGATGAAAAAATAGAGAAGAGGCTAGAAAACCACATTGCGATTTTTTGGAAAATATTGGCTTCTTCAATATGTACGTTATCTTCGATTTGAAGACTGCGGATAAGTTGATTATTTTGATAAATCGATACTGTTGCCAAACTTACGACTTTCATTAATGGCGCAGTTAATTGTTTTTCATTGAGTTCAATGTTTACATGGGTCTGAGTCGTTTCAAGTGGAGTAATCACATTGAGCTGTTGATTGCTATCAAGTACTTGAACGCGTTGAGTCACATTATCAAAAGTATTTAAGTCAATTGGTGCTGGGTCTGCATATAAAGATGTCGTTACAATTGTTGGTTGCTTTGTTTCAACCTTAAACATTTTTAAAGTCGACTTTACAACAGGTAGTTCAGCAATTAATTTCTGCTCAGGAATAATCACTTCATCACGTGTATAGGCGTAAGCAAGATTCATTAATTTATCTGCAATCTCAGCGCGTTTTACAGCACTCGGTGTACCTAAAACAATGACTAATAAACGTCTTTGAGTTAAGTCAGATGAGAATGAAGGACGTGAAGCTGTGAGTGCCAAGTTATAACCTGCTGCTTTGGTATATCCCGTTTTAAGGCCATCTACATATGGGTCATATTTGAGCGCAAGGTTTGTCGCATGATGGAAGCGTTGGTTATAGCTAAAGCTTGGCATTTTTGAATAATGTAAATATTCAGGGGTTTGTTTAATTAATGCCTGACTTAATAAGCTAAGGTCGTGTGCTGTAGTGAAATGATCAGGCATCGTAATTCCGGCAGGATTACTAAAATGAGTATCTTTCATACCCAAAGCTTGAGCTTCCTGATTCATACGTTGTACGAAGCGCGGAACATCACCAGAGATTTTTTCAGCTAAAGTCACGGCTGCATCATTAGCAGACATCACGATTAAACCTGCCAATAACTGATCAACTGAAATTTGTTCACCAGCTTTAAGATACATTTGTGATTCATCCCACTGCACAACACTAACCACTGGAGTTGCAGTAATGATTTCTTCTTTTTTCAGTTTTCCAGCTTTAATCTCTTTTAGGGCAATGTATGCAACCATCATTTTGGTTAAAGATGCTGGTGCACGTTGAACATGGCTATTATGCTCAGCAATGATTTGACCCGATTGAGTATCTACAATAGTCCATGCAGCAGCTTCAACACTTTCAGGTGCAATATTGAGTAATGCAGCATTGGTTAGGGTAGTACAAAAAATACTAAAGAGGGTAAAAAGAGATAGAAAAAATTTCACGGATGACCTTAACTTTCACTGGCAAATACGGGACACAGATGCACAGCATGCTATGCCTTTTTTTCGTGGAAGGCTAGTGGGAATTGTTGCCAAAAAATACATCTACGCAAGACGATACAAAAAAGTGATAATCTAATGTGAAGCCGTTCTTATTTTTAAATTGAAGAATTTATGTTGCATTATCAAATTGAGTTCGATGATTACAAACAGCACCTCGTTCACGTGACAATTCGTTTTTTAGCCAACCCGAATCAGGAACTTTGGTTACCAACGTGGATTCCGGGTAGTTATCTAATTCGAGAGTTCTCAAAACATATTGAATCCGTTAAAGCTTATGATGAAGCTGGACGTCTACTGGACATTAAAAAAACGAGCAAGAATCGCTGGCGTTTATTTAATACAGACCACGAATTAATGACGATTGAATATGATGTATATGCATATGATTTGTCTGTCCGTGGTGCGTATGTAGACCAGACTCGTCTATATATTAATCCTGCGTGTGTATGTTTAGCGTTAGAGGGGCAGGAGCAGTCTGCTTGTGAAGTCGAAGTTTTCTTGCCGGATGAATTAAAGCATTTTCAGTTAGCAACAGGCTTAGCTTCAAAAAGCTTAGTTAAAGGTCGATTTACTTTAAAAGCAGATCACTACGATCAACTGATCGATAGTCCATTTGAATTGGCTGATCAAACACGCTTTAGTTTTGAGACGAACGGCATTGAACATGAGTTCGTAATTTCTGGTTCGCACAATACCAATATTGATCGCCTAAAAGCCGATATTGAAAAGATTTGTGCAGCTGAAATAAATATGTTCGGTTCGGCACCATTTAAAAACTATACCTTTATGACCATGGCAACAGGTAATAGTTATGGTGGATTAGAGCATTGCAATAGCACAAGCTTGATTACACCGCGTGATGATTTGCCAAAGTCGAATGAACCAACTGAACCTTCTAAAGATTATCAACGCTTTTTAGGCTTATGTAGTCATGAATATTTTCATTCATGGTTAGTCAAGTTTATCCGCCCAGAAAACTTTGCAAACTATAATTTGCATCAAGAAGGCTATACTTCTTTACTTTGGATATTTGAAGGCTTTACTTCATATTACGATGACCTGATTTTATTACGTAGTGGCGTAATTTCTCAGAAGTCTTATCTTGATTTACTCAAAGCACAAATTGACCGTTATTTGCAAAACCCAGGTCGTTTTGTTCAAACAGTTGCAGAGTCAAGTTTTGACGCGTGGATTAAATTTTATCGCCAAGATGAAAACTCGAATAATGCGGGCACTAGTTACTACAATAAAGGTTCGCTTGTAGCATTATGTCTAGATTTAGGTTTACGTCTACGGGGTTCTAGTCTTGATGCTTTAATGCGTCGGTTATATGAAAACACTCAAAATGGTATGCAAGTAAACGAAAGAACCATTTTTGATTTATGTAAAGAACTGACGGGTGATAGCTGGATTGAACAAATTAATCATTTGATTAATACCACTGATGAATTGCCACTTGATCAACTGTTCCCTGAGTTTGGCTTAAGTTATAGAGTTAAAACTGACAAATCTTTGCCACTTGGTTTGAAACTTGTTGATAAGCCTGAAGGTGTACTCGTGCAAAGTACTCGCCGTGATAGCGCAGCAGCTAAAGCAGGTATTTCTGCCAATGATGTAATTATTGCAATTGATGGGCTAAAAGCGACCACTAAACTTGTTGAGAAGTATGCAAAGCAGGGCGGTACTTATACTGTGTTTGCTTTCCGTCGCGATGAGTTACTATCTTTTGAAGTTGAATGTGCTACATCTGATTTAACTGAAGTTGAACTTATTATTGAAGATCAGGCTAAAACTGAAAAATGGTTAAAAGCTTAAATAACAAATAAATAGTTTATAAAAAACCGATGTTTTGTACGTCGGTTTTTTATTTTTTAAGTGCTGCTAAACGATGAGATTCGTTTTATCTTTGAGTTTGTTTTGAATGAAAAGTATAATAATTGTCAGAACTCTGAAAGATATCTCATGTAATTTAATCGTATTCAGTCCCTAAAAAAGTAATGATGAATTATGTATTACTTAAAGTTGGGTATAGGAATATTATCAATAGATTTAAATTATGTATTATTTCGCTGCGAAATGTCGTTATCACTGGATATTTCGTTGACTGGAAGACAATGAGAGCCGATACTCTCAGGGTTTTATTTAAGCATATCGGTTCGTAGGCACTGGGCCACAAGCTCGGTCCTCAACACTCAATCAAACGGAAGGGGCTATATATGGCTGGTGAAAAGTCAACTATTATTTACACACTGACTGATGAGGCGCCATTATTGGCGACCTATTCGCTACTGCCGATCATTGAGACCTTTACCAAGCCAGCTGGCATCGAGATTATTAAAAGTGACATCTCTGTAGCTGCACGTGTGCTCGCAGAATTCGCTGATTACCTAAGTGAAGAGCAAAAGGTATCCGACAACCTTGCAGAGCTAGGTCGTCTTACACAAGATCCAGATACAAACATTATCAAACTCCCGAACATTAGTGCGTCTGTTGCGCAATTAACTGCATGTATTAAAGAGCTTCAATCAAAAGGTTATGCAATTCCAGATTATCCGGAAAATCCAACGACTGAAGAAGAAAAATCAATCAAAGCTCGTTATGGTAAGTGCCTTGGTTCAGCAGTAAACCCTGTCCTTCGTGAAGGTAACTCTGACCGCCGTGCTCCAGCAGCAGTTAAAAACTATGCGAAAAAACACCCTCATTCAATGAGCGAGTGGAAACAGTGGTCACAAACTCACGTTTCACATATGGAAGAAGGTGACTTCTACCATGGTGAAAAATCAATGACACTTGATCGCGCACGTAATGTGAAAATGGAACTTATCACGAATAGTGGTAAGAGCATTGTTCTTAAGCCAAAAGTTGCGCTTCAAGAAGGTGAAATCATTGATTCAATGTTCATGAGCAAGAAAGCACTTTGTGATTTCTATGAAAAAGAACTTGATGATTGTAAAGAAGCGGGAATTTTATTCTCTTTACACGTAAAAGCGACAATGATGAAAGTTTCACACCCGATCGTTTTCGGTCACTGTGTGAAAATCTATTACAAAGAAGCTTTCGAAAAGCACGGTAAGTTATTTGACGAATTAGGCATTAACGTTAATAACGGTATGGCTGGGTTGTACGAGAAAATCGAAACTCTTCCAACTTCATTACGTGAAGAAATCATTGAAGACTTACATGCTTGTCAAGAACACCGTCCTGCACTTGCAATGGTTGACTCGGCAAAAGGCATCACAAACTTCCACTCTCCAAACGACATCATCGTTGATGCTTCTATGCCAGCAATGATCCGTGCCGGTGGTAAAATGTGGGGTGCTGATGGTAAGCAGTATGATGCTAAAGCTGTTATGCCAGAATCAACATTTGCCCGTATTTACCAAGAAATGATCAACTTCTGTAAGTGGCATGGTAACTTCGATCCAAAGACTATGGGTACAGTACCAAACGTTGGTTTGATGGCTCAAAAAGCTGAAGAATACGGTTCTCACGATAAGACTTTTGAGATTTCAGAAGCTGGTATTGCAAACATTACCGATCTTGACACTGGTGAAGTGTTATTGACTCAAAATGTGGAAGAAGGCGATATCTGGCGTATGTGTCAGGTTAAAGATGCTCCGATTCGTGACTGGGTTAAACTTGCAGTAACTCGTGCACGTAACTCAGGCATGCCTGCAATCTTCTGGCTTGACCCGTACCGTCCACACGAAAACGAATTGATCAAGAAAGTACAAAAGTACTTAAAAGATCATGATACGACTGGTCTTGATATCCAAATCATGTCTCAAGTACGTGCAATGCGTTACACACTTGAGCGCGTAGTACGTGGCCTAGACACGATTTCTGTGACTGGTAACATCTTACGTGACTACTTAACTGACTTGTTCCCAATTATGGAACTTGGTACTTCTGCAAAAATGTTGTCTATCGTTCCGCTAATGGCGGGTGGTGGTATGTACGAAACTGGTGCAGGTGGTTCAGCGCCAAAACACGTACAACAACTTGTTGAAGAAAACCACTTACGTTGGGATTCACTTGGTGAGTTCCTTGCGCTTGCAGTATCTTTAGAAGAGATGGGCATTAAAGAAAATAATGCTCGTGCTAAGTTACTTGCGAAGACACTTGATGAAGCGACTGGTAAATTGCTTGACAATGACAAGTCTCCATCACGTCGTACTGGTGAAATCGACAACCGTGGCAGCCACTTCTACTTGTCACTTTACTGGGCTGAAGCACTTGCTGCTCAGAACGAAGATGCTGAGTTGAAAGCTAAATTTGCTCCTCTTGCTAAAGCTTTAGCTGAAAATGAAGAGAAGATTGTTGCTGAACTTGCTCAAGTACAAGGTAAACCAGCGGACATCGGTGGTTACTACGCAATTGACCCAACTAAAGTAAATGCTGTAATGCGTCCAAGTGCTACATTTAATGCAGCTCTTGCAACAGTTGAGGCTTAATTACTCACTCGTTAGTAAATAGCTTAAGAGCCGGTGCATATGCACCGGTTTTTTATTTCTTAAAAAAAGATATTAAAAAAGCCCACTGATGTGAGCTTTTAAAAGATTAAATCTTATCGACCATTGCGGCCACGACCACGTGGTGCTTTGGTATTTGGACGAGTTGTACCATTAGTCTTACGACGTGGTTTCTCGCTTTCATCCATTTGCCAGATACGTTTTGTACCAGACTTTTTCGCAGAACCATCTTTGTTTTTGCGAACCATTGGTTTGCCACCAGTACCGCCTGGCTTTTTCACATATGAACGTGAGCGATAAGGCTGTTCAGCTGGTACATCTTTAAAGTCAGGGTAGAGTAATGGTTCAATTTCTTTTACATCACCCGGTCTTAGACCAAGTTGAACTAAGTCAATTGAGCCAATTTTAGTACGAATGAGACGTAAAGTTGGAAAACCTACCGCAGAAGTCATACGACGAACTTGACGGTTACGGCCTTCGCAAATTGAAATCTCAATCCAAGATGTTGGAATATTTGCACGGTAACGTACTGGCGGATTACGTTCCCATAACCATTCAGGTTCACTGACTTTAATGGCTTTGGCAGGAAGCGTCATACCATCATTTAGCTCTACACCTTTACGAAGTTGCTCAAGCGCTTCTTCGGTTACATCGCCATCAACTTGAACTAAATACGTTTTGTATTTTTTATTTGCAGGGTTGGTAATGAACTGATTCAGACCACCATGATCGGTTAAAAAAACTAAACCCTCAGAGTCCATATCGAGACGGCCTGCCAAGCGCAAAGTCGGGTCATCAACAAAGTCAGAGACGGTCATGTGCGCTTCGTCTTTACGAAACTGGGAGAGAACGTCATAAGGTTTGTTGAGAATCACAATTTTCATAAAAAATGGCTTCTTCTTTCAAATAACTAGAGAAAACATTGAGCTATATTTAAGTGCGAAATTTGCTTATTTCCCACATAAATCTCAAAAAGAATTAAATTCGATTAAGCTATTATGCGTTAATAAAAGTTGAAAGTATTGTTTATCGATAATTATTTTTAGTTATTTAAGTATTATAAAAGGGAGAATCTACACAATGGGTTATCAGAAGATCGTGGTTCCTGCCGATGGCGACAAAATCAAAGTAAATGCAGACCTATCACTGAACGTACCAAATCATCCAATTATTCCTTTCATTGAAGGCGACGGTATTGGTGTGGATATTACACCAACAATGAAAGCAGTCGTAGATGCTGCGATTTTAAAAGCTTACGGTGGCAAACGCTCAATCGAATGGATGGAAGTGTATTGCGGCGAGAAAGCCAATAAAATTTATGGCAACTATATGCCAGAAGAAACTTTTGAAGCACTCCGCGAGTTTGTTGTATCCATCAAAGGTTCTTTAACCACACCAGTAGGTGGAGGCATTCGTTCACTCAACGTTGCTTTGCGCCAAGAATTAGATCTATATGTTTGCGTACGACCAGTACGTTGGTTTGAAGGCGTTCCTTCACCGGTTCAACACCCCGAATTAACTGACATGGTGATTTTTCGTGAGAACTCGGAAGATATCTATGCAGGTATTGAGTGGAAAGCCGATTCTGAAGAGGCAAAAAAAGTCATTAAGTTCCTTCAAGAAGAAATGGGTGTCACAAAAATTCGTTTCCCTGAAGGATGTGGCATTGGAATTAAACCAGTTTCAAAAGAAGGAACACAGCGTTTAGTCCGTAAAGCCATTCAGTTTGCAATCGAAAATGACAAGCCTTCTGTGACGCTGGTTCACAAGGGTAATATCATGAAATACACCGAAGGTGCTTTTAAAGAATGGGGCTATGAGTTGGCTCTTGATCGTTTCGGTGGAGAGCTAATTGATGGTGGCCCATGGGTTAAAATTAAAAACCCTAGAACTGGTAAAGACATCATTATCAAAGATGTCATTGCAGATGCGTTTTTACAACAGATCCTCATGCGTCCAGCCGATTACTCTGTGATTGCCACACTAAATTTAAACGGTGACTATATTTCTGATGCTTTGGCAGCAGAAGTAGGCGGCATTGGTATTGCACCTGGTGCAAATATTGGTGGTGCTATTGCAGTATATGAAGCAACTCATGGTACCGCACCTAAATATGCGGGACAGGATAAAGTAAACCCTGGTTCTATTATTCTTTCTGCGGAAATGATGCTGCGTGATATGGGGTGGACAGAGGCTGCTGACTTGATCATTAAAGGGATTTCTGGAGCGATTGCTGCCAAAACTGTAACTTATGATTTTGAGCGACTAATGCCGGGAGCAACCTTGTTACGTTGTTCTGAGTTTGGTGATGCGATTATTAAGCACATGGGAGAGTAATCTGCTATAAAAAAGCCCTCGGTTGAGGGCTTTTTTTATTGTAAAAATTCAGAGTGCTTAGTGGTCTTCGTGATGCCGACTTTCTTTTGATAACTCTGATCTATGGCCTGAATAACAAGAACAAAGGCAATTAAAAATAGCGGGAAGAACAGAGATTTCATGATTTGGTTTCTCCGAAAGTTGAGGTGAAAGAAGGGCGTAGGGGAATTAAAAGGCAAACTGCAAAGAGTAGAACGGTTCCACCCAAAAGAAAGAGATGTGCATAAGACCAATGCAAATGATGCAAAGTACTAATGACAACACCTCCTAAAAGCTGAGTACTGGCAAAGCCAATGGTGGCAAGGCTCCAAAGCTTTTGATAACGGTGCTCATAAATCTGTAGCAGACTATAAGAACTAATAAATACGGTTGCGGGAGTCAGTAAGCCTGTCAGAAGCGAAGATAAGGCCAGTAAAGATGCGGTATGTGAAAGGAACGGCAAAACAACGGCTAAGCTGTAAATGGTATATAACCATTTAATGGCCTGTAGATATCCAATTAGTCTGCTTAAGCAATAAGCGACAAGTGCACCAATACAGCTTCCCACTCCATAGAGAACCCAAAATAGATTTCTTTGCTGTAGGGGAAAATGCAGAGTTCCGGATAAATAATCCATCCAAAACAAAGAGTGTGGAATATATGCAAAGGCACTACACATATAGGCAATAATAATGACAAGGCCTAAACGTGATTTTTGTAAGGCTTGTAGAGAGGTCGATTGCGGTTTAATAATCTGGGCAGTATTACGAGTTAATAATCGATAAAGAGTTAAGCTTCCTAATAGAGAAAGACCCGCGAAAATATTCCAAACATAATGTACGGGCATATTTTTAAGTAGAGGAATAATAATAGTGGCGGATAAAACGCCGACACCAATCCCGCTAAAGCCTAAAAAATTAACTTTTAATCTTTGCGTGATAGGAATGTATTTCATTGCAAAGCTAGGCGCCAAAATCATAAGTAAGCCGCCAGCAATACCTGAAATCGTACGCCAAAAAATGAACCACACCAAAGGCATATCCATGAATGAACAGCCTAGTAGGCTGAGGCTGCCAGCTATAGCCGACAAGACAATCATGGGTGGGATGTACTTTTCTTTAATACTTAAGAGCGCTAATAAGGCACCAATCAGATATCCCAATAAATTTGCGCTCCCTAAGTAACTGGCAAAATCGTGAGTCCATTGGTATTGCTCGATCATGATGGGCATAAGCGCAGTATAGGAAAATCTAAAAACACCAATTCCCAAACAAGTTGTCAAAAAGACAATTAAGCTCATTCGATAAAACGTAGACATGAGAGGACGCTCAATTTTTTTATTATTAAAAGCGAGTTTTTAAATCTTTAAAAATGATTTAATATGATGGTGATTATCTTATTTTGAGATAGTGGTATGTTACTTAAGTCTCTAGAGTTTTTTTTAGCTGTTGCAGAGAGTGGAAGTTTTTCCTTGGCTGCACAAAAAATGTATACGGTTCAATCGAATATCACGAGCCATGTGAAAAAGCTTGAAGAAGAGTTAGGGGTTATTTTATTCAATCGTAATAACCCAGTGACTTTAACGAATGCTGGACAACAGCTGCATAGCTATGCTGTTCAAATGATTGCTCTACATAATAAAGCGAAAAAAATCTTTCAAGAGGGTGATATTGACCCGAACGAAACCATTCGTTTGGGCAGTATGGAAACGACAGCAGCAATACGTCTACCTCAATTACTCAATCAATGTATGCAGCAATATCCGAATTTGCCGATTGAGCTGCAAACTCACCCGACACGATATTTGTTAAGCGCTGTGCAGCAAGGAGAGGTCGATTGTGCTTTTGTTGCTTCTAAATATTTAATTCCAGAGTTGTATAGTTTACCTGTTTGGAAAGAACAATTGGTTTTGGTTTGTCCGAAACAGCAAACTCACTTTCCAGATGTTGCCAAGCTTGCAAAGACCCGATTTATTGCGTTTCGACAAGGTTGTTCTTATCGTCATGCAATCGAGTTATTTTTAAATGATCACAGTGTTCCGCCTTCACAAATCATGGAAATGGGCAGTCTGGACGGGATTGTAAGCTGTGTGGAATTAGGCGTTGGTTTTGCTTTATTGCCAAAGTCATATCTAAACAAAGTAGTCGATAAAGTGTCATTAAGTTGTTTTGAACTTAATACTGAATCCGCTCATTTTACTACCTACTTGGTTGCCCAGTCGCCCGAAACATGGGGAACCAATTTAAAGCAGTTTATTCATTTTATTGAGCAACAATTTGAATTAAAGGTTGCTTAGGTTGTGATTGATTTTCATACGTAAATATCCAACTTAATTTATAAATTAAAAGTGATATATATGTATGAAAAAGTCATTTTATATTCTCACAGAGGTTTGTAATCATCTTGATGCTATAAAATTGTGGAAAAGGGTAGTTTATATAGGCTGGCTATGGTCAAATATGCCCCCTTGAAAGATGACACAAGCAATAATTTGGAGTTTGGGAATGAATATACCCTTAATCATCAATATTGTGGTTTTTGTCGGGTTAATATTTTTACTCGCCCAAACACGTAAAACGGACTGGAGCTTATCTAAAAAAGTTCTGGCTGGCTTAGTTCTAGGTGTGGTGTTTGGTTTAGGACTACATTTGATTTATGGCGGTGGCCATCCGATTCTTGCTGAATCTATTAGCTGGTTTAATATCGTTGGAAACGGCTATGTAAAACTTTTACAAATGGTCGTGATGCCTTTGGTATTTGTGTCTATTTTGGGAGCGGTTGCAAAATTACACCAAGCCTCATCTTTAGGCAAAATCAGTTTTTATACGATTGGTACTTTACTCTTTACAACACTGATTGCTGCACTGGTAGGGGTATTTGTTACCAACCTGTTTGGCTTAACTGCAAAAGGTTTGGTGCAAGGTGCTGCTGAAACTGCACGCTTAACTGCGATTAATACGGACTATGTAGGCAAAGTTACCGATTTAAGTGTACCGCAGTTTATTCTTTCCTTTATTCCAAGTAACCCATTTGCTGAATTGACTGGTGCAAACCCAACATCAATTATTAGTGTAGTTATTTTCGCCGTCTTTTTAGGTATAGCAGCGCTTAACCTAATGAAGGACGACGCAGAAAAAGGTCAACGTATTCTGACTGCGATTCAGACGTTGCAGTCATGGGTAATGAAGCTTGTACGCTTAGTGATGACACTTACGCCATATGGCGTATTTGCGCTTATGACAAAAGTCGTGGCAAGTTCAAACGTCGCAGATATCTTAAATCTAGGCGGTTTCTTGGTTGCATCTTATTTAGGCTTGGCGATTATGTTTGTCGTACATGCCATTATTTTGACTATGACCGGTGTGTCTCCGCTTAAATTCTTTAAGAAAGTTGCTCCAGTTTTAACGTTCGCATTCACTAGCCGTTCAAGTGCAGCAAGTATTCCACTGAGTATTGAAACACAAACTCGTCGTTTGGGTGTGCCTGAATCTATTGCAAGTTTCTCTGCTTCTTTTGGTGCCACCATTGGTCAAAATGGCTGTGCGGGTTTGTATCCTGCAATGCTGGCAGTGATGGTTGCACCTACCATGGGTATTAACACCTTAGACCCAATGTGGATTGCATCGTTAGTCGGTATTGTGACCTTAAGTTCAATTGGGGTTGCAGGAGTAGGTGGTGGTGCGACTTTCGCTGCGTTGATTGTGCTTCCTGCCATGGGTTTACCTGTAACATTGGTTGCGCTTCTTATTTCAATCGAACCCCTCATTGATATGGGACGTACTGCGTTAAACGTAAATGGTTCGATGACTGCTGGCGTAGTTACGAGCCAATTGATGGGCCAGACTGATAAAGAAATATTAAACAGTGAAGATGAAATTGAGTTAACTCAACATCATTAAAAATCAATAAAAAAACGGCTCTCCACTCTGGATGAGCCGTTTTTTTATAGGCATAAATTGCCACTGTGATGTTAATTTTAAAAAAACTGTATCTGTTTTTCTTTTAAATAATTTTCGAAAATAGGCCTATTACAAAAGAGAGCACTATCATGAAAATGTATCAAGTCGATGCTTTTACAAAAGAGTTATTTCGTGGAAATCCAGCCGCTGTCGTTGTTGAAAAAGAGTGGTTAGATGTAGATTTAATGCAGAAGATAGCACTTGAAAATAATTTGTCTGAAACTGCTTTTGTAAAAATTATAGACTTTGAAAACTATGAAATCCGTTGGTTCACGCCAACGGTTGAAGTTGATTTCTGTGGGCATGCCACGCTTGCCAGCGCTTTCGTATTATTTAAAGATTTTACTGACAAAAAGACAATTAATTTTCATGTTCGAAACTTAGGTCTTTTTGTGGTCCACCAAGATGAAGATGGTAAAATCAGAATGGATTTTCCAATTCGCAAAGCTCATCAAGTTGAAGATTATCCAGCTATTTTACGTCAAGCATTAACAAAGCCTTTTAAAGCGGTTTATCAAAATGTTCAAGCCTACATTATTGAGTATGAATCAGTGCAAGACGTGTTAGATGAGCAGCCTGACATGAACTTACTTAAAGCCTTGGGTAAACGGACTGCGATTACTACTGCAGGGATGGATGTTGCCATCACCTCAAAAGCCGATCAACAATATGATTGTGTATCGCGTTATTTTGCACCTGTCGCGGGCATTGAAGAAGACCCAGTTACGGGTTCAATTCATACGGCAATAGCGCCATTATGGGCAGAGAAACTCGCTAAAAATAATATTATTGCTTATCAGGCTTCTAGCCGTGGAGGCGTTTTGTATTGCAATATTCTGAATCAGGAACGTATTGAAGTTTCAGGGTATGGGAAGCTTTATATGCAAGCTGAAATTTTTCCTTAAAATATAAGGCCGTTTAAATAAACGGCTTTTTTTTCAAAACTTTACTATGAAAATTAGTTCAAATTTCCTACTATAGTCCTACAACTATTGATTTTTTATTATTCAAATTAATTGGTATTTATATGTTTATGCAGTTTAAACAACTGACACTCTCCCTATGTATTCTTGGTTTAAGTGCTGCGTCTTGGGCACAAACTACACTAGTAAAAAGTAAGCAAAATATTGAGGAATATAAATTAGATAATGGTTTTCGGATTGTGCTTGCACCGAATGACAAAGAAAATAAAATCTTTATTAATACCATTTATTTAACAGGCTCATTAAATGACCCGCAAGGTAAAAGTGGCTTAGCTCATTTGCTTGAGCACTTGGCTTTTAAGGGAACACAAAATGTTAAAGGGGAAGAATTCCAGCGTCGTTTAGATCAATATACATTGATGACAAACGCCAGCACCGATTATTATTCAACAAAATATACTAATATCGTTCGTCCAGAAAAAACTGCGCTTGATCAAGTACTGTATCTTGAATCTGAGCGTATGGATAAATTAGTTCTTCAAGAAAAGTTTGTTCCTTCCGAAATTGAAATCGTAAAGCGTGAACGCGAAGTTCGCATGGATCAGCCATTTGCTGTGCTGATGGATCAAATGTGGAAGTCAGCTTATGGTAACCAATATTTAGGTCGTTTACCGATTGGTGATTTGCCTGAACTTAAATCTATTAAAATGCCTGAATTGAACCAGTTTTATCGTAGCTGGTATGCACCTAATAATGCTGTTATGGTCATTTCAGGTAAATTTGATAAGACAGATGTCTTAAAAACAATTGATCAATATTTTAGTCCAATTGCGGCAAGAGAAGTTCCGAAGACTGTACAGATTCCTGTGCTTGACTCTACAAAAATAAAAAATCGTCAATTCATGGTGAAAAAGGGCAGTGATCTGGCTAAATTCCATATCTATATGAATGGTAAAAATACCAAAATTCAGCCGACACTCGCTTTAGCTCCTTTGTTATATACAATGCAGCCAAGTGGTCACCTATACCAAAATATGGTGGAAACAGGTATTACCACAAATGTTGAAGCTAGTACTTGGTTAGACCAAGATTTTAATGTGGTGTTTCTAGGCGCCATTTATTCACCAAGTAATGACCCTAAAAAAGTTGAAAGTTCTTTGTTAGCAGGCATTGAAAAAGGGAAGCCGTTTACTGAAGTTGAATTAAATCGTGTTAAAAGTTTAATGAAAACTCAAGGTGATCTAATCACGAAAGATGCGGTAGCACTGGGGTCACGTTTAAGTGATTACACCGTCGCTGGCGGGCAATGGGATCAATATTTTAAAGATTTAGATTCTGTAGAAAAAGTTAAGCTAGATGATGTGAATCAAACTTTAAAACAGTTCCTTGTGGCTGACCATCGTATTGATGGCGATATTTTGCCAACACCTGAAGACCAGAAAAAAGCGCAACAGCAAAATTCAAAAGAGACACCTAAAACTCTAGATCAGGTCGAAGCAAAGGCTGAACCTTTAAAAGATCCGAAGGTATATCAACAAGAAGTTGCTGAGTTTTTAAAAACTTCTAAGCAATATGTTGAAAGCAATGAGAAGAAGATTATCCGTGGAAAACTAAAAAATGGAATGAAGTATGCTTTATTCCCAGTTGAAACACGTGATGATCGTACTTATGCAACGATTACGATGGACTTCGGAACAGAAAAATCTTTATTTAATAAAGGTACGGTAGTTGATCTAACCTCATACTTATTGCTTCGTGGTTCTGATAAATACAGTTTGCAAGATATTGCCGATAAATCAATTGATGCAGGCGGTGCGGCTTATGCAAGTGCTGACGGCAATGGCATGACCATTAATATTCAGTCTAAATCAGAAAAATTTGATGAGTTTTTCAAGTTTGTTCTTGATGTGATGAAGAATCCAAAATTTGAACAATCTCAGTTTGATTTAATTAAATCGCAAAGCTTATCAAGCCTAGATCGTCCTTATACCGAGCCAGATGTGGTAGCGGGCTTAACACTTTCACGTTTACTTGAAGAATATCAACCAGGTGATTTGCGTTATCACTTTGAACCTGAACTAGCAAAACAGCAGTTGAAAAACGCAACTCAAGAACAGGTGAAAGAGTTATATGAGCGTTTCTTTGCAATGAACCATGCTCAAATTGCCATTACAGGCGAATTTGATGCGAAAAAGATGCAAAAATTACTGAATCAGGAATTTGGTCATTGGAACGGTAAACAGCCATATCAAAAAATCTTGATTGATCACGTTGATTTTCCAGCACAGCAAGTTCATGTTTTATCTGAGCAACGTGAATTTGGTAGTTACCAGAGTGTGCTTTCAACTCCAGTTGGTAAAAACCATCCAGATGCATCTGCTCTCATTTTAATGAACTATATTTTAGGGGAATCTCAAATTTCATCACGTTTGGCTCAAGAGCTTCGTGAGAAAAATGCCCTAGTGTATGGTTTTGGAAGCGGGCTACAACTTGACCGTGACACGAATGTAGGGGCTTTGAGTATTAGTGCAAATTATACTTCGGGCCGCTCAGCACAAGTGTCTGCATCAATACATAAAGTGTTAAATGACTTGGTTAAAAATGGGGTAACTGAGCAAGAGCTTGAAGCTGCTAAAGCAGATATCATGAAGAAACGAGTTACGGCTTTAGAAGATGAACGTAATATTCATGGCATGTTAAATCTACAGCTTGAAACAAACAAAACATTGCAAGACCGAATTCGTCATGATCAAGAGTTAACTAAATTGACTGTTGCTGACGTTAACAGAGTAATTAAGAAGTATATTAAACCTGAACATTTGGTCGAAGTGATGGCTGATCAATATGGTCAGGCCGCAAAGAAATAAAGTCTTCTCGTAAATAAAAAGCCACTGAAATGTGGCTTTTTATTTGGATCTTTAAATCATATTAATGATCATGTTTGTGTGCGTGAAAATCTTCATTTTTACGGAAACGTAAATAATTTTCAAACTGTTCACAATATTCATCGAAGTTATCTTCAAGCATCATCTGAAATTGCTGAAGAAGGTAAGACATAACCTGATCTTTCGCATCACGCATTTCATTACCATCTTTAAAGTTATTTGCTGCTACCCATGTATTGAAGCGGGCAGTAGCAAATAACATTGCAGCACTCACTTGACCACGTAGCTCAGCTGGATCAACTTTTTTATCTTTTGGCGGGCGACAAAAATCATTAGCTTGTTTAATAAATTCATCCGCACGCTCAAAGAAAACCGCATTTAACGCTTCTTCTTCAGTAATATCTGTTGCATTAATCTTTTGAGACATGACTTATTCCCGCAAAAATAGAGCTGCTTATTATAGGCAAACGCTTGCGGAAACAAAACCTTTGACTTAGTCTGTAAATAGCCTAAGTATTGGTAGGAGAGACTAATATGCAAGATGCAATTGCGATTCAAAGTTTAAAGACAGATATTGCTTTATTACGCCAGCATGTTTTCCCACCCCAATATTTAGAGCATGTTGAAGGATTGCCGATTTATTATGGCTTGCAAGAAGAAGTCGAAAATTATTACCGTCAATGGCAGGGGCTAATTGAAAGGGCACAAGAGCTTTTTCAGCCATTTATGGAAGATAAATTACCAGATGCCATTCATTTGCCAAGCCATTTAAATTTACCGCTATTCTTTTTTCACGTAGACCGAATTCGGATTAATAAAACACGTGCAAAAGAATCTAAAACTTTCCGCGGTGTGGCGAGTCTTATTGAAAAATGCGGGCAGTTTGAAACAGACCAGATATTTACGATGCAAGAATGGTTGCAAAGTGATGATACCGCGGCTTTGGTTGCTCACCGTGAGTTCATCGATTTAAGAACCTATGTGTTTCAACATGGGCAAAGCGAATATACACGTTCACGGTTTTATACCAATGGGATTGTGCTAGGAGTTGAGCCGCATTTTAAACTGGTCGATGCTCGTGATAAGCCAAGAAAGCAACGCAGCGATAGCTTTAGTGATCCGTTAGCAGATAACGGCGTATGGAAAGTATTTGGTAAATACCGATAAAAGTCGCTGCACGTTTACAGCGACTTTTTATAAATTACCAGAAAGTTTCAGCCTGACTAAAAGTTTGTAAAGCTTTTGCTGAGCGCTTTTGTAATTGTGGCTGTTTGGCTTTGACCCAACCTAGAGCAAACCAAAAAGACGGATCTTGTTCCACCACATTGTTAAAAATACCTTCTGCAATAAACAAATCGTTATATTGACCTAGGGTATTTTGCACAGGTTGTAGCTGTTTTAAATATTGCTGTACTTTTTTATTTGGATAAAGACTAGAAATAAACTCAACACAATAACGTAACTGCTTAGCTTGCTTTCTTATTTTGTGTTGTTCAGTCACTTCAAGCTCAGAGAAGTGTTCAGCATTATTAATCACTTTATGATGTAACTTATCTAAACTCTTTTTAATGTGTTTTTTTAATCCACCTTTTTTGCTGTCTGAATCTTCTTCTGAATAAGCAAATGCTAATAAATCGAGTAATAGCTTAATCGTGTCTGCAGAGCTAAAGATTGTTGAGAGTTCTTTTGAGGGCTGGGCTGAAACTGGTAGTAAAAGTTCAGGTGATCCATGTTGTTGAATAATAGGTAACACTTCGGTGCGAATCGCATCTTCATCACGAGTGTCTCCAAGTTTACGGAAAAGCTCAGCAATTTGTTCTTCCCAAACAGGATTTAGCTCGCTTGACCAACCTGCAAAATGCTTAAGGGCACTACGTAAACGACGTAAGCTTACACGTGCCTGATGGATATGCTCAGCTTCGGCAACCCCATCTGCAATGACAGCCATATTTGGTAAGAATTGCCCTAAACAGTTTTCGACAATCTTTTTTAGAGCCTGTTCAGCAGTAATATCTTTATTTAATGTCAGAGTTTTAGCATGAACAGCAGGTGAGGCAGCTTGCCCTAATGCTAATAAGTTGCCACGTTCGGCTTTACTTCTTACATCAAGCCAAAGTGAGTAACGATTAATCCATTGCTGCGCAAAATGAATGAGCGTTTTCACTGCACCCTGCTTGAGTTCAAATTCGACTTCGCAAATTACACTGTGTGCATCCGCTGTTTTTACGACACCATCATCTAAGCAAACTTCAATCGCTGTATTATCTGCTTCAAACACATGGTAGGTGCGCTGTACATCAGTCTCAAACTGCAAACTTAGTTTTTCAGCTTGCGTTCCTAAGACCGCATTAATTAAATCAGTTACCACTTTATTATCTTGGTATAACTCAAGGTTTAAGTCAGGTTCTTGGTCACAAACGCCTAAATGAGTTTCTTCTTCAACACGGTGGAGATGGCTTTGACCTGCGGCTTTAAATGTTTGTACCCATTGATCATCTTCTTTACGTAAACGTAAGGCCATACCATTTTTTGCAAGTAGGCGATCTGGCGTATCGTAATACTTTGCCTGTAAGTGAATGTTCTTTGCTTTATGTTTTTTTAAGTATTGCTGGACAGTTTTTTTCTTCGATTCAGGTAACTGAAACTTTAGTTCGACTTCGACCATAATATATCTCCCTGAATCAGGTATTTAGACTATCTTGAATAAGTATAATAGCTTAGCTCTAAAAATAATGGTTTTGATAGAGAAAGTTACAATCAAACATATCACGCTACACTTTTATTTAGGTGTACAATCAGGTGACGTTTTGATCAAATAAAAATCAGGAAGATGATCGTGAATGCACCAGTAAACTTTAGCAATGAAGCTCAGCCAGAGTTTGAATTGCCGATTAAAAACTATCAGGAATTTTATCGTTTTTATTTAACTGAACACCGTAACATCATGAGCAGACGTTTGCATGTGGTGGGCAGTAGCATTGGTCTATACTTTTTTTCAAAAGCAGTCCGTAAGAAACAAGCCAAATATGTGCTCTATGGTTTGGTAGCGGGTTACGCAAATGCTTGGGTTGGACATTTTGTGTTTGAAAAAAATAAGCCTGCCAGTTTTAAACAGCCTTTCTATAGCTTTATTTCTGATTGGCGAATGTTGTCTGATGTTGCACGTGGCCGTTTGAGTTTGGTTGACCGTAAGTTTGATAAAATTCCAAGCTAATTTTTATATCTATTCTTAATATACCGATTGGTACTTTTAAGCCTATATCAATCGGTACTTATGATGATCTATAAATCCGTTATACTAGCGAAGTTTTTTAAAGCGAGAGTAGAGTATGCGCGGTTTATACCTCATTACCAACGATGACCCAATCCAACTATTATTAGAAAAACTAGATGCCGCACTCGCAACTCGTCAGGTCGCAATTTTACAGTACCGTCGTAAGAAAGTAGAAAAAGTCGACCAGCCTGCTGAAGTTGAACAGATCAAACTTTTATGTGAAAAATATCAAGTTCCTTTTGTGATTAATGATGACCTAAAACTGGCCGCTCAGTTTGGATTAGGTGTGCATTTAGGTCAAAGTGACGGTGAAATTACCGATGCAAAATTGCAATTACCAGAAGGCGTCATTATTGGTCGTACTTGTCTGAATTCTTTAGAGCTTGCACAAAAAGCAATTGCAGATGGCGCGACTTATATTGCATTTGGTGCAGTCTATGCGACCTCTACAAAACCTGAAGCAGGTAATGTGGGGATCGAAGTAATTAAGCAAGCAGCAGCCCAATATGATGTACCAATTTGTGCGATTGGTGGTTTAACTGTTGAAAACTCAAAACCTGTGATTGAGGCTGGGGCTGACCTCTGTGCAGTCATTAGTGATATATTAGGCCGATCAACTGCTGAAATTCCTGCCCGTGTACAGGCCTGGGCACAATTATTTTCTTAAGCTTTCAAAATTATTTTTTAGATATTTAAGACGAGCATTTCCATGAGTTTATCTCCAAAGCAAGAACAGTTATTTAAACAAGCCAGCAAACACATTCCAGGTGGTGTGAACTCTCCGGTACGTGCCTTTAATGGCGTTGGAGGAACACCGGTTTTCATTGAGAAAGCCAAAGGTGCTTATTTATGGGATGTCGATGGTAAGCGTTATGTTGACTATGTTGGTTCTTGGGGGCCAATGATTTTGGGTCATGCTCATCCAGAGATTATTAAGGCTGTACAAACAGCAGCAGAAGATGGCTTAAGTTTTGGTGCACCAACCGTACACGAAACAACACTGGCAGATATTATCTGTGAAATCATGCCATCCATTGAATTGGTGCGTATGACTAACTCGGGTACAGAAGCGACCATGACGGCTATTCGTTTAGCGCGTGGTTATACTGGCCGTGACAAAATTGTGAAGTTTGAAGGTTGTTACCATGGCCACTCTGACTCACTTTTAGTAAAAGCAGGTTCGGGCTTACTTACTTTAGGTGAGGGTGAACCGACTTCGAAAGGTGTTCCTGTTGATTTTGCTAAACACACTTTAACACTACCTTACAACGATATTGCAGCATTAAAAGAATGCTTTGCTAAGTTCGGCCATGAAATTGCGGGCGTTATTATTGAACCAGTCGCGGGCAACATGAATATGGTGAAACCAATTGACGGTTTCTTACAAGCCATTCGTGATATTTGTGATGAATATAAATCTGTATTCATTATTGATGAAGTGATGACAGGTTTCCGTGTTGCTTTAGGTGGTGCGCAATCGGTTTATAACGTTAAACCTGATTTAACGACTTTAGGTAAAATTATTGGTGCAGGTCTACCAGTTGGTGCATTTGGTGGTAAGCGTGAAATCATGGAATGTATCGCACCTTTGGGCGGTGTATACCAAGCAGGTACATTATCTGGTAACCCACTTGCTATGCGTGCTGGTATTGAGATGTTTAAACATTTACGCCAACCTGACTTTTACAGCAAATTATCTGCTCAACTTGAAAAGTTACTTGCAGGCTTACAAGCTGCAGCTGATGAAGCCGGGATTCCATTTAAGACTCAGCAAGCTGGCGCAATGTTCGGTCTTTACTTTACTGACCAAGAAGACATTACAAGCTTTGACTCAATGTTGGCATGTGATATTGAAGCTTTCAAAAAGTTCTTCCATGGCATGTTAAAGCGTGGGGTAAACTTGGCACCTTCAGCATTTGAAGCAGGCTTTATTTCATCTGCACATTCTGATGAAGATATTGAATTTACGATTCAGGCTGCAAAAGAAACATTCGCTGAAATGAAGTAAGCAAAAAAGCCCGTGTTAAACGGGCTTTTTAATTTGAGCTATTTTTATATTTGTAGAGAACAATGTTTTATCCCTTTCCTCGAAAAATCCAATTAGCTGCAAGTACTTCAAATTGGTCAATAGAGTCAGTGCAAAGTATTTTGCTCATGGTTGGGCTCAATGAGCTTAAACTACGACCAGGTTGGTCTGAGCAACCATTGGCGAACCATTTGGAACTGTTGAGTAAGCGTGCTCAATCACTCGAAATTCCAATTATTTTTATTGAGACATCTCAGCTTCAACAAACCATGTTGGAGCTTGGTCAGCGTTTGTCATCAAATACTAAAGCCCAAGTTATGATGGCAGGTGATTTGTCGCCTCTGTTTAAACAAGTCATGCAGCTTGTTTTATCGATTACAGATCAGGTCAGTGTTGTAAATGATGCGATCTTGGCGGCTAATCTAGAGCAGCATATCCAATGGGTTGAAAAGATCAGTTTTGACCATATAAAACATTTAAATACGCAGAGCTTAATGCGGTTATGGTCTTTAAGTACGCCGTCCTCTTATATCTTGTCAGATAAAGGAATTTTATTGGCAATTGCTGAGCAGGTGGGGCGACATCCTATGGAGATCCATCCTGAAATTGATTTAAGAAACTACGGACTAGATCAGTCTGCTGTGAATTATTTGGTCGATCTATGGCGTGCAAATGGTGCGAGCTTAAGTGCTGAAGAGATAATGCAAGCACCGACATTGCAACATATTATGCAGTTATTGAAGCCTTGACTGACTATAGACCTCAAGTGATCCATAATATTTGCAAATTCTGCTGTTAATTTACCCGAACGGCATTGTAATTCGGACGTAAGCTTTTTATTATTGCCCGCTTGTTTTTCATCTTACCTTGGGAATACAACTTTGAGTGATTTTCTAAGTGAACATCTGATCTATCGTGATGATGATTTTATGGTGATTCATAAACCTTCGGACATCTTAAGTGTTCCTGGTAAGGGTGATTTACATGATAGTGTTTTGACAAGGTTGGTTGCGATTGAACCTAAAACTTTGCTCATTCATCGTCTAGACCGAGATACTTCAGGTATTTTAGTATTTGGTTTATCGAAGCGCGGTCAAAGTGCAATTGCACGTCAATTTCAAGATCGTCAGACTTCAAAAATATATGAAGCGCTTGTCGCAGGTCATTTAGAAGGTGAGGGGACTGTAGATATTCCTGTCATCTATGACCCAAGCCGACCACCTTTACATATTGTCGACGCTTCTCACAATAAGCCTGCTTTAACACATTGGCAGGCCATAGAACATTTTCAGATTCAGGGACAGCCTGTAACTCGTGTGAAATTAACACCAATTACGGGCCGATCTCATCAACTCCGTGTACACATGCAATATCTTGGGCATCCAATTGTAGGTGACACGCTGTATGCAACACCGGAGCAGCAACTTGTTCCGCGTTTATGTTTGCATGCCAAACAGTTAAGTTTTAATCATCCTGTCACAGCAGAAACATTAACTTTTGACTGTCCTGTACCGTTTTAATGTAAAAATTTTAATGCGTGATTTTTTGTAGCAAAGCGATTTAATTGGTTTTTGCTTCAAAATTTTGCTTTAAAGACTACATAAAAAGATGCAAAAATAAGCTAATTTGCATCGTACAATATGTAGTGCGAACTTGAGAGAAAGGTGGAAAAATTGCAGCAGTATGCTATTGGTCAACGTTGGCTATCAGACACAGAAACTGAGCTCGGTTTAGGTGTTCTTATTGATGTAGATGAAAGATCTGTCAGCATTTTATTCCCCAAAAGTGATGAGACACGTGTCTATGCGCGTAACAATGCTCCACTATCTCGTATCATCTTCAATACGAATGATGAAGTTCAAGATCAAGAAGGCCAGAAGTGGATCGTTGAGTCTGTTGAAGATCGTCATGGCGTTTTGCGTTACAACGTTGTTCGTACTTTAGAAAATGGCGAGCAAGAGCGTAAAGCACTCAATGAAACACGTATTGGTGCGCAAATTCAATTATCTAAACCTTTAGACCGTTTGCTTGCAAGTCAAGTTGACTATAAAGAGTGGTATGACCTGCGTATTGAAGCGATGTTGATGCAAGCACAAATGCAGACCAGTCCTCTACGTGGGATGGTCGGTGCACGTGTTGGCCTGATTCCTCATCAGCTTTATATCGCACATGAAGTTGGTAAACGTTTTGCTCCTCGTGTTTTACTTGCCGATGAAGTTGGTTTAGGTAAAACAATTGAAGCTGGTTTAATTATCCACCAACAGCTTAAAACTGGTCGTTCAGAACGTATTCTGATTTTAGTCCCTGATTCTCTTCAGTATCAGTGGATGATTGAAATGCGTCGCCGTTTTAACTTGCAATTCTCTCTGTTTGATTTAACGCGTACCGCATCTATTAAAGAACATGATCCAGAGCTTAACCCGTTCTTGACTGAGCAATGCATTATTGCCAGCGTTGACTTAATGGTTGACCATGATGATTTGCGTGAGCAAGCCATAGAAGCTGGTTTTGATTTGCTCGTAGTCGATGAAGCACATCATTTGATGTGGAGCGAAGAAGAAGGCGGTAATGATCGTTACGATTTAATTGAAGAGCTCGCTGAAAATACAGCAGGGGTACTATTACTCACTGCAACACCTGAACAATTAGGTGTAGAAAGTCATTTCGCTCGCTTACGTTTACTTGATCCACAGCGTTTTAGTAGTTTAGAACGCTTTTTAGATGAAGAGACCCAATATCAGCAAACTGCAAAAATTGCTGAAGTACTCATGTCTGATCAAGCTTTAACGCCAGAGCATTTATCTGCTTTAGAAGGTTTGTTAGGTCACACTATTGAAGACCAGCCTGATCAACGCTTTAGAGCAATTCACGAATTATTAGACCGTCACGGTACTGGACGTATTTTATTCCGTAATACACGTGAAGCCATTCAGGGCTTCCCAGGGCGTGATTGTCAGCCAGCACCATTACCAGCACCAGAAGATTGGTCAAAAGATGGCAAACTGCGTGAGCAGATGTGGCCTGAAGAAGCACAAATTGATGGTTCATGGATGCAAAATGATCCGCGTGTGCCATGGTTAATGGAAATTTTACGCAAAGATCTTAAGCATAAAAAAGTGCTTTTAATTGCGCGTAGCGGACCAGTGGTTGAGTCTTTAGAAAATGTATTGCGTTTGCATGCAGGTATTCGTACTGCAATGTTCCATGAAGGCATGAGCTTACTAGAACGTGACCAAGCTGCTGCTTATTTTGCTGAAGAAAGCTATGGCGCTCAGATTCTATTGTGTTCGGAAATTGGTTCGGAAGGCCGTAATTTCCAATTCGCTAGTGATCTAATTTTATTTGATCTACCAGCTAACCCAGATGTTTTAGAGCAACGTATTGGACGTCTAGACCGTATTGGTCAAGAAAACCGTATCCAAATTCATGTGCCATACCTTGTGGGAACAGCTCAAGAGCGTATGTTCCGTTGGTATAACGAAGCACTGAATATTTTCAGCAATATTTCTCCGACAGCGCAAACGCTGCAAGAGAATTTTATTGTTGAATTAAAAGACTGCTTACTTGCAGACCAAGGTCAAACATTTGAAGATTTGCTTGAAGAGGTGAATGTTCAACGTCAAGCCTTAGAAGCTGAACTTCAAGCTGGCCGAGATCGTTTACTTGAATATAATTCATGTCGTCCTATTGTGGCACAAGAAATTGTTCAAGCTCTTGAAGATTATGACGACAATACAACGCTACCAATGTTTGTGAAGCGTTTCATGTCATCAACCAATATCGATTTTGATGAGCAAAGTAATGGTACGGTGATTATTAAACCAACCGACCAAATGCAAGTGCAAGGTTTGGCTTTAGACGAAGAAGGTATGACAGCAACTTTCTATCGCGATCAAGCTCAGCTTCGTGAAGATGCTCAATATTTAACTTTAGAGCATCCATTCATTGAAAGTGTTATGGAAATGATCCGTACGCAATCATTTGGTAGTACCAATGTTGCTGTACTTAAATCTAATGCATTAAAGCAGGGCTCAGTATTAATTGAAGTCTGGTTTAAAGTAGATGTTATTGCACCTAAATCTTTGAACTTGCCATCAAGCTTGCCGAAACAGCTTATCCGTGTATTGTTAAGTGAAAATGGTCAGGATTTATCTGAAAAAATTGATCCGACAATTTTAAAACCATATTTACATCACTTAGATGGCAATAGCTGCCGCCAAGTAGTTAAAGCTCGTCGTGATATCATTGAGCAGCGCTATAAACAAGCGTTAGAAATTGCGAAAGTTGATTTACCGCAGCTTCAGCAACAAGCAAAAGAGCATTATGGCAATAAATGGCAATATGAAATTGACCGTTTAACTTATCTAAAACAGTTCAACCCAAGTATTCGTCAAGACGAAATTGAACGTTTACAGAAACTGCAAAAAGAAGGCTTGAGCTTACTTGATGGTTTAACTGTTACACCAGAAGCAATTCAAGTGTTAGTTGTGGTTAAACCGTAACTTACTCAAAATGAAAAAAGCGCCGAGAGGGCGCTTTTTTTATATATCGATTTTGAATTAGATAAGACCAGCGTCTTTTAATTCTAACTTTAAATAAGCATAAAAAATTGGAGCTGCGATTAAACCGCCTAAGCCAAAAATTGACTCAAATACTAGCATTGCTAATAAAATCTCCCATGCATTTGCATTGATTTTATGCCCAATAATTTTAGCATTAATAAAATATTCAAGTTTATGAACCAGAACGAGATAAAATAATGCTGCTCCTGCTAGTCCTAGGGAAATGGTAAGAGCTGCAATAAACGTTAAAGTGTTTGAAAGTAGATTTCCTAAAATTGGAATGAGACCAAACATAAAGGTCAAAATAGTTAAAGTTTTGGCAAAAGGAAGATGAACTCCCCAAAGCGGCAATAAAATAAAGGCGAATAAAATAAAGAGCAGCGTGTTAATCGCTGAAATTTTTATTTGGGCAAAAACAACATTTTTAAATGAAATTGATAATTTTTGAATACGTTGGATAAGCAGTGACTTAAAAACAGGCTGAGGCGTACGGCGATGAAAACCATGTATCGCCACCAAAATACCAATAATTAATCCCATGACCATGGTCACGAAGTTATGCAAAATATCGGAACTGGTGTTTTTTAGGGTGGTGACGTTATCTTTCATAAATGCAAAGATTTCGTCTTTTAGATCTGTCACGCTATCAGGAATATAACCTGGAAGATATTTTGTGATCTCTGCTTGCAAATGAAGGAGGGTTTGATCAACCTTGCTATTAATACTATGTAATCCGACGCCTTTTAGATCGTATACAACAAAACTAATCAGACTCGTTATGAAAAAACCAATAAGTGAGATGGTGACGATACTGAGTAAAATACTAATAAAAATACGGGCTCTTTGGCCATCAATATAACGTTCTACAACCGAACTTAAACTAATAATAATTTCATAAATGAGAAAGCCTGCAAAAAAACTTGCTAATAGATGTAATGGGATAACCGAAAGCAAAAAGATGCCCATTAGAATGTAGCTTGCAATCAGACTTTGACGATTATTCAAATTTTGCATGTGGATCCCTGAGATCGTTGGGAATATAGGAGAAAGAGCAAACGGAATGATTATTTATACTCTGGCAAGCTATTCGCTTCAATCAGTGAATTATATTTTTATTGGAAAATAGAGGAGTTAGATGTAAAAATGGCCTGTTCATCAACAAGCCATTCATTAGATCATTTTAGCGAATTTTTGCTTCATCTAAATGACGTGCACCTTCTAAAATCATCCGAATCATAATCATGGTTTGTTCAGCAACTTCTGCACGTTGATTGATCGGCAAATCAATCACTTTGGCGCCCATGTGAAACACAAGTTGAGTAATTGCTTTAGCAACAAGGTCTGGGTGATACAGGTGATTGTTATTTAAGCGTTCAAGACGAATTAAATCTTCTTGTAGCTCTTGCTGAAAAAAGTTGAGCTGGCGGTCTACGGCAGCCTTATAAGAAGCAGAACCTGTAAAACTTTCACGTAGTAATAAACTTAAATTACCTTCATCGGCATCGAGTTGTTGAAGGAAAATATCGACAGAACTACGAATAATACTTTCTTGTAAAGAAGCACGTAGGCGAGCCTGACGGATAATTTTACGTAAAACGATACCTGCGCGCTCAATTAGAGAAATTGCTAATTCATCAATATCTTTAAAATGTCGATAGAAACTATTTGGCGCAATTCCTGCTTCTCGAGCTACTTCTCGTAAACTCAATGAAGCAATACTTTTTTGCGGACCAATGAGGTTTAAAGCGGCCTGAAAAAGTTCTTCTTTAGTAATTGTCGCTTTTCTTCCAACAGAACGCGTAGCTGTTTTAATTTCAATGACATCTTGTTGTTGAGGTGTGTCATTCAGGTTCTGAGAAAGTGAAGATTGGGTCATGCTGTTCAATATATTTGTAAACTCTCAGGATTATAGCCTTAGAAGCTGAACTTGTGAAATTGTAATTAAAAGTACGGGTGTATATACAAATATATATACATGTGTATAATAATTAAAAAAGAGCGACAGAGCCTTCAGTTATGCAAGCAATCGAAAAGAGAAATTCTCTATTCAATTCATTGACACAAGCCATCTTTGATAAAGAAATGGCTAATTTCTGGCTACAAAAAGTTAATCCTTTATGGTCTGTAAAACATGGCCTTGTTCAAATTGTAAAAAAAGAATTTGTCGCTCACGACATGGTGAGCCTAACGCTAAAATGCAACCGCCTAGTAAAAATGGGCGTTGCAGGCCAGCATCATCCTGTGATTGTTGAAATTGCTGGTCGTCGCTATGAACGTACTTATAGTTTGACGCAAATAGATGCGCAGCACTTACGTTTAACCGTAAAAAAAGTTGCTGATGGTATCGTGAGTAACTGGTTTATTTCTGAAAGCCAAATCGGTGATATTTTTGAGCTTGGTCAACCTTATGGTGACATGCAACAAAACATCAAAACACCGAATTTAATTATGTTGGCTGCGGGTAGTGGTATTACCCCAATGTTGAGCCTAATTACTGCGATTAAACAAAGTCAGCAGTTAGATAAAGTTCAGGTACAACTTTTATATTGGGTGAAACAACGTTCAGATGCGGCTTTTGTTGAATACTTTGAAAAAGTTGCACAGCAATATCCGAACTTTAATTATCAGGTTTTCTATACACAAGAAACCCCAAATGATGAGCGTTTAAATACAGAGCATTTAGCATTAGTTGATGATGTAGAAAACAGCACAATTTATGCGTGTGGACCTTCTGGCTTTGTGGCGACAGTTGAGCAACTTTTTGAAAAATCTCCAGCCGTTTTAACAGAGGCCTTTAGCTTAACAAATGAAAGCTCTGCTGATGATATTGGTTATGTGAATGTCACATTAACCCAGTCTAATAAGGTAATTGCAATTCCTAAAGGCCAGTCAATTCTGGTTAGCCTTGAACATGAAGGCCTTAAACCAACTCATGGTTGCCGTATGGGAATTTGTAATAAATGTGTTTGTAATAAATCACAAGGTTCAACACGTAATTTACTTAACGGTAGTGAAAACACTGAACCAAGCCAATTACTCAAAATTTGTGTGAACTCAGCACAATCCGATCTAGTTATTGATCTTTAAGAGAGAACTCTTATGAATATGCCAGTGAAAGTCGAATATTTTAAAAATCCTAAAAATCGAGATTTGACTCCAGCAGAACTTGATGCATTTGCAAAAGAGCTCGATCAGATCAAGCAAGAAGTATTGGATGATTTGGGTGAGAAAGACGCTAAATATATCCGCCGTGTTTATGCTGCAATTCGTTATAGTAGCTTTTTAGGTCGTGCATGTTTGTTTGCAGGTTGGTTCCCACCAGCATGGATTTTAGGAACAGGTCTGTTAGGCTTCTCTAAAATTATGGAAAACATGGAACTCGGTCATAACGTGATGCACGGTCAATATGACTGGATGAACGATCCTAAATTTAATGGTCAAACTTACGAGTGGGATACTGTCGGTACTTCTGATAACTGGCGCCAAACTCATAACTATAAACATCACACCTATACCAACATTAAAGGTATTGATGATGACATCGGTTACGGTTTACTTCGTTTATTCCCAGAGCAACGCTGGAAGCCGGGTTTCTTACTTCAACCTGTTTATAGCATCCCATTCTGTTTATTGTTCCAATGGGGCGTAGCTATTCAGAATCTTGAAATTGGACGTGTCCTTTATAAACGTAAGAGCATGGCAAAATTCTTGGAAGAGTTAAAACCTGTTAATAAAAAGATTGGAAAACAACTTTTTAAAGACTATGTTTTCTTCCCTTTAATTGCAGGTCCAGCAGCTTTACCTGTATTCACTGGTAATTTGGTTGCAAATGGTCTTCGTAATATCTGGACATTTACGATTATTTTTTGTGGTCATTTCACAAAAGATGCGGAAGTATTTCCAAAGTCTGTTTTACAAGAAGAAAGCCGTGGTCACTGGTATATGCGCCAGATTCGTGGCTCTTCTAACTTGAAAGGTTCAGAAGCATTACATATTTTAAGCGGACATTTGAGCCATCAGATTGAGCACCATTTATTCCCTGATATCCCAGCGCGTCGTTATCGCCAAATGGCTCCAAAAGTTGAAGCTGTATGTAAAAAATATGGTCTAAATTATAACAATGCAAGTCTGGCTAAACAGTTTGGACAAGTGGTAGGCCGTATATTTAAATACGCTTTACCTTTTAAAAAATAAGTCAAAAAAAGCCCTGAACTAATCAGGGCTTTTTTTTAGAGAAACAAATTATTTAAACTGAATTGAACCGTTTGCATTCACAGTAATTTTAGACTCACCAGCTGCCATGTCTTGAGCTGGTGCAGCTTCGGCCATAGCAAATTTAGCCATGCTGGCACGCATTACAGGTTGTGGGAAATAGTTATTCGTGTTCAGGTTTAGAGTGACCAAACTATATTGGTTTTTATTCCAAGCTTGGGTCAACATTTGAGCACGTTGTTGGAAGTTTTTAGATGCTTCTACCATTAACTCATTTTCAACTTTTTTACGTTGTTCATCAGAAACCGTAAAGTTAATTGATTGAGTTTGGAAGTTTTGCTGTAATTCGTTTACTAACTGGCTAGCAGCTTTAAAGTCTTTACTTTCAAGACGGATTTCAGCGCGGCCACGCCATTCTTTTAACTTATTGCTATCGTTATCGTAAATTGGATAAGTGCTTTGAGCACCAGTTTCCACTTTTACTTGTGGATATTTACGAGAAACATTAAGTGCCTGATTCATCAGTTGATTAATTTGGTTTGAAAGCTCGGCTGGTTGTTTGTTACTTTTTTCAATATATAAAGTTGCATGCATTTCATCATTAGAAACTTGGCGAGAAGCTTCCGCTTGTACATTTACAATATTGTAGTTCAAAGCATTATCATCCTGAGCAAAAACTAAAGGGCTAAGGAGAGAACCTAAAAGAAGGGTGGATACGGCTAAAGTACGCATAAATTTTTCCTTTAAAAATTAATATAAATTTAATTTTTTTCATTAGGAAATGTTAAACATAACTTATGCATAACTTTTGCAGATTTTGTGGCGTATTTGTAATATTCAGATCAGGTTTTTTAAAATTTTGGTAAATATAAAGTCTTTAAAAATTAAAAGCTTAAAATTAAAGTGTTTCAATGTAACTTAAAAAATCAAAGTAATATAAAAAAAGAATATTTTCTTTAGGTTGTCACATAGTATGATGATAATTCATCATAACTATTGGGATGATACATTTTTTCAATAAGATTAGATGAGTAAAGTACATAAAAGACGTTTTTTTTCTTGTAAAATTAGGTATCATCGCGCTCCTAGTTACAAGATATAAAATAAGTGTCTTTACTAGTTCTATAAAGCACCGAGTCAAAGGACCAATCGTCACCAGACTTATTTCTTTCTACCCCTATCAGAGATGGTAATCCGATATGAGCGTTACTTCCGTTAACCCTGCCACTAATGCTACTAACGAATATTATTTGACTCGCCAAAGTCAAATGGAATCAAATGTTCGTAGCTATCCACGTAAATTACCGTTAGCGATAGCGAAAGCACAAGGATGCTGGGTTACTGATGTTGAAGGTACACAGTACCTTGATTGTTTAGCTGGGGCAGGTACATTGGCTTTAGGTCATAATCATCCTGCGGTGATTCAAAGTATTCAAGATACATTGGCAAGTGGTTTGCCATTGCATACTTTAGACTTAACCACACCTTTAAAAGATGCATTCACTGAAGCATTGTTAGCATATTTACCTGGTGGTAAAGAAGAATATTGCTTGCAGTTCTGTGGTCCTGCAGGTGCAGACGCAACTGAAGCAGCAATCAAACTTGCTAAGACTTACACTGGCCGTAGCTCAGTGATCAGTTTCTCAGGCGGTTATCATGGTATGACCCATGGTGCGCTTGCTATGACTGGTAACTTAAGTGCAAAAAATGCAGTTAACGGTTTAATGCCAGGCGTACAATTCATGCCATATCCGCATGAATACCGCTGCCCACTTGGTTTAGGTGGTGAAGCTGGTGTTGACGCTTTAACTTACTACTTTGAAAACTTTATTGAAGATGTAGAAAGCGGTGTAACAAAACCGGCTGCTGTTATTCTTGAAGCGATTCAAGGTGAAGGCGGCGTAGTTACAGCTCCAGTAAAATGGTTGCAAAAAATCCGTGAAGTGACTGAAAAGCACAACATCGTTTTAATTTTAGACGAAGTTCAAGCTGGCTTTGCACGTTCAGGCAAAATGTTTGCATTTGAACATGCAGGTATTGAACCTGATGTTGTTGTAATGTCTAAAGCAGTAGGTGGTGGTTTACCACTTGCAGTATTAGGTATTAAACGTAAATTTGATGCTTGGCAGCCTGCTGGTCACACGGGTACTTTCCGTGGTAACCAACTTGCTATGGGTACTGGTCTTGTCGTATTAAAAACGATTAGCGAACAAAATCTTGCTCAAAATGCGCAAGAGCGTGGTGACTTCTTACAAGCTGAATTTAAAAAATTAGCTCAAGAATTCCCATGTATCGGTAACGTACGTGGTCGCGGTTTAATGATCGGTGTTGAGATCGTTGACGAGCGTAAACCAGCTGATCGTATTGGTTCGCATCCTGCTGACTCACAATTAGCTGCTGCAATTCAAACTGCTTGTTTCAACAATAAATTATTGCTTGAAAAAGGTGGTCGTAACGGTACGGTAATTCGTTTACTTTGCCCGCTTATCATCACTCAAGACGAGTGTGTTGAAGTAGTTGCTCGCTTTAAGAAAGCAATTGCAGAAGCATTGGTTGCAGTACGAGGCGCATAAGTATGGTGGATTTTGCAGAACATCGTAAAGCGTTACTCTGCAATGATGCACAATCCATTGCTGACTATGAGTCAGCAATGGGCGAAGCGGTAAAAGCCGTTTCAGCATGGTTGCAAAATGAAAAGATGTACACTGGTGGTAGCATTAAAGAATTGCGTTCAGCAATTTCTTTCCAACCTTCAAAAGAAGGTATGGGTGTACAAGAATCTCTTCAACGTATGATTGAGCTTTTCTTGAATAAAAGCTTGAAAGTACATCATCCACATTCATTAGCACATTTACACTGCCCAACCATGGTGATGAGCCAGATTGCGGAAGTGTTAATCAATGCAACTAACCAATCTATGGACTCATGGGATCAAAGCCCGGCAGGTTCATTAATGGAAGTTCAGCTCATTGATTGGTTGCGTCAAAAAGTAGGTTATGGTTCTGGTCAGGCTGGTGTTTTCACTTCTGGCGGTACTCAATCTAACTTGATGGGTGTATTGCTTGCTCGTGACTGGTGCATCTCGAAAAACTGGAAAGACGAAAATGGTAATCCATGGTCTGTACAGCGTGATGGTATTCCTGCCGATGCAATGAAAAACGTCAAAGTCATTTGTTCTGAAAATGCACATTTCTCTGTGCAAAAGAACATGGCAATGATGGGCATGGGCTTCCAGTCAGTTGTGACTGTTCCTGTGAATGAAAATGCACAAATGGATGTAGATGCTCTCGAAAAAACGATGGCGCATCTTCAGTCTGAAGGTAAAGTTGTTGCTTGTGTCGTTGCGACAGCAGGTACGACTGATGCCGGTGCAATTGACCCATTGAAGAAAATCCGTGAAATTACCAATAAATATGGTTCATGGATGCATATCGATGCGGCATGGGGCGGTGCATTAATTCTGTCAAATGACTATCGTGCAATGCTTGATGGTATTGAGTTGTCTGACTCGATTACCCTCGACTTCCATAAGCATTATTTCCAAAGCATTAGCTGTGGCGCGTTCTTGTTGAAAGATGAAGCGAACTATCGTTTCATGCACTACGAAGCTGAATACTTGAACTCTGCTTATGACGAAGAGCACGGTGTACCAAACCTTGTGTCTAAGTCATTACAAACGACTCGTCGTTTTGATGCATTGAAATTGTGGATGACAATTGAATCACTAGGTGAAGACCTTTATGGTTCAATGATTGACCATGGTGTAAAACTTACTCGTGAAGTTGCAGATTACATCAAGGCAACTGATGGTTTAGAACTTTTAGTTGAGCCTCAGTTTGCTTCGGTATTATTCCGTGTTGTTCCACAAGGCTACCCAGCTGAGTTTATCGATAGCTTGAACCAAAACGTAGCGGACGAATTGTTTGCACGTGGTGAAGCAAATATCGGTGTAACAAAAGTGGGTAATGTACAGTCATTGAAAATGACAACATTAAGCCCTGTTGTGACATTCGAAAACGTTAAAAACCTTTTAGGTCAAGTATTGGCTGAAGCTGACCGCATTAAAGATGCAATTGCTTCTGGTAACTATGTACCACCAATCGACTAATTGAGTTGATAACAAAAAAAGCTCGGTTTATTACCGGGCTTTTTTATGGCAGATTGTTTTTATTTGGATTGTGTATGAAGAAAAGAATACATGCACAAATCATGCATATTTTCAAAAAACAAAAATAATTATGCATGATTTATGGGGAGCAAATTTCTTATTGTATTGGTATGTCCCCAATATTTTTGGTCACATTGATATATCAATATCGTACTTACTTTAAATAATCCCGCTTTAACTGAAAAAAGTAAGTGGCTGTAATTACAATTAAGACAAGGAAGAAGAAATGCAACAAGCGAATATGCTCAATGAATTTAAACTCATTATTGGCGGTCAACTTTGTTCAGGTGAACAAGGTGAACTAGAAATTCTTAACCCTGCTACTGGCTTAACTGCTGCACGTTGTGCAAAAGCATCGGTTGCGCAAGTAAATCAGGCAGTGAGTGCTGCTAAACAAGCATCTAAAGCTTGGCAACAAGTTTCACACGAAGAGCGTAAGTTAATCTTGAACAAGATTGCCGATAGCATTGAAAAGCACGCTGAAATGCTCGCAGAGTTGGTTGTGCTTGAACAAGGTAAGCCACTCGCACTTGCTCAAATGGAAGTGCAGGGCGCAATTGGCTGGACTCGCTATGCGGCTGCGATGGATTTACCTGTAGAAGTAATTGAAGACAGTGAAACCAAGCGTATTGAGCGCCATCGCCAACCATTAGGTGTAGTGGCTTCAATTACACCATGGAACTGGCCACTGATGATTGCAGTTTGGCACATCATGCCTGCATTGCGTGCGGGTAACGTGGTCATTAGCAAACCTTCTGAATACACACCACTATCAACTTTGCGTTTATGTGAAATCATTCAGCAAGAAGTTCCTGCTGGTGTAATTTCGATTGTGGTTGGTGCTGGTGAGATTGGCGAAGCATTATCTTCTCATCCAGATGTACAAAAAGTTGTATTTACGGGTTCAACTCGAACAGGCCAGCACATTATGGCCGGTGCAGCTCAGCAGCTAAAACACTTAACTTTAGAGTTGGGTGGTAATGATGCTGGTATTGTATTACCAGATGCAAATATCGATGAAATTGCACCTAAGATTTTTAATATGGCGTTCTTGAATGCCGGTCAAACATGTGCAGCCTTAAAGCGCTTATACGTTCATGAAAGCCAGTATGAAGCTTTATCTCAAAAGTTAGCTGATATTGCCAACGCTCAAGTTGTGGGTGATGGTATGGCATCTTCTACAACATTTGGTCCAGTACAAAACAAAATGCAATATAACAAAGTGAAAGCACTTATTGCCGATGCCATTTCTCAAGGAGCAAAAGCACTTTCTGGGCAACAGCAGCTACCAGAGCAGGGCTACTTTATTGCACCAACTATATTGACTGAAGTTTCTGATTCTTGCCGCGTGGTGCAAGAAGAACAGTTTGGCCCTGTATTACCTGTTTTAAAATATACCGATATCAACGATGCAATTGCTCGTGCCAATGACAGTGAGTTTGGTTTGGGTGGTTCAATCTGGTCGTCAGATATTAAAGCAGCACAGACTTACGCTAGTCAGCTTCAATGTGGTACTGTTTGGATTAATACCCATGCAGAAGTTCTTCCTCATGCGCCTTTTGGCGGCTGGAAAATGTCTGGCCTAGGTGCTGAATTTGGCTTGGAAGGTTTGCTTGAAAATACAATTGGGCAAACAGTCCATATTAGTAAAGTCTAAATATTAACTTTAAGGCGGATCTATTATCCGCCTTTTTATTTTCACTTTATTTAAGAGTGAAATGCTTAGTTTACTTATTGGGAGTGATGATAGCTCATACTTTTAGGTTTGATTAAAAAATGATTCTGTTCTTTAATTTTTTTAAGAACAATGTAAGACTTTATATGGCCAATAAAATTATAAGAAAGCAATCTTTCGGTCACAAATTGAGAAAGCTGTTCTAAGTTTTCAGCAACGACTTTTAAAATAAAATCTGCATCACCACTAATTGAGAATGCATCCTGAATGTTGTCTTCAGCTTCAATGAGCTCTTGAAAAGCCTGCTGTGATTTTGCCTCGTGTGTCCTTAAATTAATATGAATCATTGCTGTAACTTCCAGTCCTAGCGCCTGCTGCTGGATGCGTGCAGTGTAGCCTAGAATTATGCCTTTTTGCTCGAGTAATTGACGTCGTCGTGAACATTGCGAAGCAGATAAACCAATTAAATCTCCTATTTCTTGATTAGTGAGCCGCCCATTCTTTTGTAGTGCCTGAATGATTTGCCAGTCGAACTTATCCATTGCATAAAATCCTTTTATGATACACAAATCATGTATTTTTATTAAAATGCGTTTCCATTATGCACGAAATATAAAAGATAGATGAAATATTATTTTTCTATGGAATAAAAATTGGTCTCAAAGGATATAGAGCAATGTTCATAGAAATCGGTGACTTTTTAAATCTTCGTTTAAAACAAATGGGTATCCAACATCTTTTTGGTGTACCTGGTGATTTTAACCTCTCATATCTAGAACAAGTTGAAGCAGACCCACAACTCGAATTTATTGGAAATTGTAATGAATTAAATGCTGCCTATGCAGCTGATGGTTATGCACGAATTAACGGTTTTTCTGCCTTGGCAACCACTTATGGTGTAGGTGACTTAAGTGCGATTAATGGTATTGCAGGTGCCTATGCAGAAAATGTACCTCTTATTCATATCTCAGGAATTCCACCGTTACATGCGGTTCAAAAGGGCACACTAATACATCATACGCTTGTCGATGGTAACTACGACAATATTATGAACTGTATGAAAGAGTTCACAGTTGCCCAAACACGTTTAACTCCTGCAAATGCAGCTTTTGAAATTGACCGTGTATTACGTCAGTGTTTCCTGGAACGCCGTCCTGTGCACATTCAACTACCAGGCGATATTACTCACGTTAAGATTGAAGTATCTGAACGTCCGCTTGACTTAAGCTACCCAGCTGTTGAACCTGAATTATTGCAGAGTGTGGTAAGCAAACTCTGTGACATTATTGAGAATGCTCAAAGTCCAGCGCTTTTAATAGATAATGAAGCTTCAGTTTTTGGTGTAACTTCACTTTTAAATGATTTATCTCAAAAATGCTCAATTCCATTTGCAGGCATGAATACTGCAAAAAATATTATGGATGAAGGTTCACCTCGTTACATTGGAACTTATGTGGGTGGGGCAAGCCAGCCTCATGTGAAAAATATCATTGAACAATCCGACTGTTTAATTGGTGTTGGTGCACGCTTTACCGATGTAGGCTCAGCTGTATTTACTCATCAAATTGAGACCAAAAACTACATCGAAATTAAATCTTATGGCCTAAATATTTTTGGTCAGGATTTTCCAGGTATTGAAATTGGACAATTACTTGTCGAGCTAAATAAAAAAGTTGCGCCACGTAAATCAACAACCCCTCTTCTTGAAAAACAACCTCAGAAAGTAATTGAAGCTCCAGCTCAACAAAAGCTAAGCCAAGATGTGCTTTGGAATTACATTTCAGGGTTCTTAAAAGAAGATGATGTGATTATTGGTGAGGTAGGAACATCAAACTCTGCTTTGTCAGGTATCAAACTTCCTGCTACAGCTAAATATATTGCTCAGCCGCTTTGGGGTTCTATTGGTTATACCTTGCCAGCTTTACTTGGTAGCTTGCTGGCAGCTCCTGAACGCCGTCAAATTTTATTTATTGGCGATGGTTCTTTCCAGCTTACGGTACAAGAGCTTTCTACAATTATCCGTCATGGTTTAAAACCAATCATTTTCTTGCTGAACAATGGCGGCTATACCATTGAGCGCTTAATTATGGGTGAAAACGCGGCCTATAACGACGTGCAAAACTGGAAATACACTGAAATTCCTGCGGTATTTAACGGTAAAAAAGGCCATACAACTTATGTGGTTGAAACCGCTGGCCAGCTCAAGAGCGTTTTAGAAAATGTTCAGCAAAATGATCAGTTAACTTTCATTGAATTAAAACTACCAGCAATGGATGCGCCGGTAAGTTTGAAAAAATTTGCTTCTGTGATTGCTCGTTTTGACTACGGTGATCGCGGTTACGAAATTTTAAAGGAGCGTTCCCAACCGATTAAATGTAAGGATGCAATCTCTTTTTAAATAGAAGACAGGACAAGTCTTCTCAAAAATTAAATGGACTCATATTAAAACTACTTATTTCCGAAGGCCGGGTTCTGGCCTTCGGATATGGTGCTGAATAAAGGTGTACAGGAAGTGACACCAACATTGGAGATAATGTTATGGATGCAAACAATAAGCACGAGTTAAAACAAGGCTTATCCAATCGGCATATTCAACTCATCGCACTCGGAGGGGCGATTGGTACAGGATTATTCTTAGGTCTTTCACAAACAATTAAATTGGCTGGTCCTTCAATTTTATTAGGATATGCAATTGCAGGAATTATTGCCTTTTTAATTATGCGCCATTTAGGTGAAATGGTTGTTGAAGAGCCGGTCAGTGGTTCTTTTAGTTATTTTGCGAACAAATATTGGGGCAAAATGGCGGGTTTTATGTCTGGCTGGAACTATTGGGTATTATATGTACTCGTCAGCATGGCTGAATTGAGTGCGATTGGGACGTTTATACAGTTTTGGTGGCCTGAAATTCCGACATGGCTGACTGCTTTATTTTTCTTTATTTTAATTAACGGCATTAACTTGGTAAATGTCCGCTTTTTTGGGGAATCCGAGTTCTTATTTTCCTGCATTAAAATTGTTGCCATTTTAAGTATGATTGGTTTCGGTGCTTATCTTTTACTTTCAGGCTCAGCAGGTCCGCAAGCGGGTGTTGCAAATTTATGGCAACACGGTGGTTTCTTCCCGCACGGGATTCACGGTTTTGTCATGGCTTTAGCTGTCATTATGTTTGCATTTGGTGGCTTGGAATTAATTGGTATTGCTGCAGCTGAAACGAAGAAACCGGAAACCACTATTCCTAAAGCAGTAAATCAGATTGTGTACCGTATTTTAATTTTTTATATCGGTGCAATCGGTATTCTTTTATGTCTTTATCCATGGAACATGGTGGCAGAAGGCGGCAGTCCATTTGTTATGATTTTCCAGTCACTCAATAGTAACGGTGTTGCGAACGTTCTGAACTTTGTGGTCTTGATTGCTGCTATTTCAGTTTATAACAGCTGTATCTATTGTAATAGCCGTATGTTGCATGGTTTGGCAGAGCAGGGTAATGCTCCTGCAATTTTGAAAAAAGTAAACAGTCGCGGTATTCCAGTTCCAGCAGCAGTTGTTTCTGCATCTATTACAGCAATATGTGTGGTCGTGAATTATCTGATTCCTGGTCAAGCTTTTCAGCTCTTCATGATGCTTGTGGTGGCTGCACTTGTCATTAACTGGCTCATGATTTCAGTGACGCATTTGAAATTTACCAAAGCAATGAAATTGCAAAGACGCCAAACTAAGTTCCAAAGCATTATGAGTCCTTGGAGTAATTATTTAACCATTAGCTTTGTATGCTTTATTCTTATTATTATGGCGATGACTCCAGATATGAGATTGGCAGTTATTTTAGGGCCAATCTGGCTTGTTGTTTTAGCTGTGATGTACTTCTTAAAATATCGTAAAAAAATGGTTGTTCTGCCAGAAGTACAATCGAATTGATCCTTTAAATTGACAATGATATTGCGGTTATCAGCCTTAGGGTCGGTAACCCTTTATCTTTTGTCATATTATTTTCATGTTACAAAGAAATTGTTTTTTTCTAGAAATTTTTAATAATAATTTTAATGACAGAAAATATTTAAATAATAAAATTAATAAATCAGTAAATTACCGTTTTTTAATATATTTATAATACCTTTTGTTTTTATATTTTATAAAAAATAAAAATTTAATATTTTTAGTTAATGTCATAATATAGATTGATAGAGAGGGTTAAATAATCTCTGTATTTAAAATAACTAATTGATAGTACATAAAAAATATTAATGTGACAGTTAACAATATCGAAATCATTAAAGCGTCATCATACTGTAACTTAATTGTCATATTTTCTATTCACAATGCAGCTATCGAAGAGCGTACAAGCACTCAACAAAAAGTGACGTACAACCTATTGCATTAATGAGAGAGAACAGAATGCGCTTAAATCCACGTCAAATCGCAATTGCGTTAGCAGTAACTGGGGCAGCTGTAACAACGACTGCAAATGCAGCTCGTGATACGATTCAAATTGCTGGTTCTTCAACTGTATTACCGTTTGCCAGCGTTGTAGCTGAAGAGTTTGGTAATACTTTCCCTCAATTTAAAACTCCTGTAGTTGGTTCTGGCGGTTCTTCTGCTGGTTTGAAACAATTCTGTCAAGGTGTTGGCGATAACACGATCGACGTTGCTAACTCTTCTCGTAAAATTAAAAGCACTGAAATCGAAGCTTGTAACAAAGCTGGTGTAAAACAAATTCAAGAAATCAAAATCGGTTACGACGGTATTGTATTCGCGTCTAACTCAAACAAAGCAGCTTATAAATTAAAACCTTACCACGTGTTTGCTGCTTTAGCTGCACAGTTACCTTCAAAAGGTAAATTGGTTCCAAACCCATATACAAACTGGAATCAAATTGATAAAACACTTCCAAATGAACCGATTACTCTTGTAATCCCTGCATCTAACCACGGTACTCGTGAAGTTTTCCAAGAGAAAATGGTTGAAGCTGGTTGTGAAGCATATGAATACTTCAAGAGCTTAGATAAAGATGCTCAGAAGAAAGCATGTTCTACTTTCCGTAAAGATGGCCGTGTAATTGAAATCGCTGGTGACTATACAGAAACATTAGCGCGCTTAAAGACTTCTCCAAGTGCAGTAGGCGTGTTTGGTTTAAGTTTCTATGACATGAACCGTGACAAGTTACGTGTAGCAACAGTAAACAACGTTGTTCCATCTGAGAAGACAGTATTGAATGGTACATACCCTGTATCTCGCCCATTGTACTTCTACGTGAAAGGCGAACACTTAAAATCAGTTAAAGGCTTACCGCAATATGTAGAATATTTCGTAAGCAAGAAAGCAACTGGTAAAGGTTCTAAAGCTGAACGTGATGGTTTAATCGCGATGTCTGATGCTGAACGTGCAAAAGTTTTGGCTGACTTTAAAGCAGGTAAAACTGTTAAATAAGTTAGTTTGAATGAAGGCTGGTGATCTTAAGAGTTCATCAGCCTTTTTGTCTAACTTGTTTTTCCAAATTATGACAATTGAGAAAACAGTGGAGAGTACATGAATCTGCTACTTATCGGTGTGCTGTTAGCCCTTGTGGCCATCGCATATCAACTTGGGCTGAGAAAGAGCCGTAACATAGCAGGTAAGGGAAGCAACTCGGCGACGTTACATTCTCGTCCTGGTTATTATGGCGCACTGGTTGGTCTTTGGTGCGGTATCCCTGCTTTTTTAATTTTGATCATTTGGAACTTGGTTGAACCAAGTATTTTAAATCATATTATTTTTAATAATATTCCGGCGTCTGTAAGTGCTTCTCTTGATGAAGCGGGTAGAAGTGTATTGGTTGATCGTGTTCAATCAATTGCTTCAGGTTTTGGGGTGAGCGATAAACCGGCAGCCTACGAATTAGCTGCTGCTCAACAGTTTGCAAAATTTCAAACCATTGGCTCTTTTGCCAAATTTGCTGTTGTAATTTGTGCTGCTTTATTGGGGTTGGTTTGGGCAAAGAAAAAAATCAGCCAACAATATCGTGCTCGTAACCAAGTTGAACGTGCCATTAATGTTGGTTTGATTTTATGTTCTGGTGTTGCGATTTTGACAACCATCGGTATCGTAATGTCGATGTTTGGCGAAGCAATGCACTTCTTCCGTTTTGTCAGTCCAATGGACTTTTTCTTTGGTACAGAATGGAATCCGGGCTTTAGTACTTCTGGTAATGCTGAAGGCAGTTATGGTTTATTACCATTGCTATGGGGGACGCTCATGGTCAGTGGTATCGCTCTACTCGTTGCTGTACCAGTTGGATTAATGATCGCAATTTATTTAGCTGAATATGCTTCACCATGGTTCCGCTCATGGGCAAAACCGACAATTGAAGTCTTAGCGGGTATTCCAACAATTGTTTATGGTGTATTTGCCATGATGATTATTGGACCATTCTTTAAAGCAGCGGGTGCATATGTTGGTTTAGAGATTAATGCGACGAGTGCTTTAACTGCTGGCTTTGTAATGGGAATTATGATTATCCCGTTTGTATCATCTTTGTCAGATGACATTATTACTCAAGTCCCGCGTGCACTACGTGACGGTTCTTTAGGACTTGGTGCGACTAAGTCTGAAACAATTCGTCAAGTCGTATTACCAGCAGCTTTACCGGGTATTACAGGCGCTTTCTTATTGGCAGTCTCTCGCGCTGTTGGGGAAACCATGATTGTGGTTTTAGCAGCAGGGAACAGCCCACTTTTACACGCAAATCCATTTGAAGCTGTTTCGACAGTGACAGTAACTATTGTAAAACAGTTGACTGGAGATACAGACTTCTCAAGTCCACAAGCATTGGTTGCATTCGCGCTAGGTTTAACACTATTTGTTATTACCTTGGGATTAAATATTGTAGCACTGTACATTGTGCGTAAATACCGTGAGCAATACGAATGAGTACATCAAATACATCGTCTCCTATGGATCAGAACGTATTTGATCCGAAAACTGCTGCCGAAACACGTGAACGACGTAAACAGGTTATTGAAAAATCTTTGGCTAAACGTCATCGCAAAGAAAAAGCTTTCCGTTTTGCGGGTTTCTCGGCAGTCATTATTGGTCTTGCATTCGTTGCTCTCTTGTTCGGTAGTATCTTGGCAAAAGGTTTACCTGCTTTTTGGCAAACCAGTATGAATGTTCCAATTTACTTTGACCCTAAAGTGATTGATGCAGGACCAGTACCTGTACGTACTCAAGGTGAAACACCTGCGCATTACCAAGAACGTTATGTCGATTGGCAAACTAAAATGGGTATGGTCGATTGGGATGGCATCATTGTAAATGGAATGATTGCTAAAGATCCTGCACTTGCATCACAACGTGACTACTTGAGTAGCTTATATGCAAGCTCGGAAGCTTATCGTCTACGTGATATGGTTTTTGCAGATCCATCACTTATTGGTAAAAAAGAAAATATTACCTTCTTAGGTGATGCGAATGTCGATGTTTGGTTAAAAGGTAATATTGATCGTTCATTACCAGATGATCAGCAACAACTCGATCCAGAAGTGCGTAAGCTCGCAGATGAATTAAAGGCGAAAGGTGTTCTTGAAAGTACATTTAACTTGAACTTATTTAAGAATCCTGACTCTCGTAGTTCTCCAGCAATTAGTGGTCTTGCAGGTGCATTCATGGGTTCATTATTCATGATGCTGATTGTGATCATCATTGCGATCCCAATTGGTGTTGCCAGCGCAATCTATCTTGAAGAGTTTGCTCCAAAAAATGTTCTGACCGACATTATTGAAGTAAATATTAATAACCTTGCTGCTGTTCCTTCTATCGTATTTGGTTTACTTGGTGCTGCAATTTTCATTGGTTGGATGCATTTGCCTTTATCAGCTCCGCTGGTGGGTGGTTTGGTTTTAAGCTTAATGACACTACCAACAGTCATCATTACCACGCGCGCTTCATTAAAAGCAGTGCCACCTTCTATTCGACAAGCGGCACTTGGTTTGGGAGCTTCTAAGTTCCAAACGATTTTCCATCACGTTTTACCGTTGGCATTACCGGGCATTATGACAGGTGCAATTATTGGTGTTGCACATGCGCTTGGTGAAACCGCACCTTTACTTTTAATTGGAATGAGTGCATTCGTTGCAAGTATTCCAGCAACTCCATTTGATCAAGCAACTGCTTTACCTGTACAGGTCTACTTATGGCAGGGTAATGAGTTGCGTAACTTCTTCGAAGGCCGTACTGCTGCTGCGATTATCGTACTGCTTGCATTAATGATTGGTTTAAACAGTCTTGCAATTTGGTTACGTAAAAAGTTCGAAGTGCGTTGGTAATAGAGGATAAATCATGAATACTATTGATATTACGAATTCCTTAGAAAAGGATAAGTTAGTGAATACTGAACAATCTCAATTTACAGATAAATCGCTGAATCATGGCACTTCGTATGTTTCGCATTTTGAACCACATACTTCAAAAAAGCAGAACTCAAACGAAATCAAAATTAGTGCACAAGATGCCCATGTTTATTATGGTGATTTTGAAGCTATCAAAGGTATTGACCTAGATATTTACCAAAATGAAGTGATCGCATTTATTGGTCCTTCAGGCTGTGGTAAATCAACGTTTCTTCGTACGTTAAACCGTATGAACGATACGATTGATGGTTGCCGCGTAACAGGTAAAATTACCCTTGATAACCACAATATTTATGACCCAAATCTAGACGTTGTATTATTGCGTGCTCAGGTTGGTATGGTGTTCCAAAAGCCAAACCCATTCCCTAAATCTATTTTTGACAACGTGGCTTATGGCCCTAAACTTCACGGTTTAGCGCGTGATAAATATGACCTAGAAGAAATTGTTGAAAATAGCTTACGTAAAGCTGGTTTGTGGGATGAGGTTAAAGACCGTTTGAATCAGCCAGGTACAGGTTTATCAGGTGGTCAGCAACAACGTTTATGTATTGCACGTACCATTGCTGTTAGTCCTGAAGTGATTTTAATGGATGAGCCGTGTTCGGCACTCGATCCAATTGCAACAGCAAAAGTAGAAGAACTTATTTCTGAATTGTCGAATCAATACACAATTGTGATTGTGACTCACTCAATGCAACAAGCGGCACGTGTTTCTGATCGTACTGCTTATTTCCATTTAGGTGATTTAATTGAAGTCAACTCAACTGAAAAAGTCTTTACTCAACCTGACCATCAGTTAACGGAAGCGTATATTACTGGTCGCTTCGGTTGATTAATAAACAATAAAAGAAAAAGAGCCACGTGCTCTTTTTTTTATTTTATAAATGAAAATGAATCTATTTTGCAAAATCGCTATTGAATTTTAATCAAAAGGACCACATCTTAAGGCTATAAAGATAAACTTATGAGCTTAGAATTTTATGTTATTCCATTTGCCTAAACTCCCTGCGGAAATACGTGTTAGTCATTTAAATGCACGTGTAAATGAACAGAGAAAAAAAATTGCACAAACTACGGCAAGCCGTTTAGAACTTTTACAATTAGCTCAACAACTTGCTAAAGAAGCTAAAATTCGCCGTAAAAATAATCAGAAAATTTTTGTTTTAGATTTCAAAGGTGATATTCAAGCTTCGGCAGTTGAAAACTTACGTGAAGAAATTACCCTGATTTTAGCAACTGCTAAAGCAGGACGTGATCGTATTGTAGTTCGTCTTGAAAGCCCAGGTGGTATGGTGCATGGTTATGGTCTAGCAGCAGCTCAGTTGGTGCGTTTACGCGATGCAGGTTTTCATTTAACAATTTGTGTTGATAAAGTCGCTGCAAGTGGTGGCTATATGATGGCATGTATTGCAAATGAAATTATTGCAGCACCGTTTGCTATTGTGGGTTCAATTGGCGTGGTTGCTCAAGTTCCAAACTTTAATCGTCTTTTAAAAGAACACAATGTGGATTTTGAGCTTTACACAGCAGGGCAGTATAAGCGTACAGTCACCATGTTTGGTGAAAATACGCCTGAAGGTAAAGCGAAGTTCGAAGAAGAACTGCAACAAACTCATGTTTTATTTAAGCACTTTGTTGAAAAATATCGCCCACAGCTTAATGTTGATAAGGTGGCGACAGGTGAGCATTGGTATGGTGAAGATGCCCTAGATCTGAACCTTGTTGATAAATTACAAACATCTGATGAGTATTTATTAGCTTTATTGCCACAACATGATGTTTATGTCATTAATACACGTAAGAAAGCGACCTTAGGTGAAAAGCTGGGTTTACAAGCAGCGCAAATGGCCGATAGTTTGATTCCTACTGTAATGAGTAAAGTCATGGAAAGCCTAGCAAAGGCGAATACGACGCTTGTGCAGGTACGTGATCCAAAACTATAAGTTTATCTAATTCAAATGTTATAAAAGACCAGCTTAAATGCTGGTTTTTTTATAAAGTTAATATTCAAAATTGTCTTATTAAATGTGCTTAGATTTTTAATGGAAAGTAAAAAATAAATGTTGATAAATATAATTTTTGAATTGTGATAAACACATGGTTTTGATATTTTAAACAGCAATAAAATAGCTTTTAAATGAAATATTTAAAAAGTTAGACATTTAAAAATATAACTGAAATTTAGGACAGGAAATAATGACAAGAATAATTGTAGCATCCAAAGAGGGTTTGGACGTTCTGCAAGATGGTCAGCTCAATAAGGTCGTGTTAAGTAAACCTTCTATTATTCAAATTGGCGTAAGTCAAAAAGATATAGCATCGGTGGAAAAACAAGGTGGAAATCTAGTCGTCCATTTAAAAAATGGAGAGACTATTGTTTTAGAAAATTTCTTTAATGGAGCAACGAATACAACAGAACATTCACTTGTTCTTCCGACTGAACATGGAAAATTTGTTGAAGCACAATTTGACGCTCAGGGTAAGGTGATCGACTATACAGGTTTAAACCATGTCACAGATTTAGCCTATACCAGCACGAGCCAACCAGCTTCAACAATGGCGGTTGATGATTCCCCAACTTTTTCGATGGGTAACGTGCTAAAAGCAGGTTTAGCGGTTTTAGCCGCTGAAGGTTTATATCTTTGGGCTTTTGATAATGATGACAAAGATGACTCGCCTGTTAATGTTCCAACCACTGCGAAACCAACAGAAGTAAAACTTGCAGATGATGCTGTTACGGTCACTGGTAAAGCCGAAGCTAATGCAAAAATTTATATTAAAGATTTAAGTGGAAATGTAATTGCTTCAGGTAACGCAGATGCAAGTGGTAATTTTACGATTAAGCTCGATAAACCTTTGACAGATGGAAATAAATTAAATGTTTCAGCTCAAAGTGAAGGTGGCAGTGAGTCCACTGCTGCTTCGATTACAGGTACCAAAGATACAATTGCTCCAGATGCTCCCCAAACTCAGCTGAGTGATGATGGCTCATTGGTAACTGGTAAAACTGAAGCAAATGCAAAAATCACTGTTTATGATGCTAGTGGTAATGTACTAGGCACTGTAACTGCGAATAAAGATGGTATTTTTTCTTTAAAGCTTACTCCTCCATTGACGAGTGACGCGGGTGGAAAAGTTATAGCTGAAGATGCAGCGGGTAATAAATCTGAACCAACTAAAATTATTGCCGGAAAGGATACTTTCGCTCCAGATGTTCCTTTAGTTGAAGTCAATAAAGAAGGTACCACGGTTGAAGGACAAACTGAGCCTAATGCAAAAGTTCAGATAAAAGATGCTGATGGTAAAGTAATTGGTACTGGTACCGCAAACGCTCAAGGCGAATTTCAAATTACGCTTTCTCCAGCATTAAAAGAGTCACAAAAGGCAACAGTTGTTGTTGAAGATGCAGCAGGTAATACCTCTAAACCTTTAGAAGTTTCTCCAAGTTATGACTCTATTGCACCTGATAAACCTGTTGCTCAAATTAATGCTGATGGAACAACCGTAACAGGTACAACCGAAGCAAATGCAAAAGTTGAAATTAAAGATACGACAGGTAAGGTCATTGGTACGGGAACGGCAGATGCAAATGGAAAATTTACAATTACGATTTCGCCTGCTTTAACTGATAACAAACATGCTTCAGTTGCGGCTATTGATAGTGCAGGAAATAAATCTGAGGTTCTTGATATTATTGGTACTAAGGACACAACACCACCTGCAAAACCTGTTTTAAACAGTGTGGATGATGATGTTGGTGCTCTAAAAGGTGCGATTACTGCTGGTTCAGAAACTGACGATGCAAGACCAAAGCTGACAGGCTCAGGTGAGGCAAATGCAACTTTAACCATTTATGATAACGGTGTTGCTATTGGGATTGTAAATGTAAGTAGTAGTCGATCATGGAGCTTTACGCTTGATAAAGACTTAGCAATTGGTAAACATACGATTACTTTAACTCAAACAGATGCAGCAGGCCTTACAAGTGAAGTGAGTTCACCATTTACGTTTTATGTGGTCGCTCCAAAGGTTACAAGTTTAAGTGAGGTAGCTGTTGATACTGCTCATACAGAAACTGTATCTGTTGCTGATAGTGTTGGGTTAAATACATTAAAGTTAGTACAAAGCACAACAAATGAAACGGATAGCCAGCAGCAGAAATCTGTGCCAATAGATGATTTGTTAAAAAGCTCTACGTCTAGTGAACCAGACCCAATTGAAACTCTTTTGTCTTCAGCGGCATTAAAGCCTACTCAGGTAAATGATCAGAGTGATATAACTACGAACGCTAGTAATATCACTGCCAATCTTGAGCATGTTTTACCTGATACGACTTCTTCGGTTTTACAAAGCCTTTTAGAACAAACCTATCCTGTTGTCTAAAGGGATCTTAAAAAAAGCGCTCATTGAGCGCTTTTTTATTTATGAGTTATTTGTTTTAGATGGAAGCATCAGTGCAAGAAGTCCATAGAAAATTGCCCCAATAGTTGCTAACAGCATATCTTTATGGGCATCCCACATATCGCCTTGTTGCCCATTATAATTTTCGGCTTCTTCGGGAGATAATCCAATAGCAATTGCCCATTCAATAAGTTCATATAAAACACTTGATGCCATTACAAATTGAACCACTAGCAAAAAAAGACTGAATGGCTTTACGGATGGTAACCATACTTGAAACACGCGATAAGTAAGAGGGTAAAGAAAAATACCATAGGCAAGATGAACCAAACGATCATACATATTACGGGACCAACCCATATATTGATCTAAGTTAAAATTGAATACTTGTTGTATCCAATTATTGTATGGAACGTATGAATACAGGTAATGTGCGCCAACAATATGGATGAGCAAAAACAGCAGATAGAAAGTAAAACTTAAAAAATCGAGTCCAATCTTCTTAAAAATAACAAAGAGCAAAATCAACATAAACACAGTGCCCGCTTGGTGAAGTAAATAGGCTTCAAATTCAAGAGGCTGAATAGCTGAAATAACAATCGCAATCAAAAGCAAGCCAAGAGCAATATAGTGTTTAAGTTTGAATTGTTTTTCGATCATTTTATGAAGTCTTTATTGTGATTTATATGAGTGTAATAAAAAAGCGAAGCCTAAGCTCCGCTTTTTGTAAACTTTTTAATTAAATTTTGCTAATTAGATCGTTAATTTGTTTCGCTTGTTCAGCTGCATTACCTGTGTAAGTTGCAGGAGTAAGTTCAGCTAAGCGCGCACGTTCTTCGCTAGGTACTTGAGAAAGTTCATCACCATTTACGAAATTAACCATCATGTCACGCGTCATTGCTTGACCACGAGTTAATGCTTTTAATTTTTCGTATGGTTTTTCAATGTTGTAGCGACGCATTACAGTTTGAATTGGTTCAGCTAAAACTTCTTGAGCTTGGTCTAAATCTTCATTTAAACGGTTTGCATTTAACTCAAGTTTACCGACACCTTTTAAGCACGCATCGAAAGCAATTAAACTTTGTGCAAAACCAACACCCATATTACGTAATACAGTTGAGTCAGTTAAGTCACGCTGCCAGCGTGAAATTGGTAATTTTTCACCTAAATGAGCCAATACTGCATTTGCAATACCTAAGTTACCTTCAGAGTTTTCAAAGTCAATTGGGTTAACTTTGTGTGGCATTGTTGATGAACCAACTTCGCCTTCTTTCAATTTTTGTTTGAAGTAACCTAAAGAGATGTAACCCCATACGTCACGGTTAAAGTCGATTAAAATCGTATTGAAACGACGTAACGCATCAAACAACTCTGCCATGTAGTCATGTGGTTCGATTTGAGTTGTATAAGGGTTGAATGTTAAACCTAAAGATTCAACAAAAGCTTGTGCGTGAGCAGCCCAATCAACATCTGGATAAGCAGAAAGGTGAGCATTGTAGTTACCTACAGCACCATTGATTTTGCCAAGTAACTCAACGTTTTCAAATTGTTTGATTTGACGAGCTAAACGGTATGCCACGTTCGCCATTTCTTTACCCAAAGTTGTTGGGCTAGCAGTTTGACCGTGTGTACGAGACAACATTGGTTGTTCAGCGTGAGTCGTTGCCAAAGCAGAGATCGCATTAAGGATTTGCTTCATGCTTGATACTAAAACTTCACGACCGTTTTTAAGCATAAGCGCGTGAGACAAGTTGTTGATGTCTTCAGAAGTACATGCAAAGTGAATGAATTCACCCGCATTTTGTAATTCAGCGATACCAGCAATTTTCTCTTTTAAGAAATACTCAACTGCTTTAACGTCATGGTTAGTCGTACGTTCAATCTCTTTAATACGATTTGCATCTTCTTCAGAGAAGTTGCTAACAATTGCATCTAATGCTGCATTTGTTTCGTTTGAAAAAGGTGCAACTTCAACAATTTCCGGACGGTTAGAAAGTGCTTGTAACCAACGCACTTCTACAGTGACACGAGCATGGATTAAACCAAACTCAGAAAGAAAAGGGCGTAGCGCATCACATTTGCTGGCATAACGTCCATCTAATGGTGATAGTGCGGTTAAAGCGTTCATAACGATTCCTTAATGTTGGAATAAACATAAAACTAAAAAAAATCTCGTTTATAGTCTTAAACGACTTGGTACTGTAAACGAGCAAGTGCTTGAATATCCTGTAGCAATTTACGTTTGCTAAAAATCATGTTCCACGAACTACCGCCGAGTTGTCGCCATAAATGGGCCATTTGCAAGCCAGTAAACAGACAAGCACGGATGCGGTTAGTATGATTGGTATCTTTAAATGCTTCTGCATTACCACGAACTAAAATGCGTGGGTTAATCTGGCCAGCCGTATCAACATAAGTTTGCGCCAAATTAGCTAAAATACTCGGGTGTAAGTAGTTATTATCAAAAAAAGACAGCTGTTTTAAAATTTTCTGCTGAGCTTTTTCAATGATTGCGACATATTCAGGGTTACTATAAACCTTTTTTTCTAGCTGTAAGAGCGACATCGCGTAGGACATTGGCAGTTTGGCCGTTCCCATTTTTGGAAGGCGAGACTTAGGCATGTTCGAAAAAGGTTGAGTAATACAATTTTCGAGTGTTTTAAGCCCTAAAGAAATATCTGCTAATTGATTAAAAAAATCTAAGGTTTGAACACCATTGTTGGCTGTAGGGCGAATATTTAAACTTGCTTTGATTAATAGTTCAAAATAGAAGTTACCACTTTCACCAATACTTTGCTGACCCGTCATGGCTGTCATATGGGTGAGCTGAGTGGCCTGAAATACCCCAGCCAAGGCAAGGGCACGGTTTTGGCGAACATTCAAGGCTTGTGATTGTTGAAATGGTAACTCCACCATGCCATTCATTCCCTTAAATAAAATTTGGTGTAGGGGCATTTGTATGGTGAATGACACCCCCGCCTAAGCAAACTTCATCTGAATAAAATACAACGCTTTGACCCGGTGTAACAGCACGCTGCGGTTCATCGAACTCAACGCGAACACCGTGTTCAGTGTTTTCATCAATAAAAATTGTACATGCCTGATCAGGTTGGCGATAACGCGTTTTAGCTGTACAGCGTAATCCTTCAACTGGAATATTTTGTTCACCAGCTACCCAGTCAATTGACTCACTCCACAGTTGAGTACTTTGCATGAGTGGGTGTTCATGTCCCTGACCAACAACGAGGCGATTATTATCAAGATCTTTATGTAGTACGAACCATGCACCTTCAGCTGCACCTTTCAAACCACCTAGACCAATTCCGCCACGTTGACCGAGCGTATAGTACATCAGACCGTGATGTTCACCAACTTCTTTACCTGTATCAAGTACAATTTTCCCGGGCTGAGCGGGTAAATATTGTTTAAGGAAGTCATTAAAACGACGTTCCCCAATAAAACAGATTCCTGTTGAGTCCTTTTTCTTGGCTGTAGCAAGATCAAGTTCTTCAGCAATTCTGCGAACTTCAGGTTTTTCGATTTCACCTACTGGGAATAAGGTTTTATTAATTTCTCTACCATGAACGGCATGTAAGAAATAGGTTTGGTCTTTATTGTTATCTACACCACGTAATAATGGTGCGTATGCTTCGCCTTTAGAGTTATATGCAGTTTCACCACGGCGTGCGTAATGGCCAGTCGCAATAAAGTCTGCACCTAAAGTCATGGCATGATCTAAAAATGCGCGGAATTTAATTTCTTTATTACATAAAATATCTGGATTTGGCGTACGACCAGCAGCATATTCAGCTAGGAAAAGTTCAAACACTCGATCCCAATATTCCATAGCAAAGTTTGCTGTATGCAGCTTAATACCGATTTTATCAGCTACTGCTTGGGCATCGGCTAAGTCTTCCATTGCCGTACAGTATTCCGTGCCGTCGTCTTCCTCCCAGTTCTTCATGAAAAGACCTTCAACTTGATAACCCTGTTGAAGTAAAAGTGCTGCAGAAACAGAAGAGTCTACACCACCAGACATACCGACGATGACACGTTGTTGCATAGGACTAGGCATCCAAATGAGAAGTTAATGAGGGAGAGAAGGGGTGCTCATAGATAAGCGATAGAGGATAATGGTGGCCTTTCATAGCATCTTCAACTGCTTTTAGCACAAGAGGACTGCGAGCACGGGCAGATTCTTTGAGTTCATCCGGTGTCATCCACACAGCAGCGATAATACCTGTGTCGAGTTGAGGATCAATTTCAACCTGAGTTACATGCGCTAGAAAACAGAAACGGTAATAGGTGCGATCGGGAAACATTGGTGGGGTATAAGTATAAATACCAAGCAAGGCATCAATTTCAACATGATGGCCTGTTTCTTCAAGTGTTTCTCGAATGGCAGCTTCTGTTAATGACTCACCACATTCCACATGACCAGCAGGTTGGTTAAATACTGTGTGTACAAAACCTTCGCTATGCTCTTCTACAAACAGATAGCGTCCGTCTTTTTCTACGACTGTAGCAACAGTGACATGAGGAGTCCACGCGGCCATAAAAAAGCACCATGATTTAAAAGACGTATAATACGAAATTTAGGGGTTTTTGGCTACGATAAGATTTTTATAGATTACAGTATTATTTTATAAATCTTTTTACTCATCAAGATTTGTTATTTGCCATGAATTATTAATGGAGTCTCTCTCAGCAGTTTGGCCGTAGTCAAGATCAAAAACTTCATTTAAGCTCGAATCTCTTAATATCATTTGTTCTAAGGCGACAAGACGAATATCTTCAGGTTCCTGATTACCTGTCAAAAATTGCCAATCTCCATCATGATCATGTACAACTCTTAAAATAGGTTGATTGAACTCCAGACACTGTCGAGTGGTGAAAACCCCTAAATTTTTGGCCTCTCTAAATTTAAAATCAGCATTTCGATCTAGTAAAGGCTGATCATAAATAAACTCTTCTTGATATCCATCTTCCCAAGGAAATTTGTCATTGCGATCAGTCCAGACTAATTGTAAAGCTGAGAATTTATTATGTTGGTAATAATTTAACGCCCCTCCAAAATAATCATCAATATTCCTGAAGTCTACAGGTAAAAACTGAGCACGACTTTCTTTAAAAAACTGATCATCATAATCTTGATAGGAGGTAATTTTTTCGCCATTTTTAATTAGGTTTGCTACATCATTAATAATGAGATGAGCTAGATCCGTAGGTAATCCAAAACAAATAATTTCAGGATGCTGATAACTCTCATATAAACCCACACTGTAACTGAAAGAAGGTAAATAGTTCGTTGCACTAATTCCCATAACTTGTAATCCATATTTTTCAATATTGATTTTGATTTGGTTTATTAGCTCATGTTCAGTAGGGCAATTATGGGTATTATCTAAGCTCATTATTTATTTCTCAAAGGTTTCTTATTTTTGTAAGTGCAATATATGTATCAATTAAACTAAAAATAGCAAAGTTAGACTTCACTATTTTTATGATTATTTTGCACTTTTACATAATGTCTTGCTGAATAAGGAAGAAACGCCAGTTCTTTTTCAGTCAATGGTCGCACTTGTTGTACAGGGCTTCCTACATAAAGATAACCACTTTTTAAGACTTTGCGAGGCGGAACTAAACTCCCTGCACCAATCATCACATCATCTTCAATAATTACGTCATCTAGAATAACGGTGTTGATTCCGACTAAAACACGGTTGCCAATGGTACAGCCATGTAAAGTCACATGGTGTCCAACCGTTACATCTTCGCCAATAATCAAAGGTGAGCCATTCGGTTTGGCATCATTTTTATGGCTTACATGCAACATACAATGGTCTTGTACGTTACTGTTTTTGCCAATTTGAATACTATTTACATCACCACGGATGACTGCAAAAGGCCAAACAGAAACATTTTCAGCTAAGCTAACGTCACCAACCACAACAGCCATTTCATCGATATAACAGGTTGTATCTACTTGAGGGTGGTGTTCAAGATAAGGACGAATGTTCTTTGCCATAAGAAGTATCAAAATAAAATTTAGTCGAATTATAAAATAAAAAAGCACTCAGGCTAAATAGCATGAGTGCTTAATTCAACTATTCAAAAATTAGAATAAGTTGCTGAAGAATTGTTTGATATGGTCGATTAAACGAGCAAAGAAACCTGCTTCTTCAACTGGCTTTAATGCAACTAAAGGTTTTTCAGCAATTACTTTGCCGTCTAGGCTAGCAACAAGTTTACCGACAACTTGACCTTTTTGAAGTGGTGCATTTAAGTTAGGTTGAACCACTAACTGAGTTTTAATGCCATCAGCTTTACCTTTAGGCATAGTCACACTAAAGTTTTCAGCCAAACCGACTTGAACTTCATCTTCTTTACCAAACCAAACTTTTGCTTTTGCAAGAACCTGATTGGCTGGTTGAACATTTGCAGTTTCAAAGTTTGCAAAGCCCCATGCCAGTAACGTACGCGTTTGGTCTGCACGTTCAGACATGCTTGGAGTACCAAAAATCACTGAAATTAAACGCATTGGACCGCGTTTACTTGAAGTAGTTAAGCAGTAACCTGCTTCATCTGTATGACCTGTTTTTAAACCATCTACACTTGGGTCAGTGTAAAGCAAGGCATTACGGTTACCTTGTTTAATACCATTAAAAGTAAATTCTTTTTCAGAGTAAATTGGGTAGTATTTTGAACTGTCTTTAATAATATGTTGTGCTAACACAGCCATATCTTTTGCAGTTGAATAGTGGCCTTCAGCTGGCATACCAGTCGAGTTAATAAACTGGGTGTTCACCATGCCGATACGTTTTGCTTCCTGATTCATCATATGAGCAAACGTGCCTTCATTTCCGGCAATATGTTCAGCCATTGCTTTTGATGCATCATTACCTGATTGGATAATAATACCGCGGAGCATTTCTAGAACTGTCGCTGTACCGTTTAAAGGAACATACATACATGATTCAGAGCTACTTCCTTTACACCATGCAGACTCGTTCATACGAACCTGCTCATTTTCAGTCAGTTCACCTTTTAATAATTTTTGTTCAATGATGTAACTGGTCATCATTTTTGTCATAGACGCAGGTGCAAGCTTTTCGTTTTCATTTTTAGAAGCGAGAATTTGGCCTGTCTCATAATCCATTAATACATAAGACTTATTATTTAATTCTGGCGGAGCTGATAAGACAGTTGCTGCATAAGAAAAACTTGGTAAGAGGAGTAGTGCAGCAATAGCGCTTTTTCGAGTCATTCTAGGTAATTCCAATATCTTGTATGAAGCAGAAGAGCCTAGCATTTTAGGATAAAGCAAAGCCGACTTCTACGGGAGAAGTCGGCTTTTTCAAACAGTATTGTAACTCAAGAGTTTTTTACTAATTTAGTTTTGCGATTGATATGCTTTCACGTCTTGGCAAACTAATGTGTTTTGTTCATCACCAGCAGCTTTCGCATCGCTACGTGCTTCTTTTAAGTATTTCTTGAAAGCTTTGTCTTTACTACGTTTTTCTAATGCAGAAACAGCATCAGTTTCATTTGGTAGGTAGTCTTTAACTAAACGTTCATAGCCTTGAGCAAAATCAGCGTCTTTTTTACCAATCAAACTTGGACAAATTTCAGAAAGCACTTGAATTGCAGCTAATTCTTCAGGAGTCGTGCCTTGTTGTGGAGTGACTTCAACAACATTTTCATTTTCGGTTTTCTTTTCAGTTGTTTTTTTCTTATCAGCAGCAAAACCAGCTGTTGCCATGCTCATAAGTAAAACCAAAGAGAGCGATTGAACTAAGCTTTTCTTCATAAACATCGATAACCCAAAATAAAATTTCTAAATATGCCGTTAGCTTAACCAATTTAGAATTTAAAAAAATGGAAAAAATGTATTGTTATGTTGGTTTTCTGCTTAATGGCAAACAGAAAACCCAAAATGAATAAGTCTCTAGATCAAAAAAGAGTAAGATCTATTCTTTATAATTAACGATCTCTTCACAGAGCTCATGTTGCTCGTGATGGTCCATTTGTTTTGCCGCAAGACGTGCTTCATTTAGTAAAGTTTTAAATTCAGCATCGTTTTGTAGAGTCGCTAAGGTCATTGATTTATTTGAATAACCACTTAAATACATCGCAATAATTTTTTGAGCGTTTGACTCAAGTTTTTTATTTGTTCCAACAAAAGCTGGGCAGATTTCCTGCAAAACTTGCGTTGCGGCAATGTCATCTTTAATTAAGCTATCAGCCTCTTGTGTTGAGATATCCTCATCTGCAAAAACCGCTTGCGTACACAATGTGATACTGATCCCCAATACCTGAAAAAAAGGAGCGAAAGTTTTCATTTTTTCACAATTTTATAATGCTATGGAGGCATAAATATATATAATTCAACAAATAATTCAATTGTGAAAACCTTTAGGTTTATTTGTAGAGAAAGATTTTAGTGAATATTTTAATTGCGAATGATGACGGTGTTTTTGCGCCAGGTATACAGGCTTTAGCTGAAGCATTAAGACCACTTGGACGCGTGGTTGTGGTTGCGCCAGAAAGTGAAAGAAGTGGTTTCTCAAGTGCATTAACATTGGATCGACCATTACGCCCCATTCAAATTGCCGAAGATGTTTGGGCAGTGAATGGTACACCAGCAGATTGTGTTTATTTATCCATGAATGGATTGTTTGATTTTGAGTTTGACTTGGTCGTGAGCGGAATCAATAGTGGCGCGAACTTAGGTGATGATGTTTTATATTCGGGAACGGTAGGGGCCGCATTTGAAGGTCGTTTAATGAAACAACCTGCAATCGCTGTGTCTTTAGCAGGTCCTGATGTGCGTGCCTATAACAATAAAGAAGATTATGCTCAGGCTGCTCAGTGGGTACATGATTTTATTGCAAGCGGATTACCAGCTTTGCCTCCGCGACATATCTTTAATATCAATATTCCTGACGTACCGCAGTTAAAAGGGGCGCAGATTACATATCAAGGTCGCCGTGCTCAATCTAAGCCTATTACCAGTCATGTCGATCCACGAGGCCGTCAAGTTTACTGGATTGGACTAGCAGGTGAGGCGGTTACAGATCCGCAACGTGTTTCTAGCCAGATTCAATCTGATTTCTTTGCCGTTGCAAACGGTTATGTAAGTGTTACCCCTATTCAAATGGATGCAACAAATTACGCTGTTTTAGAAGATTTACAGATCAGTTTGAGTCAATAATTTGCCTCGAATGTTATAACTTTGTGAATAAAGAAAAAGAGGAACGTGTTTCCTCTTACTTTTTTGGTACTCTTAGCCGAAATGATTTGTAGCATTTAGTGAGGGAGATCAATGCATTTAATTGGGCAACAAAGCAGAGTGCATATCCAAAAAGACAAAATAATGAAAATTATGTTGTTGTCTGTGGCTGTAGGTTTTACCGTTGCTATGGCAGGGTGTGCTTCTAAACCACAAATTAATAATAGTTCTCGCTATGCAATGGCTCCTAACTATTACACAGTTCGTTCAGGTGATACTTTAAGTGGTATCGCAATGCGTTATGGTCTCGACTATATTAGTATTGCCGAAATGAATGATATTGCTCCGCCATATCGTATTTATGTTAATCAGTCTTTGCGTTTGAAGAAAGGTTCTTCACCAAGAACAGTATCTACGCAAGTCATAGCACAACCTGAGCAAATCAAACGTCAAACTATTGCTCTACCAACCACACAACCTGTTACACCAGTAACTCAGCCTACATCGACCGCACCATCAACGAATACGACAGTGACCTCGGTTGCACCAAATTCTAGTTTACGCTGGATAAAACCGAATAATGGACCAGTGATTCAAGGGTTTAATTTGGCAAATAATGTCAAAGGAATCCGTTATGGTGGAAATCAGGGGGACCCTATTTATGCCGCAGCAGATGGTCAAGTTGTCTACGCAGCTGATGGCTTAAAAGAATACGGCAATCTGGTTTTAATTAAGCATATTGACGGCTATATCAGTGCCTATGCCCACAATAGCAAGATGTTGGTGAAAAGCGGTGACAATGTAACTGCTGGACAAAAAATTGCCGAGATGGGCTCTACTGGGGCTTCTCAGGTCATGCTTGAGTTCCAGATCCGTTTGGATGGAAAACCAATTAATCCTATAAATCTTTTACCAAAATAGCTAATGCATAAAACTTAGGTTTCCTCGTATAATATAATTGGTTGCTTTCATTACAACAATAAGCATTTTTTTATAAATTTAGAATTAGATTTGAGGAAACCTATGTTAGATCAGCTTCGTGCGATGGGTGTTTTTGCTTGTGTGGTTGAAAAAAGTTCATTTAGTGGTGCGGCACGTGAATTAGGAATTACAACAAGTGCGGTGAGCCAGCAGATTCGATCCCTTGAGCATGAAATGGATGTAATTCTATTACATCGCTCCACGCGTAAACTCAGTTTGACAGAAGCCGGACAGGCTTTTTTTTCAAGCTGTCAAGAAATGTTGGCGGCTGCTGAAAGGGGGAAAATCAGAATTAATGAGTTGAGGGATGACTTAATTGGGGATTTGCGTATCGCAACTACTCCTGATTTAGCAGTTCAGCACCTCATTCCTGCGTTATCTCACTGGATGTCAGCTCATCGCGGTTTATCTGTGCATTTTGAAGTTGGGCATCGTTATATCGACTTAATTGAAGAGCGAATTGATATTGCAGTGCGCATGAGTTCTACGCCGGTAGAAGAAAGCAGCTCTGTCATTCCGATGGCTTTTGTCGATCAGATTTTGGTAGCTTCTCCAAGTTATCTGAATCAATCTAGTCCAATTGTGCATCCTAATGATTTAAGAGATCATGAGTTATTATCAATTAATGTCATGAATGACGCGCACCATTTCCATTTTCAACATGTAAAAACGGGTGAAACACTTAATGTTGAAATGCAAAGCCGTTTGCAAAGCAATAATTTACAAGTTGCAAAAGCGTTATGTCAGCAAGGACATGGTATTGCAAGAATTTTATATTTAGATGCTCAAAAAGAGTTAAAAAATGGTTCTTTAATTGAACTCATGCCAGATTGGAAATTACCAACTTTTACTTTGTATGCAGAAGTTGCCAAGCATGACCAACAGCCAATGAAAATTCAGCGCTGTGTTGAAGCACTTAAACAATATTTTAGTCAGTTAGCAGGAGGACGAGCGATCCAAATCGTTCGTTAATTTTGCCACTCTAAAAGTAAAAAGGGCCTGTATTTGACAGGCCCTTTTTTATTACTTCTGTTTTAAGGTTGCGACTTCTTCTACGCTTTCTTGTGGTAGGTCTTCCGCCGTAAGCTCTTCATGCTTCTTAATTTTTTTCTTATTTTTCTTTTTCTTCTTTGGCTCCTCTTCAATTTCTGCGCCATCTTCAATGGCTTGCCAATATTCGAGTTGCTCCATTACAGCAGCATAAATAGAGTGTTTACTGTACTTACCTTTTTTGTCGAGTGTACCGACAGGGCGGGCCATTAAAATCTCAAGCGCTTGATCAATAGTATCAATCGCATGAATATGGAATTGACCACTTTGTACCGCATCAATTACATCTTGGCGTAACATCAAGTGCTGCATGTTTTGACGTGGAATAATGACACCTTGTTTACCAGTTAAACCTTGTAATTTACATGCATCATAGAAGCCTTCAATTTTTGCATTTACACCACCAATTGGTTGAACTTGGCCTAACTGGTTCATAGAACCCGTAATTGCCCATGATTGATCAATTGGTATTTGGCTAATTGCAGAAATTAATGCAGAAAGCTCGGCAACTGTTGCACTGTCGCCGTCCACTTGTCCATAACTTTGTTCAAAGGCTAGAGCAGCAGAGAAATGTAAAATCTGTTCACGACCAAAATGAGCTTTCAAGAAGCTAGACATGAGCAATACGCCTTTGGCATGCAGTGAACCGCCAAGTTCTACACTACGCTCAATATCAAGAATATCGCCGCCGCCTTGATAAACTGATGCAGTCAAACGTGAAGGTAAACCAAACTCAACATCTGCATAGTGAATAACAGAGAGGGCATTGATTTGACCTAAACGATGACCTGAAGTTTCGATTAACTGAGTTCCACGTGACAAATCTTGCCAGTAAAGCTCTCTTAAATAGCCTAAGCGATACTGTCTGTGTTGTAGTGCCAAGTTAATGTGCTGGTCAGTTACAAGCTTTTCATTGGCTTTAAAAGCATGGTGATGTGCTTCGCGAATGAGGTCGCCCAAAGTTGAAGCATGTAATGACAGCGAGCTTTGATCTTCTGCCTGACGACTTGAGTCGGTAAGTAATGCTGCTAAAGCACTGCGATCAAACGGAAGTAATTTATCCGCTTGTACATAATCAGCAATTAGCTGCATGTAGGCTTGCTCATTTTCGTCATTACGTTGCAGAGTATCGGTAAAATCTGCACGAATTTTAAAGACACTGCCAAGCTCTGGTTCTACTTCTAAAATTTCATAATAAATTTCAGGTTCTGCCATAAGAACCACTTTAATATCAAGTGGAACAGCAGCAGGTTCAATCGAGATAGAGCCTGTTAACGTCAGCATATGTTCAAGAGAAGAAAGCTTGAGTTGACCTGATTTCAAGGCACGCTTTAAACCTTGCCATGCATAAGGCTGTTCGAGTAATTGCTCGGCCTCAAGCATTAAAAAGCCACCATTCGCTTGATGTAGAGCACCTGGACGAATGAGAGTAAAATCTGTGGTAATTGTGCCGTTGTGAGTAAGTTGTTCAACATGACCAAGCAAGTTGTAGTGCGTTGGGAAATCTTCAAAAATAACCGGTGCGCCACTGTTTGGTTTGTTTGAGACAATTACATTGGCCTGATAACGTGCAGGCACACGATTGAACATTGCCGGAGCAAAGTCATCTTCTTCTTGCTCTAAAATGAGTTCAACATTATCAATTACATCTTGAGCATATTGTTTTAAATAATCTTCAAGGCCTTTGACTTGACCATATTTATTTAAAATCAAATCCATGCGTGGCTTAACCACTTGAGTCGCGATGTCTCGATTCAACACAGAGACTTTGTCACGTGCGTCATCTTCTAAATCACCTAAATGCAAACCAAGACGCTCGAGCTTTTTATCCATGTAGCGAACATTCGCTGCAATTTCAGCACGTTGCTTAGTATTTAGAGCATCAATTTCTGTTTGAGTCAGTTCTTGCACTTGATCATCTTTTACTTGTACAGGTACAAAGCCATGCTTTTCATTACGGGAGATGAGTTTTAAGTCGAGTTCTTCACCTTCTTTGGTTAACTCGACAAGCGCTTGTTGCTGCTCATCTCCAGTTTCCTCACGGATACGCTCAATACGGTTATGATAGGTCTCCGCACTAAAACGGCGTTCAAGCTGTTTTAAAATAATTTGCCAAGTTTGATGAAGGGCATGTTGAAACTTGGTTCCTTGTCCAGCAGGGAAGCGTAAAGCAAGTGGTTGGCGTGCCTGCTTAAAATTATAGACATATACCCAGTCATCTGGGGTAGGCATTGTTTTCGCATGTTGTTGGAGTAAACGCTTAATCATGGTGCGTTTACCCAAGCCTGCTGTTCCTACTGCAAAAATGTTATAGCCAGAGTAGGGTAAAGAAATACCCGCTTCTACCGATGCTTTGGCACGGTCTTGCCCTAAAAAGTTATTAAGCGGTTTTATACGTTTTGTAGAAGCTGGAATTTTTTCAAAATCTGGAATATGTGTTAGTTGTTCGGGTTTTAAGGCTGTTTTATCCAAAGTCATTTTTATATCAGGTTGCTCAAAAGCTGAAGGAAATGCATTTATTGTGACGTTTGTGGTGTTTGTTTTAGCGAGTGATAAAGTTGAGATGGTCACTTGATCAAGTTTTTGTGTCACTGTTGATATCCAGCAAAAGAAAACGAAGGTTGAAGCTTAAAGGTATACAGGTTTAGCATAAAATATCAAGCAAACTTGCCGTTTTTATCGCCAAAACAAAATTGATTGCATAAAGAATCTTGAAAGCAATTGTAAGAAGGGTTTGAATAGGCACATTTATAATTTATGGAAAATAAAAAACGAATGAGTGCTGAATCAAAAGGGTGGAAAAGTTCCTTTACGGCCTTCTTGGATCGCCGAGCAATTATTATGTTGTTTTTAGGCTTTTCATCAGGAATTCCCATATTTCTAATTTTTTCAACTTTATCATTTTGGTTGACTGAAGCTGGAATTAACAGAAGTACTATCACCATGTTCTCTTGGGCAGCTTTGGCTTATTCGTTCAAGTTTATTTGGGCACCTTTGATAGATAAATTACCACTTCCTTATTTAACAAGAAAAATGGGGTTAAGACGTAGTTGGCTATTAGTTGCACAAATTTTGGTTATCTGTGCAATTTGTTTAATGGCATTTACAAATCCCTTACCGAATACTTCTGATTTTGGCTCATTTTCAAATCTGACTATTATGGCAGCAGCTGCTATTTTCCTTGGCTTCTCTTCAGCTACTCAAGATATTATTGTTGATGCTTATCGTATTGAATTGACTGAAGATCCTAATGTGCAAACTGTTTTAGCTTCAACGTATAATGCTGGATATCGTACTGCTACAATCATTACACAATTAGGTGCGTTATTATTTGCAGCTTCACTGGGTACAGCTGTTGGTAATTATATATATGAAGCTTGGCGAACTACATATTTATTAATGGCAGGCCTCATGGGTATAGGAATAATTACAACATTATTTATTCATGAGCCTGAAGTTAAACGTATTCAACATCACTATCAAGCTAAAGACTATTTTCAGTTATTCTCAGTTTTTGTTATTTCAACCATCGTTTTTGGGATTAGCTTTTACCAAATTGGTTTAATTTTTGATTCGTTTTCTATCGAAGATGCTTTTTTAAACTTTCTACTTTTAGTTATTAAATTTTTAATTAGTATATCAATTGCGGTGATTGTAATTTTTGGGTTAATTAAGTTTGGTCTAATTAATAAGAAAATTGTTGTAGAAACATGGTTGTCACCTTTACTAGATTTTTTTAAGCGATATGGATTAAAAGTTGCTTTAGCAATTTTATTGCTAATAGGTTTTTATCGTATTTCAGATGTCGTTGCTGGTGTAATGGCTAATTTATTCTATTTAGACTTGAATTTTGATAAAGAGGAAATTGCTTGGTTTAATAAGTTCTTTGCGATCTTCTTTGTCATATTGGGTGGTTTTCTCGGAGGAATGTTAGCGCAACGCTATAATGTAATGAAAATGATGTTGTTAGGAGCAATTTTAGCAAGCACTACCAACTTGATTTTTGTTGGATTAGTTAAATCTGGCGCTACTATGCAAAATGTTCAAGTTCATATAGGGGATCACACTTATACAACAAGCCCTGATGAAGTGGGAAATTGGTCACTAAAATTCCCGAGTAATACATTGACGTCAGCTCAGAATGAAGTCTCAATTAATTCTCAGCCTGTAGGCTATGCTGAACCTTTAAAGATAAACCTTCCATTAAAAGTATTTAACTCAGAATCACAACCAGATATTTATGTTCAAGCAATTGGTGGAGATAATCTTTTATATAAAGATGAGCTGAAAAAAGATGTAATTCTTCATGGTAGTTTATTGAATCTACCTAAAAATGGTGAGCTAAAATCCGTTAGTATTTTATTGAATTCACAAAATAAAATAGAAGGTAAGATTAAAGGTAGTGATTGGAATGTTATTATTCCTGGAAATGATCTTGCTAAACTTAATTCAATACAAGTAGAAGCAAATTATGAAGCCAATAAGCAAATACATACTTTAACTTTAAACCATTCTTATCAAAAGCAGCTAGAAGAGAATCAACCTCGTTATCGTATGAATTTATCCGATATTCCAGCGATTCCGATTGATAAAAATATGGATATCGAATTGAAAGGAAAAGTAGTTGTTCCTTATAGCAAAGTTTGGTTAGTAATGGGCATCATATTTGATAACTTAGCCTCCGGATTAGCTGGGGCAGTTTTTATTGCATTTCTTTCTAGTTTAACTAGTGTGTCATTTACCGCCATGCAATATGCTATTTTTAGCTCGCTAATGCTGTTGTTACCAAAAACGATTGGTGGTTACTCAGGTACAATAGTGAATCATATCGGTTATTCAGGCTTTTTTACGGCTACATTTTTGATGGGATTACCAATTTTATTACTCGTGATTTGGGTGGGTAAGTTGTTGGCTAATCAATCATCAAAATGAAAGTTTCCTAGGAGATAAATATATGCGAATGCTTCATACAATGTTGCGAGTAGGCAATTTAGAACAATCTTTAAAGTTCTATACCGAAGTATTAGGGATGAAGTTACTTCGTAAGCGTGATTATGAAGAAGGGCGCTTTACACTAGCATTTGTTGGCTATGGCGATGAAGAAACCAATACCGTGCTTGAGCTTACCCATAACTGGGATACATCAAGTTATGATTTAGGCAATGCCTATGGCCACATTGCTATTGGTGTTGACGATGCCTATAAAGCGTGTGAAGAAATTAAAGCACGTGGTGGCAAAGTTGTACGCGAAGCAGGGCCAATGAAAGGTGGTGTTACCGTTATCGCATTTGTTGAAGATCCAGACGGCTATAAAGTCGAATTGATTCAACAAGATGCTAATGCGACAAATAACTAAAAATTGACTGTGATGCTTTAAGAATTAGTTCTTAAAAGCCTAGCTTTATTTTTTTAGCCCAGTATGATGAACGCTTGACCAAATGGTCAATTTATCAACTGGGTTTTTTATTTATCTAGAATAATCATAGGATATGGCTATGCTGAAGTTATTGGCTCTTGATCGATTTACAGTTTTGTTAGTTGGAATGGTACTACTAGCAACATTTTTTCCAGTCAGTGGTCAAGCAGCTCAATATTTCAATACACTGACCACAGTCGCGATTGCAATCTTATTCTTTTTGCATGGCGCGAAACTATCACGTGAGGCTGTAATTGAAGGTATTTTGCATTGGAAAATGCATTTACTGGTCTTCGCATTTACTTTCTTTATTTTCCCTGTGATTGGTCTGTTGGCTAAGCCAATTTTATTACCTCTGTTAGGTCAACAGCTCTACTGGGGTTTTTTATTTATGTGCTTTTTACCCTCTACAGTTCAATCCTCTATTGCATTTACGTCGGTTGCAAAAGGGAACGTGGCGGGAGCGGTATGCAGTGCATCTTTTTCAAACTTGATTGGTATGTTTATTACACCAGTCTTGGTGAGCTTTTTTATTTTAGGCCAAAGCCAACATGGATTTGACCCGACGACTTCAATTATACAAATTACATTATTACTGTTAGTGCCATTTATTTTAGGTCAATTATTACGTCCTTATATTTTCCCTTATATGGCAAAAGTTCCGAGTATTGTTAAAGCATTCGATCAAGGCTCGATTTTGATGGTGGTGTATGGCGCATTTAGTGGAGCCGTAGTTGCAGGTCTTTGGCATCAAGTAAGTTGGAAAACTTTACTCATTCTAACAATTGCGTGTTCAGTACTTTTAACAATTATTATGCTATTAGCACTTTACCTACCGCGTGCTTTAGGTTTTAACCGAGCAGATCAAATTACAGTTTTCTTTTGTGGCTCCAAAAAGACCTTGGCGAGTGGTGTTCCGATGGCGCAAATCTTATTTATTGGCCAACCTTTAGGCATGATCGTGTTACCTATTATGATTTTTCACCAAATACAGTTAATGGTGTGTGGGGTGATCGCAAATTACTTGGCTAAATCCCAAGATTAATTCGCAAAAGAAAATTATTTGACGTATAATGTTGCCCACTTGTTGTGCTTAGCTCTAACCCTAGAGGTTTCGGTGGGCCAAAAGAATGGTCTGTTGTGGTGTTGATCTGCTCATTTTGAGCCTGTCCTCAACTTAAGTTGAGAGTGATCAATTGCGATGACAGCTTAAGCCTTTCTTCCAATTAGGAGTAATCGACGATGCGCGCCGATATTCACCCAAAATATGAAAAATTAGTTGCAACTTGTTCTTGCGGTAACGTAATCGAAACTCGTTCTGCTTTAGGTAAAGAAACTATCTACCTTGACGTATGTTCAGCTTGCCACCCATTCTACACTGGTAAGCAAAAGAATGTAGACACTGGTGGTCGTATCGACAAATTCAAACAACGTTTTGCTGGTATGTCTCGCTCTATCAAGCGTTAATACTGCAATACGAAACAAAAAACGGGCTTTATGCCCGTTTTTTGTTTTTCAGTACAAGACCATTATTGGTCTTGTACGTCTGTTAATCGATCAAGTTTTTTCTGGAAATAGCGGCCTTGCAAGAAACGCGTTTCCACATTCCATGCGTTAGCAAATAAGTTCATATCATCTAGATCACTCAGTAAAATCCCTACAGGTTTTACTGTCAAATAGTTCAAAACCTTTTCTTGTAAGCGTGCTAAACCATCATCTGAGTTTAATAGCTCAGTTTTCTTCGATTGCAGTTTTAAATATTGAACGTCTAGTTGTTGCAATATTGATTCGCTATACATAGAAGAGCTGAAATCCCGAATCGAAATTTCTGCGCCGTGTTGACGCAGGCGAGCTATGTGTTGCTGAGCAATTGCAAGATGAGGCTGAATTGCTTGTTCTGAAAATTGTAAAACCAGTGGACTTTCAAGCTTACTACCAATAATGGTGAGTAGTTTTGAAATTAACTCAGGGAATGTTTTGTCTTTGAGCAAGATATCAATATTCAGGTTAATAATCAGTTTAGCTTTAGGGTACTGAGTAATAAAGTTATGTAGTTGCTTACATGCCTCAACCAAAATCCAGCGATCTAATTGAATAGAAAGTTCACTGTCTTCTTTTAATTCAGCCAAGTCATTTATGTCATACCATTGTTCATCGCTAATAAAACCGCTAGTCACCTCATAGTTATGGGTTTCTTGATCGTGTTTATCGTAGATCTGCTGATATTTTAAATGAATTTTACTTCGTGCTAACTGTTGCTTTAATTGCTGCAATAACGAAGATTGCAAAGGAGCATCGACTTGCTCAAGGCTTAGATCAAGCGATATAGAAGGTTTAACAGGCTCAGGAGAGATAATATCGATGGTTGGTGCCAGCTCAATTTCTGCCTGCGCCTTAGGTAACTCTTGCTGACTTGTTTGGGCCAGTAAGCTTGTAAAGCTATCTTCATTTAAAGGTTCAGTAATTGGGGCATAGCTCAGCTTAAATTGGATCGAGTAGTTAAGCTCATCGATCTTTAATAAATGCTCTTTTTGCAAACTTTGCAGACTAGTCAGTTGGGAGTTAAGGACTGTGCTGTTTTCAGCTTGTAAAACGCCAACATATGCGCCAAGTTCAATATTAAAAATCGGCATTTGCGCGTGTTCTTTTAAGAAACTGTGCAGCTGATTGAAATATTGTGCAGGAGTTTGCCAATCTTGTTGAAATACTCGCTCTGGGCACTGATTTAATTTAAATAAAATTAACGCATTGGCTTGAGCAGGATAGGTCGATAGATGTCGATTAATTTGTTGCCAAGCTGTTTGTACCCCATAACTCTTTTCGGCAAAAACTGTATTTGCTGGTGTTGCTAAATCCAGTTGGTAGTCAATGGTCAACTGTACGGCATCTTCTTCCTGACTAGGAATAAACTCTAGTTTTAGCGCGTTATTACCTGAAATTGCTGCATGTTGGCTTTGAATTTCAAAACGTGCCTGATCAAATTGGCCTAATGAAATTTTCTTAAATCTTTGTTTAAAAACATTTAAATCATCAGGTTGTAAAACATCTAAAATCGGTAGGCCAATAATCTCGTCTTCTTGCTTAAAACCAAAAAGGTTGAGGTATTCTGTATTTGCCTTAACATGCATCCCTTCTTGAAAAAGGGCAACTGCTTTATGGCTGTTATTGACCAATGTTTGTGTATGGGAGTGAATTGTTTCTAACTCATTGGTCAGGCGTTGTTCGGTTTGTAATAAGTGGCTATACGACAAGGTCCGAAGAAGGGTGATATAAAAATAATCTAATGGTTCTAAGGGAACTACATCATAAATGCCTTTTTGAATATACGCCTGATATTGCTGAGGCTGATAATCTTCAGGTTGTAATAATAAAACAGGTAAATTTGGCTGTTCAGATGCTTGAATGAGGGAGAGAGTTTGTTCAATTTTTAGGTCATAAGCACGACCAAAAATAATAGCATCCCACGGCGTATTTAACTGTTTTTCAAAACTTTTTAAATCATCAAGTAATAATGCCTGAACTTGATAATCATTCCCCAATAATAAATTTAAAATCTGGTTATAACGTAGCTGGTTGTCATCAATAATGAGTAAACGTGTTTCAGTACGTTTTAACTTTTTAGATAATAAAGAGTTTCTCACTTTAGTGCTTCCCATAAATCTTGAGTGCTAGAGTTATTACCCTTTTTCATCATGAACTGATCAAGCAGATCTTGTTGCTGCTCATTCAAAAGCTCGAAATGAAATTGAATAAAACTTTGCGTAATGAGTTGTGCTTTGAGTAGATACACTTTGATTTCTTCTGTCCCCAATCGTAAATGAATTGTTTGTTGCTCTCTAAAAATTTGAGAGCCCGGTAAAATAAGCGTATTTTGTATTTCTTCTAGATTTTGTGTTTGTAGTAATAGTGCGGGATGATAATTGCGAGTATGACGCTCAGCTTGAATATGCACTGAACAAGGGAACATGGCTTGCGACAAAATCTCTAAACCTAACTCTAGGGATTTTTCGGTCGATTGTTTAATCCAGCGAATTACACCGCCACGCCATTGTCCATGCAAAGTTTCTTTAACTAAAATGTACTCACCAGTTCTTAAGTTCTTTGGTGCTTCGCCAGACCATTTAATACGATATCCATTAACACTAATATCGAGAACGGTTGTTTGATAAATGGTTTTGCTTTCACGACTTAAGCGTTGATAAGAGCTGGTTTGTTGTTCTTTTTTCTCTAAGTTGGATAAAACTTTAGATTCGCTTTGTAAGTTATAGTTATGGTTAAGCTGTAGCGTTTCTTCAAAGTTTTTTGCTTTTGATAGATAGAAATGGGCAGTGCTTAAACCAAAACAAATTTGAAGCTCTGCATTGTATTCATAACGTTCATGGCGACGTTGAGCCGTGGTTCCTAAAATCGTTTGAACATGAAATTTTAAAGCTGGGCTTAAATAAAACTTTTCATTTTTAGAAATATATTGAGCATTTTTATGCATGGTTGCAGTGACATGCTCAAGTAAAGCTTGCGTACCTATGAAGATGCTTGGGTTAAAGTTAGAGCTACGCTTTGTATTATAAACAGGTGGATGGTCCTTATTTGGGTCAACCACATATTTCGTTAATGCGGTATCTTTCGGCAAAATATGAATCATTCTTGCCCAGTCAAAACTACATTGAAATAATGCCTGAATTTCTGACTGACGAATCTGGTTGGTATTTAAAATATCCAGCAAAATCAACTGAGCATAAGCTTGTGTAATATTCGCTAAAGGGTGTTGTATGCCCTGAATATGATTGATATTGATGAGATGGTATTTGTATTGAACCGCGGTTTCATACAGCTGATGCGCTATTAACCATTGACCTTTAAGGGGCTCGCTATAAAGCATATGCTGCTGATAGAGGAGATTGGTTAATTGTTGCAGGGCATGAAAAGTCGATAAGATACGCGCCGTTTGCAAATTCTTTTTTTGCTTATAGGCAAAGAGTGAAAACTTTTGATGCTGTAGTTGCTCATGACTATTTTGCGCAATATTTAAATAAATACTGGCGAAATAGCAGCGGAGCAACATCGCTAACTCAATAATGTGCTCATTACGATCTGTACTAATCACGCCTTGGTTAAAGAAGTTTTTCTCTAGGCTGGCGAGTACATTGTTAATGGTCGGATGAAGCGTTTGTATGAGGTCGAAACGTAAGGTTTCACTACATTTTAATTCATTGAGCTCTAAAATAGCTGTGAATAATGCTTTTGACGTATCACCGAGTTGCATAATAGAAAGGGTAGTGACCCATTCATTAAGATCTTTAATATTGGCTTCACAAAAGCTTAACCGTTCACGAGAGAGTTCGGTTTGATTGTGAAAAATGTCCGACAGCGCATTATTCATCATCACTTATTATATAACTCAAAAAGTTGTAGCCCCAAAAAGCGGTGTTTTATTCTTTTCGCCCGCAATTTCCCTGACGAGTTTAGGAACCAAATACCCCGGTAGGTTCGCTAACACGTCACGATAGATATCATCTATCTTGGATGATTCTAAATCAAAATGTTGTGCACCTTTTACTTTATCTAAAACATGTAAGTAATAAGGCATAACGCGAGCTTCAAATAAACGATAACTTAAATCAATTAACGTCTGTGCAGAGTCATTGACACCTTTCAGCAATACTGCCTGATTTAGTACAGTAATGTGATGGTCGGATAACTGCAACAATTTTGAACAAGTAAAGTCATCGAGTTCAGAAGCATGGTTTGAGTGTACCACCAGAACTATACGCAGCCTACTGTTTTTTAATAAAGAAATTAGCTCTTCGTCGATCCGGTTTGGAATAACAATTGGGACTCGTGAGTGAATTCTCAGAATCTCGATTTGTTTGAGAGATGATAGGCGTTCTAACCAAAGTGCTAATTTACGGTTAGAAAGCGTAAGCGGGTCACCACCACTTAAAATGATCTCGTTAATGTTCGGGTTTGCTTCAATATAGTTTTTAATATTTAGCCAATCTTCATTTTTTGGCAAATTTTCTTGATAGGGGAAATGGCGACGGAAGCAATAACGGCAATGTACGGCACAGGCACCAGTCAAGGTTAATAAAAAACGTGATTTATATTTATGCAATACACCCGGTAACTGATTTGCTGCTTCTTCGCCTAATGGGTCAGTAACAAACTCAGGATGTTCTTCGAGTTCTAGATGATGAGGTAATACTTGTAGCAAAAGCGGGTCAAGCGGGTTTTTAGCGTTCATTTTTCCGACGAACGCACGAGGAACACGCAATTTAAACTTTTCAGAAGCCAGAATCGCACCCGATAATAGCTGTTCTGAGGATAACTCGAGTAGGCTTAGCAATTCCGAAGGATCAGTAATAAGGTCACTCAGTTGAGATTGCCAGTTTTGCTCTTGGTATAAATAGTTTATCATTTGACACGATTAAGATAATGCAACAACGCATTATATCGCATAGTTGACTTGTTAAGTTTGGAGTGTGCCTTTCATGGCCTATTATTCTACAAATGATTTCAAAGCAGGCCTTAAGGTTATGCTTGATGGTAACCCATGTTCAATCATGGAAAACGAATATGTAAAACCAGGTAAAGGTCAAGCGTTCAACCGTGTAAAATTACGTAACCTTAAAACCGGTAAAGTATTAGAAAAAACTTTCAAATCAGGTGACTCTTTAGAAGCAGCTGACATCGTTGAAGTTGAAATGGAATACCTATACAACGATGGTGAAATGTGGAACTTCATGGATCCTGTATCTTTTGAGCAAATCGCGGCAGACAAAATTGCAATGGGCGATGCTGCTAAATGGTTAAAAGACGATTCAAATGAAAAATGTACAATTATGTTGTTCAACGGCGTACCTTTAACAGTAAGCCCACCGAACTTCGTTGTATTGAAAATTGTTGAAACTGATCCGGGCGTACGTGGTGATACATCTGGCGGTGGCGGTAAACCAGCTAAGCTTGAAACAGGTGCGGTTGTTCGTGTTCCGTTATTTGTTCAGCAAGAAGAAAGCGTTCGTGTAGATACTCGTACTGGCGATTATTTAGAGCGTGCATAATAGTTAAAAAATACACTATTATCGAAGGGATGATGTAAATCATCCCTTTTTTTATGCGAAAGTATAAGAGGAAAAAAGAAAAAGGAGGAGTAGAGTCACAGGGATTAAGAGAAACAGTACATAACAATATAAAAATGCTGTAGTTATTTATTGAGAGGTTAAGAATGGACACAATGCAAGCGAAATCTACGCTTCCCTCCAAGCTGGTCTGGAGCCTAGTGGCAATAATAGGTGCAATTTCTTTTGGGATGCTGGCACTCAGTCGTGGTGAACATGTCAATGCGGTTTGGCTTGTACTGGCTGCAGCATGTGTATATAGCATCGCATATCGATTTTATAGTCTATTTATTGCAACTAAAGTATTTGAATTAAACCCAAGACGTTTAACCCCAGCACATCGCTTGGCCGATGGTCTGGATTATGTTCCCACCAATAAATACGTGCTTTTCGGTCACCACTTTGCTGCAATTGCAGGAGCGGGGCCATTAGTCGGACCAATTTTGGCTGCACAAATGGGCTTTTTACCAGGAACGATCTGGTTATTGGTCGGTGTGGTTTTGGCGGGTGCGGTACAAGACTTTTTAGTTTTATTTATTTCAACACGTCGAGACGGTCGCTCACTTGGTGAAATGGCAAAACAAGAACTCGGTTCTTTTGCCGGTATTGTGGTCATGCTTGGTGCGCTTGGGGTAATGATTATTATCCTTGCTGTACTGGCATTAGTTGTGGTGAAAGCACTTGCCCATAGTCCATGGGGTGTTTTCAGTATTGCAGCGACGATTCCAATTGCATTGTTTATGGGCGTTTACATGCGTTTTATTCGCCCGGGACGTATTGCTGAAGTTTCTATTATCGGCTTCGTTTTAATGATGCTTGCCATTGTTTATGGTGGACAGGTTGCAGCAGATCCTTACTGGGGTGAATTTTTCACCTTAACAGGAACACAGCTTACATGGTGCTTAATCATTTATGGATTTATCGCATCAGTTTTACCAGTCTGGTTATTGTTAGCACCACGTGATTATCTATCAACATTCCTTAAAATTGGTGTCATTCTTGGCTTGGCCGTTGGTATTGTGATTGCATTACCTGAATTGAAAATGCCGGCCGTGACACATTTTATTGACGGTACTGGCCCTGTATTCTCAGGTAGCTTATTTCCATTCCTATTTATTACTATTGCCTGTGGTGCCATTTCTGGTTTCCATGCGCTTGTATCAAGTGGTACAACACCAAAACTCGTTGATAACGAAGCTGACATTCGTGTGATTGGCTACGGCGGCATGCTCATGGAATCTTTCGTCGGTATTATGGCGATGATCTGTGCAACTGTCTTAGACCCGGGTGTGTACTTTGCAATTAATGCGCCTGCGGCTGTACTCGGTACAACTGTAGAATCTGCGGCAGAAGCTGTGCGGAATCTAGGATTTGTTGTTACGCCTGAAATGCTAACGGTGTTGGCTCAAGAAGTAGGTGAAAGCTCGATTCTTTCACGTACAGGTGGTGCACCTACCTTTGCGATTGGTATGGCACATATCATTTCTGAAATTTTTAATAGCCGTTCAATGATGGCATTCTGGTACCACTTTGCGATTTTATTCGAAGCATTATTCATTTTAACTGCTGTCGATGCGGGTACTCGTGCTTGTCGTTTCATGGTGCAAGACACTGTGGGTATTGTTATTCCTGCGGTTAAATCTTCAAGCTCATTCTTTGGTAATTTGCTAGGTACTGCTGTTGCGGTAGGTGGATGGGGCTTCTTCGTCTATCAAGGTGTGATTGATCCGTTAGGTGGTGTCAATTCACTCTGGCCTTTATTTGGTGTGGGTAACCAGATGTTGGCTTCAATGGCACTCATTTTGGGTACAGTCATTCTGTTTAAAATGAAAAAAGAAAAATATGTATGGGTAACGATTTTCCCAACAATTTTCTTGTTCATTACCTGTATGACTGCGGGCTGGCAAAAGATTTTCCACGAAAATCCAAAGATTGGTTTCTTAGCACAAGCGAATAGATTTTCAGATGCGATTGCACGTGGTGAAATTCTTAAACCAGCAAAAACACTTGAAGAAATGCAGACGATTGTGATGTCAAATCAAATCAACGCTGCACTTTGTGGTTTCTTCATGATCGTTGCGATTGTGATGGTAATTGCTGCGATTGGTATTGTGCGCCGTGCGTTAGCAAGCCCGACACCAACTGCGCATGAAGCACCAGCTGTATATGCTGATCCGAAAGTGGTCACCCCACGAGGAGAGTAATGATGAATTTTAAATTTGCAAAAAATGGAACTGTCATTATTGCGAAAATCATCAAAATGACAGTGCTCTCGCAAAAAGAGCTATTACTTTCTCCAAAGAACTGGTCGCGCATTGCAACCTTGTGGCAGCGTTTGCAGCAAAGCTTTCGACTGATGGTTGGGGTTCCAGACTACCAAACTTATCTGGAGCACATGAAAGCTCATCATCCTGATTTAACCCCAATGGATGCGACGACTTTCTACCGTCATTGTGTTGATTCGAGATATCCATCGGCAGGCGGTAATTTAAAGAAATGTCCTTGTTAAGTTGAGTTTAATAGTCAGCTAAAGAAACGGTATGTGGTTAAACCATGTACCGTTTTTCTTTTTTGGAAAATGAAAAAGAGTTTGCTTAAAGTCTGCTCATTTGTATTTTTTTCGATGGTAAATCACTTGTTTTGCTTTTGAAAAATGAATATTATGCTTTCCATTCTAGGTGTATAGCTCAGTTGGTTAGAGCGCTACGTTGACATCGTAGAGGTCTCCAGTTCGAGTCTGGATATACCTACCAAGATTTTAAATTCATATCCTGTTACATAACTTTATATGAATCGAAAAACCTCAAATTTCAATGATTTGGGGTTTTTTTATTACTTTATATGCCTTTATATAAATCTATATATTAAAGCTTATTCTGTATCACGTGTTGTATCATACCTATAAATCTAACTCGTGATACAAGACATATCTTATTTATGAAAAGAAACGCAATAAAAAAGCGCCCCTTATCTGACACTACATTGTTGAATTTAGAACCAGAGGAAAAGGATTATAGAGAACCTGATAATGGCGCGCTTTATTTTGTAGTTAAAAAGACAGGTAGGAAATCTTGGCAATTACGCTATAAGAAAGAAAATGGTCAATGGTCTTGGATGGGCTTAGGTGCTTATCCCGAAGTTGGTGGAGCGTTAGCAAGACGTAAAGCAAGTGAACAATTAGCAAAAATAGCACTTGGTGAAAGTATAGAGACAAAATCGACTTTAAAATCGAAGCAGCAAAAAGTAGCAAATCAAAAATTTAGTATTTTGATTAATGAGTGGTTAAATACAAAAAAAAATAATTGGGGAGCTGCTACCTTTGATAAGGCAAAAAAATCTATTGAGCGACATATTATTCCTGCTTTTGGTGATCGGGATTTTACAAGCATTTCACCTGTTGAGTGGTTTACCTTTTTCCAAGGATTGCAAAGAAATTTAAATATTCATACTCAAGTCGATAAATTAACTTCTTACTGTCGTAATACGTATGATTGGGCAAAGTTTCAAGGACGAGTTAATTCTAACCCCTTAGAAGGTATGGCTAAGCATCTTGATAAAAATGTTGGTGGCAATATGAAGTTTGTTGAGTTAGATGAACTCCCAACTTTAATAAGATCAATCCGTAGTTATCCAAAAAGAAATTTAGCAATAGGGCTAGAGCTTTTTATCTTACTGTTTCCTAGACCAGTTGAGCTGCGTTCTGCTACTTGGGATCAATTTGACCTTGAAAAAGCAGTATGGACGAAACCTGCTGAGATTATGAAAAATGGAATAGCTCATGCTGTACCTTTGCCTAAACAAGCCATCCTTTTACTAAAAGAGTTACAACTCTATAAAACAGAATCTAATTTATTATTTCCAAGTCGTGGGAGTCTAACAAAACCAATTTCTGATAATACTTTTAATATGGCATTAAATAGGATGGGATATAAAGGAAGACAAAACCCTCATGGCTTTAGGCATATTGCTAGTACTGCACTAAACAATAGATTTAGTGATAAAGAGCAGGTTATTGAGACATGTTTAGCTCATATGAAAAAAGGGGTAAAAGGTGTTTATGATAAAGCTGCACATTTCGAGGAGAGGAAAGAAGTGATGCAATGGTATGCTGATGAGTTAGATAGATATCTCCTAACTTGATTTTGTTTATTAAGGAAGGAACAGAATCATCCAGATATTTTAAAAAATAACATTAAATTTATTTAGCCCCTCTATTGTTGTGCTTAACCTATGAATGGATAAATCCTTAATTGTAATTAGTGTGTTACACGGAAGATGAAGATGGGACGTGAGATTAATTAATATGTAATAATTGCGGTTAAGTAATTGATTTTAAATTGTTAGTTGGGTTGCTTGGAATGTATGTTTTATTAATTTATATCTTATATAGTTAAGTGTTTGAAATCTTTTAAATTAGGAAATGTATTAAAGACAGTAGAGAAATATTTTTCATAAAACTGTTGACAAGTTTTTTTAACTTGTGTATAGTTCGCCGCCTGTCTGATTTGGCAGACGTTTTTTTAATAAAAAACATAATTGATTATTTAAACCAACACTAATAATCGCAATATATCTAATTGAAATTTACTCAGCAATAAGTGCACAAAACTTACCGCATCTTCTTCTGTAGCTATATTCATTATTACTATCATATCCTAGATATTCTTTTAAAGAATAAATCTATGCGATAGCTATTGCCTTTTTAGTGTTGAGAACAGGGTTGGTTAAATGCTGACTAGAAACTAAACATACAAAGGAGGGATATGGTAGGTAGTACAGAATATAAAAACTTCATAATTCTTAATAAAGAAATGAATAAAGATAATTTAGATTCAATGATTAAAGTTTTATCAAGGGCTAAAGATACAATGATAAATCCTCGGATGCTTCATTTTGTATCGGAAATTGTAGATATTGATGCATTTCCAAATAAATTTATTCAATCATTTAAAGAAAAATTTATTAGTGAAATAAAGTTAAGAAATAAAGAACATAAAAAGGAATGGATGCCGACTGATAAAGTTAAATATTATCAGAGAAGGAAAATTCCTAAAGTCGAGTTACTTTATAGTATTGAATCAAAAATCATCAAAGTTAGTGAATACGAAAGGTATTTGCATGAAGAGGGGAATAGTGAGCGTATATATCATCATATCCATATCATGATAATAGTAGATATTGGTCATAATGATTATGGACGTAATGAGATAAAAATTTGTGTTAATAAAGCGATCTCAAGAATCTCTGGTTTAGAGGAGGTTCTATATGAAGATTGTGTATGTACCAAAAATTATCGAGTAGTGTCACTAGGATTTCTTAAGTTACGAGACAGTAATAGCAAGGTCAAAATTGAGACTGAGTTTATTGATTATTATTGGCACGATTTAAAAAACGAATTTGAGGATGCAATAATTAGGGCATCTTATTTGTGTAAAACAGAACAGAAGCTTTTACTACCAGAACGATTTCAAAAGGGTAATAGCTTTAATATCACTAGAGAAAAAAGGAGTTAAAACATGAGTTTTTAATTAATTGAAAATAAAGTCTTGGAAATGACAACCAAACTTTAATTCTAAGCATGATTTAAGCATGTTATAGAGCGATTTTGAATGAAGCTATAGTTACCTACCAGACAGGTAAGAACTATGGCTATTTTTATGGGTAAAATAAACAGTAGAGGTAAAAATGGAATTAGATTTAAATAAGAAATATCGTGTGGTAACTGATGAGTACAACTTTATTTTACAAGAGAAAAGAATTATTGGTAGTAAAAAGCCAGCTACGAGATCACCTGATGTTTGTAATGTAGGCAAGATAAAATATACAAGCCTTGGGTACTACTCAAACTTATCAAGTTTAGTACATGGATTGATAACACGTGAAATTAGAATTTCGGAAGTAGATGAGATTAGCAAGATTGAGGAGTTAATTAATACTTGTACTAAAGAGATTGTAGATAAAATTAGCTTACATGGCATTGAAAAAGAAGTCGCTAACTATGAAGAAGTATGATCTTTAGAGGTGGATCAGGAAATTTGAACAACACTTATAAGTGATATTTTGCTCCCCAAATGATGTTATAAACATCAATATATGGAGTATTTTATGGCACGTAGACCAAGAAGAA
>NZ_JBBAXE010000008.1:0-216710 GCF_059800965.1 Acinetobacter sp. LT1
AGCGCTGATGGTAGTGTGGGGTTACCCATGTGAGAGTAAGTCATCGCCAGCTCATTATTCTAAACACCCCCGTTCTAATGAATGGGGGTGTTTCTTTATTGCGATAAAAAATTTGTGCGGAGAATAAATATAAAAATACTAAGGAAGAGTTGTGCTATAAATAATAAGAAAATTAATCTTTTAAGTATGCATAATAAGGGAAGAGCATCTATGATAATTTATGGTGATGTCGGTTCGGGTAACTGCTATAAGATAAAACTATTACTTTCCTTATTAAATATTAATCATAGATGGATCCACGTTGATATTTTAAACAAAGAAACTCAATCAGCTGATTTTTTGTCCTTAAATCCTAATGGAAAAATACCTGTATTAGTCCTAGAAGATGGTCGTGTTTTGAGTGAGTCGAATGCTATCTTAGGTTACTTGGCTGAAGGAACAAAATTTATTCCTACAGATCCTTTTATTAAAGCAAAAATGTACCAATGGATGTTCTTTGAGCAGTATAGTCATGAACCATTTATTGCAGTTGCACGTTTTATTAATAAATATTTAGGGTTACCACCAGAAAGAATAGAGGAATACCATAATTTACAGCCAAAAGGCCATAAAGCACTATCTATTATGGATAAAGCTTTAGTAGATCACGACTATCTTGTTGGAGATCAATTAACTATTGCTGACATTGCCTTGTATGCATACACGCATGTCGCGGAGGAAGGTGGTTTTGATTTGGAGCTATATCCAAATATTCAAGCGTGGTGTCAAAGAATTCGAGAATATTTAGGTTATGTAGATATGATTTAAATAAAAAAGAACTCATATCGAGTTCTTTTTTATTTCTGAAATTCTGATTTAGAAATGTGCTTCTAGACCTACATATGGGCCTTTAAACTCAAATTTAAGGTCATTGTTATCGTAGTCATCTAAGTCAATATTAAGTACGCGATAGCCTGCTGTTAGACCCAGATCAATGAGTAAGTTATCTGCAAATTTATATTTTACTTCTGCCAGTGCATCTGTAATTCGTGCATCGTCAAAGTTTGTATAAGTTGCTTCACCTTTAGCACTTAAGCCTGTAAACGGAAGTTTTACTTCACCTGACAAATAAGCAATAGGATATGTTTTATCAATATCCACGCGATTACCTGTATACGCAGTAATATCACCATTTAATACAGTTGCACCAAGACCAGCATCTACACTTACGATATTATCTAGTAATTCGTAGTAGAGGATAAAATCGCTATGATCTAGATCAACTTTATAGTTGGCTTGACCTAAAGTTTCTGATTTAGTTTCGGTATCTAAATTTACATAACGAATTTTTGCATTTGGAATAAATGGGATTGGGTGTTCTACTGCTAATGAGATTTGAGCACTACCTTTTTGATCTAAATCTTGATCTTCAGGTGATTGAGAAGACATATTAGCTTTACCGTCATAAAACCAGTAACTGACGTCTCCTTTTACTCCTACCAAGTCTGCTTGAGCAAAGCCACTTAAGCCCATCCCGAGCGTTAATAAAGATATTTTTAATATTTTCATTTTTACATCCACATAAAAGAAATCTTTGAGCGCATGATATAGACATCTTGCTACAGATGCATTGATAAAAAATAAGGATCTGAGATGTGTGATATGAATAAATTTTTAATCCTTAAAAAAGTTTATTTATTTCAAGGAGTTAATATTTTCTATTTAATTTAAATGAATTTAATCTTGTAGAAAATTTAGTATAAATTTTGTCAATCGTACTGACTTATTAAATTTTAATTGATAACTGGAGAGTTAAAAATAAATTAGTGGATAAGTTGAGTAATTAAAGGAGCTTTTTTAAGAGTTGGCAGAAAATGTCATTGAACAATAATGTTGAGCTACAAGTAGTAGAACGTAAATATTAGCTGAAAAATAACCAATTGTGAAAAAAACTCAGAAAATTCGTAAAATTTCTGACGGAAATTACAGTAAAAAGAAATAAAAACAGGTATTGTTCAGCTATATAGGGGCAAAAAATGGACAAAAATCTTTAAGGAAGAATTTTCTATTTTTGCTTGTTTGTTAAGGGAATAAAAATACTCAAAAGGTGCTTTTTATTTTCTACAAACACAAAAGTATTTTTTGGTTCTTTTTTTGCATGCGGAATAACAATCAACAATAGCAGTAAAAATAAGTAATCTTTTAACATTAGGTGTTCTATGACAGATTCTCGTGAAAACTGGACGTCACGATCTGGTTTTATTATTGCAGCCGTTGGTTCGGCTGTAGGCTTAGGTAATATCTGGCGCTTTCCATACGTTGCTTATGAAAATGGTGGTGGTGCGTTTCTTATTCCCTATCTATTGGCACTCATTACTGCTGGTTTACCGTTACTATTTTTAGATTATGCGGTAGGACATCGTAGTACTGGTTCACCTCCTAAAGCTTACCGTGCCCTATTTAAAGGCGGGGAAACATTAGGTTGGTGGCAGGTTTGTGTCTGTATCATCATTGGTTTGTACTATGCAAGTGTGCTCACTTGGGCTGGTAGTTATGTTTACTTCTCTATTGGCCAAATGTGGGGAAGTGATCCAGAAGGTTTCTTCTTTAATACCTATTTGCAGACCACAAAAGCAACCGGTTTTGATTTACAATTTGTAGGTCATTTATTCTGGCCAATTGTTGGGATTTGGGCACTTACTCTAATCATTCTTTATGGTGGTGTGAAAAAAGGTGTGGAATTATCGAATAAGATTTTCATGCCTTTATTATTCATTCTCTTCACTATTTTAGTGATTCAATCATTACGTTTACCAGGCGCGGTTCAAGGCTTAAATGCTTTCTTTACGCCGAACTGGTCAGCAATGATGGATTATAAAGTTTGGTTAGCTGCTTATGGCCATACTTTCTTCTCCCTCTCTGTCGGTTTCGGGATCATGGTGACTTATGCATCTTATTTGAAACCAAAAACGAATTTAACAGGTTCTGGTTTAATCGTTGGTTTTGCTAATGCATCAACAGAGATTTTGGCTGGTATTGGTATCTTCGCAGCGCTTGGTTTTATGGCTCATGCGGCAGGTACTGAAGTTAAAGATGTGGTGAGTGGTGGGATTGGGTTAGCATTTATTGCATTCCCTAAAATTATCTCAAGTTTAGGTACTGGTGCCGATTTATTTGGTTTCTTATTCTTCTCTTCACTTTTTGTCGCAGGTATTTCTTCGATGGTGAGTATTTTGGAAGTACCTATTGCAGCAATGCAAGATAAATTGAAATGGGGCCGTAAAAAAGCTGTAACCATTATCGGTGGTGGTAGTGCGCTTGTATCAATTATTTTATTCTCAAGTGTAAACGCAATTAAGCTGGTTGATATTGTTGACCACTTTATCAATAACATCGGTATTATTGGCGGTGCTTTACTTTCTATTATTGCCGTGACTTGGTTTAAACGTTCTGCACTGAAAGAACTTCGTGATCACGTAAATCGCATCTCAACTATTCAATTAGGTAAGGGGTGGGATTTCACTTTAACAGTCATTACATCATTAATCTTGTTAACTACTCTCAGTATGACTGTATTTAATTTGATCAAAAATGGCTATGATACTTATAGTATGAGCTTACAAGGTGTATTCGGCTGGGGCAGTGTGATTTTCTGTGCAGTCGTTGCAATTGTTTTAAGCAAAATGAAAGATCGCTAGGGGGACAGAATAATGAATACTTCAGCAATCGTAATGATGGTAATTTCGATGGTGTTTTTATGGGGTGGCTTGGCTTTGTCCATTATCCATTTATCGAAACATCCTGAAGAGTTAGATGATGTTTTAGAAGAAGTAAAAGATCAGCACACACTTTAATGCTGATCAAGTAAAAAAGCAGGCTTTAAGCCTGCTTTTTTATACAATTTTTTGGATTTTACAATAATAAAATCCATCACCAGACTGCGCTTGTGGCAGTAATTGGCGACCATAGGTTTGCTCGATTCCCCAGTCAGCATCAATCTTGATCTCTTTTGCATTTGGATTTTCAGCAAAAAAAGTCATCATTTGCTGTTCATTTTCAGCTTTTAAAATTGAACAGGTGATGTAAAGCAATGTGCCGCCAACTTTGAGCTGTTGCCACATGTGGTCCAAGATCTGCTTTTGTAGTTCAATGGTTTGAGCTATATCGGTAGATTGGCGCAATAGGCGTATGTCAGGATGACGACGAATAACTCCTGTAGCAGAGCAAGGTGCATCGAGCACGATACAATCTACTGGCTGTGCAGGAGTCCATTGAGTTGCATCGGCTGCCAAAATCTCTGTATGACTTTGATCAAGTGCTAAGCGATTTAAGTTCTCAGTTACACGCACTAAACGGCTTGGGTCCTGATCAATCGCAATGAGCTGAGCTGGTTTAAACTTTTCAAGTAAATGAGCAGTTTTACCACCTGGGGCAGCACACGCATCAACTACTATTTTATCGTTCAAATCTGGCAATAATGTTGCGCAAAGCTGAGCGTGTTCATCTTGTACAGAAAACCAGCCCTGTTCAAAACCATGTAACTGAGTGATTTGTACAGATTGTTCAAGAACAATACCTGCTTCAGACAAAGTACATGCACGTGCCTGAATTTCTAAACTTTGTAGTTTTGCTAAATAAGCATCGCGGCCAATATGACGCTGGTTCACCCTTAAGGTTAAAGGCGCGACTTGCTTCAAAGATTGGCAGAGAGATTCAGTTTGTTCACCCCAATCCTTTTTTAACCGTTTGAAAAGCCAGCTTGGTAAGCCATGCGCCTGCTGTAAGCCTTGCTGAAAGTCATCAGTTTCACGAGTAGCTCGGCGTAAAATTGCATTAATAATACCGCTGAGTGCAGGGAAACCAAGTTGTTTGGTTGCATCTACTGTTTCTGAAATAGCGGCATGCGCTGCAATACGCGTGCATAAAACTTGATAAAGACCAACATAAAGACAGGTTTCTACTGCCTCATTATTTAAAGGCTTGCTGAGTAGCGGTAGGCTAATTGATTTAAGTGCAAACCATTGACGCAATGTACCTAATACAAGCTCATGAAACAAAGCACGATCACGCTCTGCGACCTGATTCAGCTGTGTATTTAAAATACTAGCGAGTGATTGGCCTTGCTGAACTTTTAGTAACGTCTGGACGACTTGAGCACGCAGGTTAAAACGTGAGGAATTTGAGGTAACCTGACTCATGGCAAAATTTGTCCTACATGAAGTTTTTGAGTTTGTGCAATTTGTTGAGCGTTTAATGCTTTGCCACCCGGCCACTGCACGCTAGTCAGACAAATAAATGTATTTTCACCGCAAGCAACGTGCACACCTTGTTTATCGATTGCAATAATTTCACCAGCTTGAGCATTCGCTTTGCTTTGGCTAGATACTAAAGAGTTCCAGACACGTAGAGCATTATTTTCATCAAGCTGAACAAAAGCGACTGGCCAAGGGTTGAATGCACGTATATTTCGGTCAACTTGAATAGCATCAATTGCCCAATCAATACGAGCTTCTGATTTTACGAGCTTATGAGCATAGACCGTTAAGCTTTCGTCTTGAACTTCGCGTTCTGCCAAATATTTTTGTAGTGTTTCTTCTGACTCAAGTACCGCACAAATTGCTGTTGCACCTTGAGCTGCGAGTTTGTCATGCAAAGTTGCTGAGGTATCTTCGGCAGTAATTGGACAGTATGTTTTATACATCATATCGCCTGTATCTAAACCAGCAGCCATTTGCATGATAGTGATACCAGTTTCGTCGTCACCTGTTGCAATCGCACGCTGAATTGGTGCTGCACCACGCCAACGAGGTAATAGTGAGCCGTGAATATTTAAACAGCCATATTTAGGTGTATCGAGCACAGCTTGTGGAAGGATCAAACCATAGGCTGCAACCACCATCACATCAGCACCTAAAGCTGCCAGTTCTTGTTGAGCTGCTAAACCTTCTTCGGTTGAAGCTTTGAAGTGAAGGGGTTGATAAACAGGGATATTATGCTCAAGAGCAAGTTGTTTTACAGGAGATGGCGTTAGTTTTTGTCCACGACCCGATTTACGATCTGGCTGAGTATAAACCGCGATAATTTCATGGGAAGTTTTTAATAAAGCCGCCAATGCTGTTGCAGCAAATTCGGGGGTGCCAGCAAAAATAATTTTCACAAATGCAATCCAAAAAGAGTTTAGGCGTAGTATACGTGAAAAATGATTGAAGCCCTAAAAGCATGGCGATTGAGCATTTTAGTTTTTAAATAGTGAACAAAAAATTATTGAAAAACTTTTATTGATAAAAAAAGGTTATGAAAAAATAAAAAATTATTCATGTAAGTTTTGCTAAATATTGACTGTCTATTACTGTTCTTGGCTTTCCGAATATTATTTGCTTCTATAGAATGGAGAATGATCAAATTATGATGATGAGTCAATATTCCGACTGATCTAACGCTATATCAGTATCATTCGCCAGAGCGGGAAAAATTCCGCTCAAGCACAACTTGTTGGAAACACTAATGCCTGACTATCGTTCAAAAACATCGACACACGGAAGAAATATGGCTGGCGCACGTGGCTTATGGCGTGCAACAGGAATGAAAGATGAGGATTTCGGCAAACCGATTATTGCGGTGGTCAACTCATTTACTCAATTTGTGCCGGGCCATGTACATCTTAAAGATCTAGGGCAGCTTGTCGCAGCAGAAATTCAGGCAGCAGGTGGTGTTGCTAAAGAGTTTAATACGATCGCAGTAGATGACGGGATCGCAATGGGGCATGATGGCATGCTTTATTCACTACCATCACGTGATTTGATTGCTGACTCAGTTGAATATATGGTGAATGCACACTGTGCAGATGCCATGGTGTGTATTTCAAACTGTGACAAGATTACTCCGGGAATGCTCATGGCTGCGATGCGTCTGAATATTCCTGTTGTTTTCGTGTCTGGCGGACCAATGGAAGCTGGTAAGGTTAAGTTCCGCGGTAATGAAAAAGCGATTGACCTTGTTGATGCAATGGTTGTTGCGGCTGATGAAAGTTATACAGACGAAGAAGTTGAGGAATTTGAACGTTCGGCATGTCCAACCTGTGGTTCATGTTCAGGGATGTTCACTGCAAACTCAATGAACTGTTTAACAGAAGCTTTAGGTTTATCTTTACCGGGTAATGGTTCGATTGTTGCGACGCATGCAAACCGTAAAAAACTATTCTTAAAAGCAGGCCAACTTATTGTTGAATTGGCTAAGCGCTATTACGAACAAGAAGATGCAAGCATTTTACCTCGTTCGATTGCAACCAAGGCTGCATTTAAAAATGCGATGACCCTTGATATTGCAATGGGTGGTTCAACCAATACCGTTCTGCATTTATTGGCTGCGGCAAGTGAAGCAGAAGTTGATTTTACAATGGATGATATTGACGAATTATCACGTCGAGTTCCTGTATTGTCGAAAGTAGCGCCTGCAAAACAAGACGTTCATATGGAAGATGTTCATCGTGCTGGCGGTATCATGGCGATCTTAGGTGAACTTGATCGCGCGAATTTGCTTGATGTATCTGTACCGACTGTACACGAGAAAACTTTAAAAGATGCATTAGATAAGTGGGACATTATTCGTACTGAAGATGCAGACGTTTATGAATTCTATCGTTCATCACCAGGTGGTGTTCCAACTCAAGTTGCATTCTCGCAAAATCGCTATTATTCAACATTAGATGGCGACCGTGAAAAAGGCGTTATCCGTAATGCAGAAAATGCATTCTCTAAAGATGGTGGTTTAGCGGTTCTATACGGCAACATCGCGCTTGATGGTTGTATCGTGAAAACTGCAGGTGTTGATGAATCAATCTTGAAATTTACTGGTACAGCGCGTGTATTTGAGAGCCAAGATGCGGCTGTAGACGCAATTTTGGGTCATGATATTAAAGCTGGCGATGTGGTTGTGATTCGTTACGAAGGTCCACGTGGTGGTCCGGGTATGCAAGAAATGCTTTACCCAACTAGCTATCTTAAATCGAAAGGTTTAGGAAAAGACTGTGCATTGGTAACAGATGGCCGTTTCTCTGGTGGTTCATCAGGTCTTTCGATTGGTCACGTTTCACCAGAAGCGGCTGAAGGTGGTGCAATTGGTTTGGTTGAAGATGGCGATACTATTGAAATCGATATTCCAAACCGTACGATTCACTTAAACGTTGATGATGCGACTATGGCACATCGTCGTACAGTGCAAGAAGCGAAAGGCTGGCATCCGAAAGAAGAACGTAAACGTAAGGTATCAAAAGCGTTAAAAGTTTATGCAATGCATACAACAAGTGCAGCGAAAGGAGCTGTACGCGTTCTATAAAATATTCAATTTTAATAATTGATTATGAATCATGCACCCTTTGACAAGATGAATTGCTATCATGTTAAGGGTGCATTTTTCATGTCTGGTAAATAAAATCAGCTTGTAGAAAAAGGTGTTTTTAGATCATTCTATGGGTTTGCCATAAAATGGTGATAAAATCTTCACCTACGTAGAAACTTGCTAAAAACATGACTTATTTTCTGCGTAAACTAAGGTAGTTATATTTCAATCTCGACTACTGTTTTACCTTGCACTATGATCAAAACAATCTTTGATCTCGCTTAGGATTTATTTTTTAGAGGCACAACTCATGTCACTGCTACGCCGTTGGTTTGACCCTATTCGATCGAGCTGGTTTTACCAAAAGCCTTCTCGTCAAGCGGTGTTACCCACGGAAAATGGTTTAAGTATTTATTTACGACTTGATGATGTGTATAGCTATTTGGCTGTTCAGCAATTGTCTCAGCTAGATGAAATTTTAAGTGATGAACTTAAGCCTTTAAAAATTATTATTTCGCATACGGCTTCTGAACCTCCAAACAGCATGTCGCATGAAGAGTGGCAGAATTATTGTCTGAATGATGCCAAGATATTAGCCAAACAACATCGTTTCGGTTTTGATGAATTTCCAGAAATCCCAAGCCCAGAATCTTTAAAACAAGCGGCAGTCATATTAAAAAGAACCCCATTACAAGGTCAGAACTTCTTCCATCTATTAGAAGATATTTTTCACATGCTTTGGCAACAACAATATGGAAAGTTACGAACTTTACATGCCATGGCAGTTAAACATCAGCTTCCTCAACATTTTTCAGAACGCATTTTTACGGATGAGCCTGTACCTGCGGCATACTTTGAATTTGGTGGACGTAAATATCACGCAGTAGATGATTTATTACGTTTAACTCGTCGTCTGAAGCAGCAAAAATTACTGACGGGTAATCCAATTTTTTTAATTAATCATATCGAATGGCGTGAACATTTGATTAATGATGCTGAGGCACTTACCGAGATTCAGACCCTGCATCCTGAGCTTGATATTTATATTGCTTTAGAAGACCCAATGAGCTGGTTGTTACTTACCTACATTAAAGAAGAGCTGGCTGATTATTATGATATTCAACTAAAAGTTTACCCTTTAAGTTATCAAGGTCGAGACTGGTTTGACTGGAGTTTGGCGACACGTGTTTCTAAACGAACAGGTGTGGCCTTTACACCATTTTGTCGTCCTACTGAGGAAAGCACATTAGAGATGGCAAAGCTTTTCTATAGTGTGCAAGAGAATCAGCAAATCGATACAATTTTTACAATATTGCAGGCAGTTTGGACGAAAGGAAAAGATTTATCTTTCTTAAAACATTTTCAACAGTTACAGCAGCAACTTGGGATTGAGCAGCTAACCGTCCAAGATGTGCAATCTGTTTTGGCGCAGAATGATGCACTTTGCAAAGACAAGCATCAGCCTGATTTACCGGTTTTAGAGCTGCGTATTGATGGTCAGACCTACGTATTTAATAGCTTGTATCGTGTGTGGATGATCGAAAGTATTTTTAGCAATGTATTAGAAGAAAAATATAAAACAGCCTCAACTTTTAATTGAGGCCTACTCCTAAAAACAAGAATAGGGCAGTACCTGTTTTTTCCGTAGCATATTCTTTAAGGAATCGGAGATAAACAGTGACTTTTTTAGCAATTATTATAGTGGTCTTTGCCTTCGCTGGCATGATTAAAGGCATGATCGGTTTAGGATTGCCCGCGGTATCGATGGGCTTACTCACCATCGCAATGAGCCCTTTTCAGGCAGCATCTCTGCTCATTGTCCCTTCAATGGTCACCAACGTCTGGCAGCTTTTTGCTGAAGGACATGTCTGGGCGTTTATTCGCCGTTTCTGGACGTTGCTTGTCGGCATTATAGTAGGTTCTATATGGAGCTTTTTACCTACTTTAAGTCAAAGTCATGGGCATAGTAGTGAAATTTTATTAGGCTGTATGTTGGCCTTATATGGACTCTACGGTTTGTGCGTGAAGAAACTTCCACACTTAGGAAAGTATGAACGTTGGCTATCACCGATTATTGGATATATCGGCGGGGCAGTGACTGTAGCAACTGGTGTCATTATTATTCCAATCGTTCCTTATTTGCAGTCTTTACATTTAAAGCGTGATGAGTTGGTTCAGGCTTTAGGACTAACGTTTACTGTCTCTACCATTTGTCTTGCAGTCTTTTTACACCACAACCCGATGTCGGGAATGACATTGGATTATCGTTTATCTTTTGCTGCATTATTGGCGGCTCTCGTTGGAATGTGGTTAGGTAAAAAAATCCGTTATCGGTTAAATGAGCAGTTATTTCGCCGTATCTTTTTTATAGGTTTGGTGTCATTAGGTCTTTATATGATTTTGCATTAAGCTAATTTTTAAGGGCGATGTTGCAATAAAAAATCTGAAAATTGTTTATAACTGTTAGGCAGTTGATTGAAATTTTGTGTGGCCAAAAGCAGTTTACGATTTGCCCACGCGCCTAGCAGTTGAATGGAATGAAAGTCATAGTCCGATTGCAAACGCTGGGCAGCACGAGCCGGCATAATCGCAATTCCAACGCCTTTGGCGACTACCTCAGCAATCGCCCCAAAATTAGGTAAGCGCAAACGGTACTGTATGTTAAAGCCCAATAGCTTAGCTTGAGTTTCGATGGACTGTTGCAACGAATGGTGGGGTTTAAGGCCAATAAAACCATAATTTAAAGCCTCTACCAAATTCAGCTCTTGGTGTTGAGCTAAATTGTGAGTAGGAGGACAAATCAGAACTAATGGATCGCTAGCAAATTCCTTAGTTTGCAAATGTCTGGTATCAAAAAAACTTGAGACTAGCCCAAGATTTGCAACTCCTTGCGTTAATACCTCTACAATTTCTGAACTTTCTGCCTCATGTAAATCAATACTCATTTCGGGATGAAGCACCAAATATTGTGGTAATAACGGAGGCAAATATTCGCTTTGAGCAGAAGAGTTACACCAAAGCGTTAATGACTCTGTTGTAGGCGGCCTAAACCTCTGCATTTCTTGTTCGAGCTGCTCTTTTTGTGTCATCAGTTGACGGGCATGCTCTACAAACGCGTGTCCCGCTGTGGTGAGCTCCACTCCCGTCGTCTGGCGAATAAATAAGGGCGTTTCAAAATATTGTTCGAGTTTTTTTATACGTTCACTGGCGGCTTGAAGTGAAATTGCAGAGCGGTCTGCACCTTTGGTTAGACTACCTGTAGAGACAATATGAAGAACCAGCTGTAAATCAAAAAAATCAAAACGCATGACAAGGAACGTATTGAAGGCTAAAAAGTCATCATACTAAATCGTAATAAAAAAAGGCAGCTTGCGCTGCCTTTTTGAATTTAGGTTTTATCTTTTAAACTAAACAGCCAATTTAAAATAATGGCTGCAAAAGTTGCGGTACCAATACCACCTAAATTGAAATTACCAAACAATAATTCAAAGTTACCAGCACCTAAAATAATCGTGACCGAAGCAACAATTAGATTTTTATTGTTAGAAAAATCAACTTTGTTTTCGATCCAGATTTTGGCCCCAGCAATGGTAATTAAACCAAACACAACAATAGACGCGCCTGTTAAAACAGCACTTGGAATAGTACTAATAACCGCGCCAAATTTTGGAGATAGACCTAAGAAAATTGCAAAGACACCTGCGATGACGAAAACAATAGTTGAGTACACACGAGTGACTGCCATCACACCAATGTTTTCACCGTAAGTAGTCATCCCTGGAGCGCCGACACTACCAGATAATGTTGTTGCCAAACCATCTGCAACAAATGCTTTACCTAATTGTGGAGTCAGGTTTTCACCAGTCATCGCGCCAACAGCTTTAATATGTCCTAGATTTTCTGCTACTAAGATAAGCGCAACTGGCGCAATAATTAGCATAGCATTCGTGTCAAAAGTAGGATGCGAAAAGCTTGGAATCCCAAACCATGCGGCTTGTGAGATCTGGCTAAAATCGATTGGTTTACCTAAACCTAGCCCATTGGTGGTGATGGCATAAATTGCATATGCCAAGATCAAACCAATCAACAGAAGCAAGCGTTGCAATAGGCCACGAGTAAAGACTGCAATACTGCCCATACAAAGTACAGTAATTAAGGCCATCCACATTTCAAATGGTTGGCCTGCAACACCTTTAATCGTAACAGGTGCAAGGTTCAGACCAATAATCATCACAATGGCACCAGTCACCACAGGCGGCATGAGTTTTTCAATCCAGCGTGTACCAGTAAGCATCACGATAAAACCGATGATGGCATAAAAAACACCACATGCTACGATTCCACCTAAAGCCATAGATAGATTTGGATTGGCACCTGAACCTGTAATATGCCCAGTTGCAGCTGCAACCACCCCAATAAAGGCAAAACTTGATCCTAAGTAACTTGGAACACGACCACCTGTAATTAAGAAAAACAGAATGGTACAGATTCCAGACATTAAAATAGCAAGGTTAGGATTAAAACCCATGAGTAAGGGTGCTAAAACAGTCGCTCCAAACATAGCAAATGCATGTTGAATACCCAAAACAGCACTTTGAACGGGTGGGAGATATTCATTGGTAGAGACTGGCCGATGGTCAATATCACCTTGGTAAGGCTGCCATTTTGGAAACCAATTGGACATAAAATAAGCTCATTATTCTTTAATTGCTGCCATGATACTCTTTCTTGAGAGTGCATTTAATCTCTAGAGAGAAGTATATGAGTGAAAAGTAATTATTTTTTAACGATTGGTATAATTTTAAAAAAACTAAATGTGCGTATTTAGTTATTTTTTTCTTATAAAGATTAATTTTATGATTTTTAAAAAATATTCAAAAAAATAGAAAATCGGAGAAAATTTAAGAAAAATAAAGAACTTTGCAAGTAAAAAGCAGCACATCGAGATGCACTGCTTTATAAAACAATTGGTAAAATTAGCTTAGCCTGTATTACGTAAGCCAGCAGCGATACCCGCAATACTCACCATAAGTGCATGGTCAACAGGAGTGTGCTCTGCCTGACGCTCAGCAAGATAATCACGACGGCGCTTCATGAGTTCAGCCTGTAAAAGATGCAAAGGAAGTAAGTATGGTTTACGAACCTGCATGGATTGATCAAGAACATCATTATTACTCAGAAGCTTTGATTCATCTTTTAAGGTTAATAAAGTTTGCACAGCATCTTTTAGTCGTTGGCGTAATTGGTTACCAAGAACTTTCAAATCTTCATCTTCAGTCAGATGAGACTCGTAATAGAGTGCAATGTTGGCATCGGATTTAGACAATACCATTTCCAGCATATCAATGAGTGTCTGGAAATAAGGCCATTGCTGGAGCATTTCATCAAGTGTTGCTTTTTGCTGATCTGCAATCACTTCATTAATGGCAGCACCTGTACCTAGCCATGCAGGCAACATCAAACGGATTTGTGTCCAAGCAAATACCCATGGAATCGCACGTAAAGACTCGATGCCGCCACTTACTTTTCGTTTTGCAGGACGCGAGCCTAAAGGCAACATCTGTAATTCGAGTTCAGGCGTAACGGTCCGTAAATACTTGACAAAATGTGGGTTTTCACGAACTGTCTGGCGATAGACCTTAACAGAATGATCAGTCATGCGATTCATGAGTTCACGCCACTCAGCCTTAGGCTCTGGTGGTGGTAATAAGGTCGCTTCAAGTGTTGCTGCGGTATAGATTTCAAGGTTTTGCATGGCAATACCTTCTAAACCGAATTTGAAACGGATCATTTCACCTTGTTCTGTGACACGAATTGCACCAGAGATCGAACCCGGCGGCTGTGAGAATAGAGCTTGTTGGGTTGGTGCGCCACCACGGCTAATTGATCCGCCGCGACCATGGAATAGTGTCAACTGTACGCCGTGTGTTTGAGCAATTGCAGTCAGCTCTTCTTGAGCACGATATTGCGCCCAGTTGGCAGACATGAAACCGGCATCTTTTGCAGAGTCGGAGTAGCCGATCATGACTTCGTGTTTACCCTGAATGTGCTGTTTATACCAATGCATATTGAACAGCGTATTCATGGTAGTTGCAGCGCCATCTAAGTCTTTTAAAGTCTCAAATAGAGGAACTACACGTAAAGGATGCTGAATACCTGCTTCTTTTTGCAATAACAACACAGCTAAAACATCACTTGGATATTCAGCCATCGAAATAATATATGCTCCTAAAGACTCAGGTGGTTGGTCTGCCAAAGTACGCATGGTTGCAAATACTTCTTGAACATCTGGATGACCAATCAAACTCCCTTCAGGCTCATTAATATATTTCGGTAAAAGCGGGCGTTTACTTTGTAATTCTTGAATGAGGAAATTTTGGCGCGCTTGTTCAGTCCACGATTCAAAATTACCTAAACCTAAATATTCGGTAATGGCTGAAATCGCTTGGCGATGACGGCCTGATTCTTGGCGAATGTCGAGTTTAAGTAATTCAATACCAAAACAGTTCACACGGTAGATAAAGTCGAGCAGTTGACCATTCGCAATTTCAGGTAGGTTACTGTCGATTAAAGAGCGATAGCACAGCAATAATGGTTGTAAAAGCTCATCTTTACTTTTAATGACATTGCTGTCATCAGCTTCTAAGCCTTGTAAACGCTGAGCTAACCAGTGGCGAGTTGCTTTTAAACGCTCTCGTGTAGCACGTAAATATTCACGATAAGGTTCTGCATGTTGGCTACCAATTGCTTGAATCATTTCTTCAGAACACGTCTGGATTGAAAGTTCCCAACGTAAGTTTTCGATATCTCTTAAATAGAGATCGGCAGCTTGCCAGCGTGATAACCACAGCACTTCTTGGGTAATTTGATGGGTAACATTTGGGTTGCCATCACGGTCTCCGCCCATCCAAGATGCGAAACGTACTGGTGCAATATTAAGTGGTAAATTGAGTTGGCAGTTTTCTTGAACTAATTCATTTAACTCGCGAATGAATTTAGGTACAGCATTCCAAAGTGTTTGCTCAATTGTGGCAAATCCCCATTTTGCTTCATCGACTGGAGTTGGGCGATGCTGTCTGATTTCATCTGTTTGCCAAGCCGAACTAATTTGTTGCTTTAAATTCGCAAGTGCATTTTGGCGTTCGCGTGGGGTAAGTTTTTGCTGATCAAGCTGCGAGAGACATGCGTTAATATCATCATATTTCTGAATCAGGGTACGACGACTCACTTCAGTGGGGTGCGCCGTAAGTACTAACTCAATTTTAAGATCGCAAATTTGCTGGAATAGTTTTTCTGTTGAAATACTTTTATCTTTAAATTTTTGAAATAAGTGAACCAGCGGATTCGGAGAGTTTGCATCCGAATCGAACTCTGCCTGTCTGCGGCTACGGACCACATGATATTGCTCGGCAATATTGGCAAAATTGAGGAAATGAGAAAAAGCGCGGGTGAGAGGAAGTAACTCTTCATCGGGCAGTTCTAAAAATAATTGTTCTAGTTGCTTTTCGGCTTCAGCTTGACCATCACGTGCACCTTTGGCAAGAGCACGGATTTGCTCGATCTGATTAAACAGTTCTTGTCCTGCATGTTGTTTTAGGGTTTCACCTAATAAATTACCAAGTAAGCGGACATCCTCACGCAGTGGCGCATCGATTTGCTGAACCATGCTATTTTCTCCTGTTCTTATTCTTATCGAATATAGCGCGATTAACAAACATTCCAAGCTTTGAGCGTAAGAAAATGTGAATTTTTGCTTAAAAAATAACATTTAATTCGCTTATAGTGTCTTAAAAGCTGGCATGCACTCAGCGCAACTTTTGACAATCGGACTTTGGTTTAATTCCGGTATTTGAGCAAGAATAAATTAATTGCGTCACGAATAATTTGCTCTAGCTCCTGTGCATTTGGGGCAGCAGTGATGCCCAGTAAAACCTTGTGATGGCGTACACCAAGCAATAAGGTCAAAAGTAGTTCTGTTTGATAGATCGGATCATCGGCTTGAATGAAACCTAATTGAGCCGCTTTTTGAAAAAACTCAGCTAATTGATTCTCCATTCGTGTATGTGAAGCTTCAAAAAACTGTAGGGCGAGTGGGTTCTGTTCGGCTGCAAGCTCCAACAATACATGATCAAGCTTTAATGCTTCAGGTGAATAAATAATTTGTAAGGCACGTGAACATACAATAAAGAGTGTTTGATAGAAGTCTGCCGATGTATCTAAGTCAAATTGTTTAGTGCACAGTGTCTCTTCACAAGTTTCCGTAATCGCACAGATAAACAGGTTCACTTTATCTTGAAAGTGGTTATAAACCGTGAGTTTAGTAACGCCTGCTTCCTGTGCAATCTGGTTCATGCTAGTACCGTGATAACCGGATTTTAAAAAAATAGCTTTCGCGGCTTGTAGGATACGAGCACGCTTTTCCAGATCTTTGGGGCGACCACTTTGATTAACTGTTTGCACAAAACCCTCTAATAAAAGTTTAGAAAAATAAATATTTATAAGTTTTTTTTAATTAATGTACTCGTAGGTATATTAATTAAAAAACAAACAAATTATGATGCAAGCATATTGTGCCTTAAAAAATCAGTTTGAATAAGAGCGATAAGATATGAATCTGTTAAAACCTCTCATCATGAGTATGGTGATTGTTTGTACGGTCACATTAATGGGATGCAGTAAAGAAGCACCCAAAACAGAAGAAATACCCTATGTGATGGTGGCGCAGCCATTAACCACACTCAATGAACAAAAAAGCTATGCAGGGGATGTGCAGGCTAGACAACAAACGGCTTTGGCATTTCGGGTTGGTGGACAAGTTACGGCGCGCTATGTGGATGTAGGCGACCGAGTTAAAGTTGGACAAGTATTAGCAAAACTCGATGTGGCAGATGCTCAGTTACAATTAAATGCTGCTAAAGCCCAACTGGATAATGCACAGGCTTCAGCAAAAACAGCAGCAGATGAACTTAAACGTTTTCAACAATTACTCCCTATTAATGCAGTGAGCCGTTCGCAATTCGATACGGTAAAAAATCAATATGACGCGGCACAGGCAGCACTACAACAAGCTCGTTCTAACTATGAGGTTTCTGCTAACCAGACAGGTTATAACCAACTCGTTTCTAACAAAAACGGGGTGATTACTGCGCGAAATATAGAAATTGGACAAGTGGTTGCAGCAGGACAAGCTGCTTATCAACTTGCAATTGATGGAGAGCGTGAAGTTGTTATTGGTGTTCCTGAACAAGCAGTTACCGAGATTAAAGTTGGTCAAGGCGCTTGGATCACCTTGTGGTCTAAACCGAATGAAAGGTTTGCCGGATATGTACGTGAAGTTTCTCCGGCAGCGGATCAGTCTCGTACCTTTACAGTGAAAGTTGCACTCAAAGAAGGGCAGTCTGTTATCCAACTTGGACAAAGTGCACGCGTATTTTTTACCTCAACTCAAACCAACGTGATGAGTGTGCCACTTTCGAGTGTTTCAGCAACAGATAATCAGCCTTATGTCTGGGTTGTTAATGCGAATCAAACTTTACGCAAAGTACCTGTAACTGTTGGTGCATATGGCAGAGACAGTGTACCCGTGCTATCTGGTTTAACACCAAATGATTGGGTGGTGATTGGTGGTGTGCATTTGCTACGCGATAAGCAGAAGATTCACCCGATTGACCGTGAAAACCGTGCGGTGAAAATTCAGGGAGCAACCCAACCATGAAATTCAATCTCTCGGAATGGGCATTAAATAATAAAGGTATCGTCCTTTATTTTATGCTGTTACTCGGCATTATCGGCGCGATCTCTTATTCAAAACTCTCACAAAGTGAAGACCCACCATTTACTTTTAAAGTCATGGTCGTACAAACCTATTGGCCGGGAGCAACAGCGAAAGAAGTTTCAACGCTGGTGACTGACCGTATCGAAAAGGAACTGATGACCACAGGTCAATATGACAAGATTATGGCTTACTCCCGCCCAGGTGAGTCGATGGTTACGTTTGTTGCCAAGGACTCGCTGACATCGGCACAGATTCCTGACGTGTGGTATAACGTCCGTAAGAAGGTGAATGATATTCGCCATGAACTGCCAAACGGTGTACAAGGCCCATTTTTTAACGATGAATTTGGGGACACTTTCGGTAATATTTATGTACTGACAGGCAAAGACTTTGACTATGCAATTTTGAAAGAATATGCAGATCGTTTGCAATTACAGCTTCAACGAGTCAAGGATGTCAGTAAGGTCGAATTGATTGGTCTACAAGACCAAAAAATATGGGTTGAGATTTCTAACACTAAAGCGGTGCAGCTCGGAATTCCAGTTACAGCGATTCAAGAAGCCTTACAAAAGCAAAATAGTATGGCAAGTGCTGGCTTTTTTGAAACGGGTACAGACCGTATTCAAATTAGAGTAAGTGGTCATCTACAAAACATTGATGAAATTAAAAAAACACCTTTATTGGTCGGTGATAAAACCATCCAGCTTGGTGACGTTGCTGATGTTTATCGTGGTTTTAGTCAGCCTGCTCAACCACGTATGCGTTTCATGGGTGAAAATGGTATTGGCATTGCCGTTTCGATGCGTAAAGGCGGTGACATTATTGCCCTTGGTAAAAATCTAGAAACAGAATTTGCCCAACTGCAAAAGACCTTGCCACTCGGCATGAAATTGCAAAAAGTTTCTGACCAACCTGTAGCAGTACAACGCAGTATTCATGAGTTTGTGAAGGTACTCGCTGAAGCAGTCATTATTGTCTTGTTAGTGAGTTTTTTCTCTTTAGGCTTCCGTACGGGATTGGTGGTCGCTTTTTCTATTCCATTAGTTTTAGCAATGACCTTTGCCGGTATGAGTTTATTCGATGTCGGACTGCATAAGATTTCACTTGGTGCTTTGATCTTGGCGTTAGGTCTGTTAGTCGATGACGCCATTATCGCCGTCGAGATGATGGCCATTAAGATGGAGCAGGGCTATAGCCGAATTAAAGCCGCCGGATTTGCGTGGAAAACTACCGCATTTCCGATGCTCACGGGAACATTGATTACCGCGGCAGGTTTTTTACCGATTGCTACGGCTCAGTCTAGTACAGGCGAATACACACGCTCTATTTTTCAGGTCGTGACCATTGCTTTATTGGTGTCTTGGATCGCGGCAGTTTTATTCGTACCTTATTTAGGTGAAAAGCTATTACCAGATTTTACCAAGTTAGGACATCAGGCCCCTTGGTATGTCCGTTTGTGGGCAAGATTAACGAAAAAACCGCAACCGCAAACTGTGGCAATTTCACAGGACCATCATTACGATCCTTATCAATCTAGTTTCTATTTACGTTTTAGAAAGATGGTCGAGTTTTGTGTGACCTATCGTAAAACCGTGATTGCAACGACAGTGGGGATTTTTGTACTCTCTGTGCTGATGTTTAAGATGGTACCTCAGCAGTTTTTCCCGCCTTCAAACCGTGCCGAGATTTTAGTCGATTTAAAGCTTGAAGAAGGCGCCTCTTTAACAGCAACAGAACAAGCTGTGAAAAAGGTTGAAAAATTCTTGTCGAAACAAAAAGGTATTGATAACTATGTGGCCTATGTGGGTACAGGTTCACCACGTTTTTATTTACCTTTAGACCAACAATTACCACAAGCCAGCTTTGCTCAGTTTGTTGTACTCGCATCATCACTTGATGATCGTGATGACATTCGTCGTTCGTTAGAAACACAAATTAAGCAGTTACTCCCACAAGTCCGTACTCGTGTGTCATTACTCGAAAATGGCCCACCTGTGGGTTATCCATTGCAATATCGTGTGTCAGGTGAAGATTTAAATCTGGTACGTAAAGAAGCACAGCAAGTCGCTAAAGTAATGAGTGAAAACCCGAATACCACCAATGTGCATTTAGATTGGGGCGAGCCAAGTAAGATCATTTCCATTCAAATTGATCAAGACCGTGCTCGACAAATGGGTGTCTCTAGTCTGGATTTAGCGAATTTCATTAATGCATCAATTACTGGTAGTGCGATTGAGCAATATCGTGAAAAACGTGAACTCATTGAAATTCGCTTACGCGGGGACCAAGCAGAGCGCGTTGAAGTGGCTTCACTGGCAAGCTTAGCTGTGCCAACGAACAATGGAACTACTGTACCTTTAGCTCAAATTGCGAAGATTGAGTATAAGTTTGAAGATGGTTTGATCTGGCATCGTAACCGCTTACCGACGATTACTGTTCGTGCAGATATTCGTACCAATTTGCAGCCTGCTACTGTTGTGGGTGAGTTAGCTGAATCAATGGATAAGTTACGTGCTGAATTGCCAAGTGGCTATCTCATTGAAGTGGGTGGAACCGTAGAAGAGTCTGCACGTGGGCAAGATTCTGTGAATGCGGGTATGCCACTCTTCTTGGCAGTGGTCATGACATTACTGATGATTCAGCTCAAAAGCTTGTCTCGCTCGACCATCGTGTTGTTAACAGCTCCACTGGGTTTAATTGGTGTTGTTTTATTCTTACTGTTATTTAACAAACCATTTGGCTTTGTGGCCATGTTAGGCACAATTGCGCTCTCTGGCATGATCATGCGTAACTCGCTTATTTTGATTGATCAAATTGAGCAGGACCGACAAGCGGGACATCCAACTTGGGAAGCAATTATTGAAGCGACAGTGCGTCGATTCCGTCCAATTATTTTGACTGCTTTAGCCGCTGTTCTGGCCATGATTCCACTTTCGCGAAGTATTTTCTTTGGTCCGATGGCAGTTGCGATCATGGGCGGATTGATTGTTGCCACCTTACTGACATTATTTTTCCTACCTGCACTCTACGCAGCGTGGTTTAAGGTGAAAAAAACCGCATAAAATACATAAATTTTTTGTGAATAAAGGTGCGAAATATTGAAAACTCCAATATAGTAGCACCTGTCTTTACACAAAAAATACAGGATTATTTCACTGCATAAAAAATAGGCAAAATGCAGTGAATTGAGGTGAAATACAGATGGGGCAAGACCATATCGAACAGCATCGCCGCTATATAGTAATTTCTTATGCGTTCATGTTTCTTGCATTGTTTACGGTTATTTTTGCGGCCTTTGCTTATTTGGTCGCTCGTAAAGTGGCAGTTGTAGATAATGCAGAAGTTTGGATTCATGCGCATGCGCTATGGATTATGCGCAATGCGATTCTATTTCTATTTATGGCAATTTTTGCTGTTGTCTGGTTTATTCCGCTCTTCTTCTTTGCATGGGACAGCAATCTTTGGGTCACAGCCTCTACAGTTGCTGGTGTAGTTTTTAGCGCTATTGCGTGGTTATTTCTATTAAATGCATGGTTAAAAGGCTTGTCTAAATATTTAAAAAATAAGGCAGTTTTTTAATATATCTATTTTTTGAACATTTCCCCCTTGTAAATTCGGCTAAAGTCCCCCATTTAGTCGGCAATAGAGTATTGATAAAATTCCGTGAGGAGCACCGCCAAAAATGGCTAAACGTGATTATTATGAGGTTTTAGGCGTTTCAAAAACCGCAAGTGATGATGAGATCAAAAAAGCCTACCGTAAATTGGCGATGAAATATCATCCTGATAGAAACCCTGACAATGCCGAAGCTGAAGAGAAATTTAAAGAAGCTGCTGAAGCTTATGAAGTTTTATCGGATAGCGAAAAGCGTAGCATGTACGATCGCATGGGACATAATGCGTTCGAAGGTGGCTTTGGCGGAGGCGGTGGTGGCTTCGGCGGATTTAGTGCAGAAGATATTTTTAGCCAGTTCGGTGATATCTTCGGTGGCGCATTCGGTGGTGGTGGACGTCAACAGCGTCAACGTCGCGGATCAGATTTACGCTATGTAATGGAACTTACCCTTGAAGAAGCTGTAAAAGGGGTGAAAAAAACCATTACCTTTACTGCTCCAGCACCATGTGATGTGTGTGATGGTAAAGGTTCTAAAAATCCAAAAGATGTTGAAACCTGTAAAACTTGTCATGGTTCAGGACAAGTTCGTATGCAGCAAGGTTTCTTCTCTGTACAACAAACATGTGGTACGTGTCGTGGTCAAGGTAAAATTATTAAAAACCCTTGTCAGGCATGTCATGGTTCAGGTGTTGCCGATCGCCAGCAAACGTTGGAAGTTACAATTCCAGCGGGTGTAGATAATGGTGACCGTGTTCGTTTGAGTGGTAAAGGCGAAGCAATTCGTGATGGCCAATCAGGTGACTTATACGTTGAAGTCGTTGTTCGTGAACACGAAATTTTCCAACGTGATGGTGCCGATCTTTATATGGACGTACCAGTAAGCATTGCTGATGCTGCACTTGGTAAAGAAATTGAAATTCCAACTTTGGAAGGTCGCGTTAGCCTGAAAATTCCTGAGGGAACTCAAACAGGTAAATTATTCCGTTTACGTGGCAAAGGCGTTCGTCCAGTACGTAGCAGCATGGTGGGTGATTTACTCTGCCGTATTGTGGTAGAAACACCAGTCAACTTAAATTCTCGCCAACGTGAATTACTTAAAGAGTTGCAAGCTTCTTTTGATGGCGAAGACAGTGCTTCCTCACCAAAGAAAAAATCATTCTTTGATCGTTTGTTCGATTAATGCTTGATTAGACAAGAAATTAAAAAGAAGGCGGATATTTATAAAATATCCGCCTTTTTATTGCGCTGATGTATCTTATTATTTTTATTCTGCTTAAAAGAAAATTACGTCTGCTTACTTTGTAGGGAGAGCAACATCAATATCATTAACACTTACAGTCGGTTCGCTAGAAGCAAGAGTAGGAGCATTTTCGATCACTGGTGCGGCTACTGCTTCTGCCTGTACAGCTACTTTTGGTGCCTCTGCTGCTGTTTCGCCAATAATTGGGTCAATATCTTCAACTTTAACCTCAGCATTGGCATCGCTTGTTTGAGCTGTAGGCGTTGCTGTTTGAGTATTTACGTTTGTTGTAATACGCGCTTTAGATAAGCTTTCTAATGTGTCTCCTGGCTGGATTGCAGGCTCTGCAAATGCCACTGAACTCATAATCCCCATCATTACTGTAAAGCCAATAATTCTCGAATGCATGCTGAACTCCTTATAGTCATCTTTTTCTCATTCGTGGCTCCGTAGTCTGCCGATCAATTCTTTAACTTTTGTGAAAACAGATTAAATTTCGTCCCAACTCAAAAAATAATTTTTACTTTTTAAGATGAGCAAAGAGTTTTGATATAGTAGGTAAATTACGTAAAACCGAAGATTGGGAAGATTATGTCAGCAGCTCCACGCATTGGTATTTTAGGTGCAGGCGGTCGTATGGGCCGTACGCTTATTCAAGCAGTTCAACAGGCAGGCTATCAATTAGCTGCTGCGGTAGAGCGTCCGGAAAGTAGTTTGGTGGGCACGGATGCAGGTGAGCTTGCTGGTATTGGTTCAGTGGGTGTGAAGGTTTCAGGAAACTTGGCAGAAGTTCTTAAAGACTGCGATGTAATCATTGATTTTACTGCACCAGTTGCAACTGCTCAGCATTTAAAGCTTTGTCGTGAAGCTGGGGTTGCCATGGTTATTGGTACAACAGGTATGTCAGATGAGCAAAAAGCTGAGTTAGACGAAGTTGCTACGCATACCCCAGTGGTTTACGCTGCGAACTATTCAGTGGGCGTAAATGTATCAATCAAGTTACTTGAGCTTGCAGCAAAAGTATTTGGCGATACAGTAGATATTGAAGTGATTGAAGCTCACCACCGTCATAAAGTAGATGCGCCGTCAGGTACAGCATTAATGATGGGCGAAGCAATTGCAGATACTTTAGGTCGTAACTTAAAAGAAGTTGCTGTGTATGGCCGTGAAGGGCATACAGGCCCACGTGACCGTCAAACGATTGGCTTTGAAACCATTCGTGGTGGTGACATCGTTGGCGAACACACTGTCATGTTTATTGGTGAAGGTGAGCGTGTTGAAGTGACTCATAAAGCGACTAACCGTATGAACTTTGCTGCTGGTGCAGTACGAGCTGCTGCATGGGTTGTGGGCCGTGAAGCGCGTAAATATGACATGAAAGATGTTTTAGGATTGAACGACGTACAGGTATAAAACCCTGTACGTATTCCATGTGTAGCGAGAAAAACAAGATAGAGCAGAACATGAATAAAAAACAAATTGCCTTGACCACTCTTCTTTGCTTAAGCAGCCTCTGGACGGGGGCTGCTTCTACAGAAAAAGCTAAACTCAGCTTAGACCGCAATAATATTAAAGTCTGGACCTATCAAAAAACTGATAATCCAGTCTTTCAATATAAGGCTGAAACGACATTTGATGTGCCACTTGAACGCGCTGTCGCTGTGATTTTAGATGTAAATCGTGCTGACCAGTGGGTGCCTTATATGGGCAAAGTTGAAATGTTGTCTCAAGATGAGAAAAAAGGTGAGTTCACACTTTACATGGTGTTGGATTTTCCGTTTCCTTTGAAAGATCGCGATGTGGTTGTAAAAGGAAAAATGAGCAAGGCTGCAAATGGCGTTGTAACAATTAAAAATACTGCAATTAGTGGAAATTATCCGATACAACCTGATGTAGTGCGCTTAACACGCTATGAAGGGGATTGGACATTCCAGAAACTTGCAAATAATAAGGTGAAAGTAACGACCAGTGGTTATGCTGATCCTGCTGGTGCAATTCCGTTGAGCTTTGTAAATATGTTTGTTCAACAGCAACCTTACCAGATGCTGCTCAAAATGAAGCGGGAAGTAACCAGTCCGATTTATGAACACCCTAAATTACCAGATATTTTAAAATAAATAGCTTAAAAAAAAAGCGCCTGAGATCAGGCGCTTTTTTATTAATCTGAACACTGCTGTAAAGCTTGTGCAGGGCTGCTTTCGCGTTTGATTTGAAATAAAACCAATAACAAACCTAACCCAGCCAACAATGCGCCAGCAAAAGATACTGCGCTATAACCCCAACCTAGATCGAGTACTAACGCGCCTGCTGCTGCACCTACTGCATTACCTAAGTTAAACGCACCAATATTCACTGAAGAGGCAAGTCCTGGTGCTTCATGAGCGACTGACATTACACGCATTTGCAAAGGTGGTACTAAAGCAAAGGTTGCTGCACCCCAGATCACTAATGCAATGGCTGCTCCAATCTGGCTTTGCGCAAGAATTGGGAAAGTCACCATCATCACAATCAACAGAACCAAGAAACCAATCAGAGTTTTGTTGATAGACAAATCTGCAAAACGTCCACCCAAATGGTTACCAATTGAGAAACCTACACCAATCAGCACCAACATGAACGTAATGAAAGTCGGTGAAGCATGGGTAAACTCAGTCAAACTTGGCGCAATATAGGTGTAGAGTGTAAACATTGCACCTGCACCGAGTACGGTGGTGAGTAGCGCAAGGACCACAGGAGTACGCGTTAATACCTTTAATTCAGCTTTCACATTTGGTTTTTGGGCAACCATACCTTGTGGGAGCGCTTTCCATAAAGCGAGCATGGTAATTACGCCAAGCAAAGAAATCGCAAGAAAAGACATACGCCAGCCAATGTTTTGCCCAACCCATGTTGCTAACGGTACACCACCAATATTGGCAATGGTTAAACCCATAAACATGGTTGCTACAGCACTGGCCTGTTTATGTGCGGGTACAATGCTTGCCGCTACAACAGAGCCAATCCCGAAGAAGGCACCGTGGTTCAGGCTTGTAATGAGACGAGCACCTAATAAGCTCATATAGCTTGGTGAAAACGCTGCGATTAGGTTACCGACCGTAAAGATCGCCATCAGCAAAATAAGCGCATTACGTCGTGCAAAACCACCAAACCACAAGGTCATGAAAGGCGCACCTAGCATGACGCCAAGTGCATAGCCCGTAATTAACATTCCGGCCGTTGGAATTGAAATTCCTAAATCATTAGCGATATTCGGCAACAGTCCCATTGGTGAGAATTCCGTGGTGCCAATGGCAAAGGCACCAATTGCCAATGCCAATAACGAGAACGCCGTATTTGATTGAGTGTTCATGAGTTTAGTCCCAAACTGGTGCCCATGGCTCTGGGCTAACTTCACGACTGTTGCGGTCGAGCTCAGCAATCATTTGCATTTCAGCTGAAGTTAACTCGATATCCTGTGCTTTTAAGTTGCTCATCAGGTTTTCACGTTTAGTCGAAGATGGAATGACTGCAAAACCACGTTGCAATGCCCACGCTAGTGCAATTTGCGCTGTCGTTGCTTTATGTGCTGCTGCAATTTCAGCGAGAACAGGATCTTGAAGCACTTTGCCGTAGGCAAGCGTCATATATGAAGTCACATCAATATTCTTCTCTTGTAAGAAATTCACAAGCTTATGGTTTTGAAGATAAGGACTTAGCTCAATCTGGTTTGTTGCAATATGCTCTACACCAATTGTGTCAATTGCTTGTTGAGTAAGCTCAATATTGAAGTTTGAAATACCAATTTGTTTAGTTAAGCCCTGTTGTTTTGCTTCAAGTAAAAGCTTCATAACTTCAGGAATCGAAACGCCTAAATCTGGCGCTGGCCAATGGATCAATGTGAGGTCAACATGGTCAGTACGAAGCTTTTGTAGGCTCTCTTTTAAGCTTGGAATGAACTTATCTTGAGCAAAATTATCTACCCAGATTTTTGTGGTTAAAAATAAGTCCTGACGGGATACACCGCTTTCGGCAATGGCTTGACCAATTGCTGCTTCATTATCATAAATTTGAGCAGTATCAATGACACGGTAACCTACGTCTAAAGCAGTTTTAACAGAATCAATGACTGCTTGTTCTTTAAGACGGAAAGTTCCTAGACCAAAACGTGGGATATTCATGTATTTACCTAAATTTGAATAATCATTTAACTTGATGTGCATTTTGCTTTTTTTATTGTTGCGAAAAAATAGATGAATAAGCAAAATATCTTTGATCATTAGTCAATAATGGAATAAGACATGAAATCAACAATTGAAGAGCTGGTCGCATTTATCGCAATCGTTGATACAGGCTCTTTTGTTGCGGCGGCAGAACATTTAAAACAAACGCCTTCAGGAGTCAGTCGCTCTTTAACACGCTTAGAAGCTAAGTTAGATGTGACTTTGTTAGAGCGAACGACACGTAAATTAAAACTCACTCAAGAAGGGCAGCAGTTTTTGGTAAAGGCCCGTAAAATCTTAAATGAGCTAAATGCTGCCGAAGAAGAACTACAAAAATCTGATCAGGGTACTGCGGGACTTATTCGCATTGATTCAGCAACGCCGTTTGTCTTACACGTTATTGCGCCATTAATGCATAAGTTTCGTGAGTGCTATCCAAATATTGAAATTGAGTTAAATAGTAATGATCAGGTGATTGATTTGCTGCAACATAAAACTGATGTTGCATTCCGATTCGGAGAACTTAATGATTCAAGTCTTCATGCCAAATTAGTATGTAAAAGTCGCTTATTTATCGTTGCAAGCCCTGAGTATTTAGAAATTAAGGGTACACCGACACAACCTGAACAGCTTGAACAACACGATTTGATCGGTTTTACCAGACCTGCATATATCAATAGTTGGCCGATTAAAGTTGGTGATGAATATTTTTTTGCGCAATCAAAAATTAAAGCATCGAGTGGAGAAACGGTACGTCAGCTGACGATTAGAGGACATGGTATTGCACGACTATCTGAATTTGAAATTTGGAAAGATATTGAAGAAGGGCGATTGATTGCTTTATTTGAAGACCAAATTGAACATCAATACCAAAGCATCCATGCTGTGTATTATCAACAAGAGCATCTACCAAAACGAATTCGTTTATTTATTGAGTTTTTGGCAGAACAGTTAAAAGACGGTTTTAAAAACGCTCTCTAAAAGTAGTGTAACTGTCAGTTGGAAAATGAACTTCTAAAAGTGGGGTCGTTTGTCCTTGTGATGAATGTTGAGACAGAAAATAGCTTTTTTGATGTTCTCGGCAGCTAAAATACAAAGTTGAATAAACCGAGTTCACCATTACAACTTCATTTGAGCTATTCCGTTTATATTGATAATGAGAAATCGTACTGGTCTTTTCATCAGTGTGTTGCTCTATTTTATAGTCTTGTTGATTTGTCATTTTTAAATAACCTTCTATGAGGCTTTGGCAAACAGTATGTCTGTATTGCTCATCTTTTGGTTGTTGTTGGCAACCAGCTAAAACAATAGTAAATAACAATATAGCTTTTAATTTCATGACCTTGCTACTTTCTGAGTTGATTTCTATAGCCTAAAGGTGTTCTATAAACCAGTACAGATACAGAAATTTTTAAAAAAGCAGCACAGAATGACTTTCCAATATCAGGTTCTTGCCAATCAATTAGCACATCGTATTTATCAAGATGAGCTTAAACCTCATCAGAAACTTATTTCTTTGCGAGATTTTGCTCGTCAGCACAGCATTAGTTTAAGTACAGCAAAAAGTTGTTATGAGTTACTTGAGGCGAGGGGGCTTATTTATGTAAAGCCGAAGTCAGGTTATTTTGTGGTAGCTCGTGCACAATCTGGCCCCATTCCTGAAAGTCCAGATTTCTTGTCTTTACCTCGACAAGTCTCAAATCTGGAATTGCATAATCAAATTCAGGAAGCCGCCTTACAAAGTCATCTTGTACCTTTAGGCTCTATTCAGTTAACGCCTCATTTTATTCCTGTGGAAGGTTTACGTCGTTCTATTCAACGGGCTTTAAAAAATTGTCAGCCTCAAGACTTTCTTTATTGTAATAAACAAGGGCATGAGCAATTAAGAAAAGCGTTATCTGATCATTGGCGTGAAGATGGAATTTTTATCGCAGCAGAAGATATTTTTATTACCAATGGCTGCATGCCTGCTTTGTCTTTGGTGATTCAACATCTAACGGAAGTAGGTGATACTATTTTAATTCCGACACCTACTTTTAATGGACAACTACAGCTTATAGCCAGTTTAAAACGGCAGATTATTGAAATTCCAGCGCATCATCGTGGTATCGATCTTGAGCGCTTAGAATCATTTATGAAGCAAGGTTTGGCTAAAGTTTGCTTAATGACAGCCAACTATCAAAATCCTTTAGGATACTGTTTAAGTAATACAGAAAAACAAAAGATTGCCGAGTTAGCAGCAAAGTATCAGTGCTTTATTATTGAAGATGATATTTATGGAGAGTGTGGCTACAGTGGTGAGCGGCCATTGCCTATTCGCTATTGGGACCGTGAAGGCTATGTGATTTGGTGTGGATCGGTTTCTAAGTCATTGTCGAGCGCGTATCGGGTAGGGTGGTTCTGTTTAAGTGCGAAGCTACAGCATTTAAGGCTTGAGCTGGTAGCCAGTAATATTGGGGTCAATACACCCTTACAATTAGGCCTAGCTGATTTTATTTATAGTCGTGGTTACCGAGAGCATTTAGAGCAGTTAAGACCGAATTTGATGCGGCAAGTCGAGGAATATCGTAGTTGTATTTTAAATGCCTTTGAAGGTATTGCAATTGCACTGAGTCAACCAGAGGGGGGATATGCTTTATGGATGCAGTTACCTAAAACTGTAGATAGTTTGGCGCTCTATTACACTGCAAAATCTAACGGAATTACCGTAGTTCCCGGGCATGTTTTTGGGGAGGATGAACGCTATCGGCATTTTATTCGTTTAAATGCAGGTCATGAGTTAACAGCAGATGTCCGCCAAGCCATTAAAGACTTAGCGGACTGGTCACGGCAACAGATTAAAACAGCGAGTTAGTTTTATTCTGCAAAGTCTGCTTTAAGTACAATGCGGTAGCGTGCCTGACCTGAGTGTAGACGTTCAATTGCTTCATTGAGCTGTGACATTGGAAATAGCTCAATTTGAGGCGCAATTTTTTTGCGTGCAGCAAACTTTAAAAGCTGACGTAGTGCAGCAGGTGAGCCTGTAGGTGAACCAGTCACTGACTTAGCACCACCAATAAGAGAGCCAACAGAAACAGGAACAGGCTCAAGCGTAAGACCTAAGAAATGTAAGGTTCCGTTTGGTGCCAGTGTTGCAATAAAAGCAGACCAATTTAGAGTCACATTCACGGTACTTAGCAATAAATCGAATTTACCTTTTTGAGCTTTTACTGCCTCTGTATCGCGACTATTTACCACATGGTTCGCTCCCATTGCTTTGAGTTCTTCCGTTTTATCTGGGTTAGAACTAAAAGCAGTGATTTCACAGCCCCATGCTTTAAGTAGCTTAATGGCTATATGACCTAAACCACCAATACCAATTACACCGACATGATGCGTTGCCTGTATTTTGTGTTTGAGTAGTGGATCAAAAACGGTAATTCCGCCACAAAGTAAAGGACCAGCACTTTCAGCGTCTAAATTTTCAGGGAGGGGAATGGCCCATTGCCAACCTGCACGGACTTTATCAGCAAAGCCACCAGCATGCCCCACGATTGTTGCAACATTTCCACCTGTACACAGTACTTGCTGACCACCAATACATTCATCACAGGCTTGGCAACTTTCAGCTGTCCAACCAATGCCGACACGTTGCCCAATTTGTAGACCTTTTGCTTCTGAACCCAAAGCAACAATTCGTCCAATAATTTCATGACCTGCAACCACAGGGTACACGGTCGAACGCCATTCATTGTTTAAAACAGAAATATCAGAATGACATAAACCACAATATTCAACTTTTACCTCAACCTGATGCGGTTGTAATTCACCTGCGTCAAATTGATAGGGAACCAGTTTTTCACCTGCCTGCATTGCAGCATAAGCTTGAATCGTATTATTGCTCATCGGAAACTCCTTAAGCGGCTTTGAACCGTTCTGGTGGGTTATGAAGCTTTAAATTGACAATCGTTTTCATGATCATCGACCATGCCTACTGCCTGCATAAAAGCATAGCAGGTGGTTGGGCCAACAAATTTGAAACCATTCTTTTTAAGAGTTTTGGAAAGTTTTACGCTCAGTTCGGTTTGAGCAGGGGCCTTACGATAATCTACAACATCATTGTTTTGTGGAGCTGCATCTACAAACTGCCAAAGCCATGTAGGAACATCACCAACTTGTACTTTGAGCGCTTGCCAAGCAATAGCATTATCACGAATGGCTTTGAGTTTACCAAAGTGACGAATTAAGCCAGCATCGGATAATTTTAGTTCTAAAAAATCATCTGTAAATGAAGCAATGTCTGCAATCGGATGATTAAAAAAGTGTTGACGGTAGCTTTCTCTTTTTTTCAGTACGGTAATCCATGATAGGCCGGCTTGCTGTCCTTCAAGACAGAGCATTTCAAATAATCGTGCTTCGTCGTGTTCGGGTTTACCCCATTCTTCATCATGGTAAGCAATATAGAGTGGATCGTCGGAACACCATCCGCAACGTTGAGTTTTCATGATAATGCTCCTTATATTTATCTTAGAATTTTAAAGTTTAAATAGCACCCATTCATTCGGGCGAGTATCCCAATAATACAGTTCTGCTTGTGTTAAGTCTTCAAACTTTAGCCAAAAGTCTTTGCCAACTTTGTCTGAAAAACCGGTACTGATCAGTAGGGCATCATCGCTGATTTCCATGATCCAGCCTTGATAGCTATTGCCATTTAAAACGATCTTTTGCTGGTTGCCAGACTCGGCAAACTCTACTAAGCGATTGATCAGCGCTTCCGACATAAAATGTTCCTAGCGTAAATATGAATAAGGATTAACAGCACCACGACCTTTAGCATCTAAGTAAAGACCATAATGAAGATGAGGTGAAGTATAACGTGCATTGCCCGTATTGCCGACATAGCCAATGAGGTCGCCCTTTTTGACATAGTCACCCACATTTAAGCCACGTTTGTGACCATCAAGATGAGCATAATAATGCCATGTCCCGGCTGGACCTAAAATCCAGATGACTTTGCCACCTAAGTTGTTATTGCGAAGATCTGCAACGAGTCCTTCGGTTGCACTGTACACTTTGGTTCCACGTGGAGCCAAAATATCAATTCCTTCGTGACTACGGCCCTGACTCCGAGCAGCTCCCCATGTGTCTTTTAATTCATCACGGTCAATACCTTTTACAGGTACAGGTAGTCGACTTGGAAGCTGCATACTTTTGAGTTTGATGACTTGAGCAGGTGGAAGTGGGGCAGGTTTTTTAGGTGCACTGGCACAGGCAGCCAAAAGAATAATCAGAAAACCAAGTGAGAAATGAGAAACAAAACGTCGCACAAAATACTCCCTGTCACAGCCATATCAAAATTATTTTACTCACTATGTCATGAACGGCTTGTCGAGATCAATTTTTTCATAGCGGTTGGAACACCTTTGGCAATGGCTTGTTCCGGACTCAACCATTGACCTTCAAGTTCAATAGCCAGATGTTCTTTTTGATCAGGTTCCACGTGGAACACATGAGCATTAAGTAACCATGTGAAATGAGTGAAGCTATGGCTGATCTGAAAAGTTTGTGCTTGAGGTTGTAGTTTGAATTGTTGGCTTAAGCTCAGGCGTTCATGTTCATTTTCTAAAATAGGTAAACAGAATAAACCGCCCCATAGACCATGAGCTTGACGTTGTTGCCAGAACCATTCACCTTCGCACTGAATAATAAGAACATCTGCTGTTTTAACAGGTGGTGTTTTTTTCGGTTTTTTAAAAGGTAATTCTTGTTCTAACCCTTGCTGATAAGCCTGACAATGAGCTTGCATTGGACAATATAAACATAGCGGTTTTTTAGGAGTACAAATGGTTGCACCCAAGTCCATAATCGCTTGAGTGTAGTCATGATTGCGATGTGTAGGGCAAAGCTCTTCAGCGAGTTTCCACATTTCACGTTCGTGTTGTGGTTTGCTTAAGTCATCTTCAATGGCAAAGAAGCGAGCTAAAACGCGTTTCACGTTGCCATCCATAATGACGCCGTACTGACGTAAACCTAAAGACATGAGCGCCCCTGCAGTAGAGCGACCAATGCCAGGTAACGCAATCCATTCTTCTAGCGTTTCAGGAAATTTACCTTGCTGCGTGACAAGACCAGCCGCTTTATGCAAATTGCGTGCACGAGCGTAGTAACCGAGGCCAGCCCAAAAAGGGGCTACTTCATCCCAAGTTGCATGACCTAAAGCTTCTACAGTCGGGAAGCGCTCCATAAAGCGGTCAAAATATTGCAAGACCGTTTTCACCTGAGTTTGCTGCAACATAATTTCAGAAACCCAAACTTTGTATGGATCATCGGCAACTTGCCAAGGCAAATCGTGACGACCATGTTGATCGAACCAGTTTAAGAGGGCATCAGAAAAAGAAAATTCAGGCATGAACAGCTATAGAAGAGAAGTAAGGGCTAAATTATAGCTGAAATTTAGATGAAATTTTGTTTAAAGCAGGCGAACAGCGAGAGTATATTAAAACAGAGACGACCTTGAAAAATAGCAATCTCTGTTTTAATCAGATAAAAGGATTAATCCTTTTGTACACCCCAAAGTTGATCAAGTTTCAACGGTTGGTTTTTATAGTAAGGAATGACATGAATGTGGAAATGATCTGAAGTTTTTCCAAAAACTTCACCATCATTAAAGCCAATATGAAAGCCATCTGGTTGATGACGAAGCTGTGTCTCATGACGGGCAATTTCAAGAAGTGTCAGTAAGCCTTGGTGTTCTTTAGATGTAATGTCAAAAAAAGAACTAACATGGCGCAGTGGTGTTACTACACAGTGGCCTTTAGATAACGGATTAGAATCAGGCAAAATTACGGCAAATTCATTCTTATCAATGATGTCATATTCATCAAATTCGCAATACGGACATTTCTTGTCAGTCATTGTTGTATCCTCTCATGTTATTCCATTAAACCCCGAGTGCGGGAAATAAGACTAGGCTTTGCTCTAGCTCAACGGGAGTATAGTTATTGAAGTATGGTTTAAAAAATACAGTAAAAATATTGCAAAGTCATAAACATTTAAGGGAGCAAATGCAAAAAAATCATTTGCTCCAAATTTGCTTCTTTTATTTTAGAGTACGATCTAATAAAGCGTACATTTTAGCAAGGCCTTGTTTTTCCGCTTCGCTATTGTAGCCAAGGTCCACACCGTTCGCTTTAGCTCTTTCATCGGCAAGCGGGTTACTAAAGCCATGTTTAGCACCTTCTAAAACCACTACTTCATGTTTAACCTCAGCAGCTTGCATCTCTTTTTCAAAATTAGCAACATCTTCTAAGGTGACCATACTGTCTAATTCACCATGTAGAACTAAAACTTCACCTTGAATGTCGCCTTTTTGAGCAGGAGCTTTAGGCGTTAATGTGCCATGGAAAGTTGCAGTTGCTTTTAGTGGAGCACCTGAACGTGCAAGATCTAATACGACTTTACCACCATAACAGTAACCGACAGCAGCAATTTTTTCACTGTTTACTTCCGGCTGAGCAGCTAAAGTTTGAAGCCCAGCATTGGCACGATCAGTCACCGTGTCTAACTCTTCAAATGTCTGCATCATCCATTCATAGGCTTGAGCTGCGGTGGTTGTAACTTTTTTATCACCATACATATCAATTGCAAGCGCAGCATAGCCGTGTTCAGCAAGTTCACGTGCGCGTTGCTCAGTATATTCGTTACGTCCCCACCACTCAGGAGCAACAATCACACCCGCAACAGGTGTTTCGCTATCTGGAGCCGCAAAGTAACCAATTAAATGGCTACCATCTGGTGCAGTATATTGAATTTCACGGGTTTTAATTGCAGTACTCATGACATTAATCCTGAAATTTAAATCGATTTAAATACGCTTGATTAAAGCATAAAAATTAAGAACTAAAATAAATAACTATGTAAAAATCTACATCAAAAGAAAAAGATACAAAGCTATAAGCAATAAAAAAAGAAGGAAACCAGTTCCTTCTTTTTATGTGATCATGATTAAATTAAGTTCGGCCTCGAGAAATGAACCCAATTACAGCTAGAATTACAGCTACAACTAATAAAATCACGGCAAAGTCTTTAGATAGCCCTGCAACACCACCAAACCCTAATAGACTGGCAATGAGTGCAATTACTGCAAAAATTATCGCCCAACGGAACATAATGCTGTCCTCCTTATTTTTCATTGTCATTTAACTATATAGCGTGTTTTTTACTCGGAATGTGTCGTTTATGTGGTTGAAATGTATATTAAACAATCATTTTGTGATGTCATAAATACAGCTTCTTTTTTAGTACAGACCACTTCAATGCTATACTGATACATCATTTTATCTCATCAGCTGTTAAAAGATTATGTCTACCGAGACCTCACTTCGACCACTCTTTTGGAAAAACTATCCGTTAGAGCAACTGACTCAGGCTGAGTGGGAAGCTTTATGTGATGGCTGTGGTTTGTGCTGTCTGGTAAAACTAGAAGATGAAGATACACATGAGGTGGCTTATACCAAAGTGGCCTGTAAGTTACTTGATTGTGGTACAGGGCGTTGCACGGACTATCCGAATCGTCAGCAGCAAGTACCTGACTGCCTACAATTAACGGTAGAGTCTTTAAAAACAATCCACTGGTTGCCTTCAAGCTGTGCCTATAAGCGCTTGAATGAAGGCAAGAATTTACCTTCTTGGCATTATTTAAATACGGGTTCGAGACAAAGCGTGGTTAAGGCGAAAAAGTCAGTTGCAGGACGTTGTATTTCTGAAGTTGATGTCCATGAAGATGATCTTGAAGATTATATTGTGCGGTGGGTGCGCTAATTTAGTCTTAAAAGAGAATGTTTGATTACAGCGTATAATAAAGTAACACTTTTATCGTAATTTTTTTGCTCATCTCCGTAATATAACAATAAAAACAAAGGAGATAAAAATGATGAGACGATTAGCAGCCCCCTTATTATGTAGTAGCTTTTTTTTGTTAATGGCCTGTGGGTCTAATAATACCAATTCAAAAAATCCTGAACAAAATACGACTGCAAAAGTAGATCAGTCTGTTGCCATCAAACAAACTTATCGGGTTGAAGCAGTCTCACATTTTAATGAGCCTTGGGCTGTGACCAGTCTGCCTGATCAGCGTTTATTAGTGACTGAACGGCAAGGTAAATTAAAAATTTTTAACCCAAAAAATAAGCAAATGTTGGACGTGCAAGGTGTTCCAGCGGTGAACTATGGAGGACAGGGTGGTTTAGGAGATGTCATTTTACACCCTGACTTTGCCAAGAATCATTGGGTTTATCTCAGCTATGCTACAAAAGGGCAAGGTGGATCTGGCGCAGTGATTTCACGTGCGAAACTAGATTTATCTCATCCTAATCAGCCAAAACTCACCGAGATAAAGCAGATTTGGCAGCAAGTGCCTAAAATCTCAGGACAAGGCCATTATGGACATCGCATGCTTTTTGGTACAGATGGTAAGCTGTGGGTCAGTTCAGGTGAGCGACAAAAGTTTGATCCTGCCCAAAACATGAAAAGTAACTTAGGTAAAATCTTGCGTTTAAATGAGGATGGCACCGCGGCTGTAGGTAACCCTTTTTATAAGCAAGGCGGGGTCACTGCTGAAATATGGTCACTGGGACACCGTAACCCGTTAGGTATGGCTTTTGACCGCCAAGGACAGCTGTGGATGGTTGAGATGGGGCCTAAAGGTGGTGATGAGCTTAATATTATTACTAAAGGTGAAAATTATGGTTATCCAATCGTTTCAAATGGAGACCACTATTCGGGCCAACCTATTCCAGATCATCACACTCGGCCAGAGTTTAAAGCACCAGAAATTGACTGGACTCCTGTTATCTCTCCATCGAGTATGATCATTTATCGCGGACAACAATTTCCTGCATGGCAAAATAAAGCCTTAATTGGCGGGTTATCTTCCGAAGCGATTATTGTGGTGGATTTAGAGCATAAGCCCGTGAAAGAAGTGCAAAGATTGGATATGAAAAAACGTATTCGTGGGTTGCATGAAGCACAAGATGGTTCGATTTGGGTGATTGAAGATGGCTCAAATGCGCGTTTACTCAAGCTGAGTAAGAAACCCTCTTAATGCTAAGCAAGAGCCTGTAAATAAAGAACGTGTCTCATAGATTCAAATTGTAGATTTCTGTGAGACACAATAGACTATAGTGAAAAGACGATAAAGCCATTTGAGATGTCAGACACCCATATTCCACTTCCCGAACGCCTGCGCCCAAGAGACTTGTCTGAAATTATTGGGCAAGACCATTTATTAGGTGAACATGCGCCCTTACGTCAAATGATTGATCAGGGTCATTTGCCTTCTATTATTTTTTGGGGTCCACCAGGCGTTGGTAAAACAACAATTGCTTTACTTTTGGCGCAGGCGATAGACCGTCCATTTGTGAGCTTGTCTGCGCTGAATACGGGCGTAAAAGAATTACGTGAAGTGATTGCAGAAAGTGGTGATTTACTGACACCTGTAGTTTTTATTGATGAAATTCATCGTTTTAATAAATCTCAGCAAGATGCTTTATTGGGTGCAGTTGAAAAAGGCAAAATTACGTTAATAGGCGCGACAACTGAAAATCCATCTTTTGAGGTGAATAGCGCGCTTTTATCACGCTGTCAGGTCTATACCTTAAATAGTTTAGACAGTGAGGCAATTCAGACATTACTCAACAATGCACTTCAAAGCGATAGATTCTTAAAAGAACGTTACATTCATATAGAAGAATATGATGCGCTGATTCAGTTCGCAGCAGGTGATGCACGTAAAGCGCTTAATTTACTGGACTTGATCGCAAGTACTTTTGAACCAGAAGTTGAAAACACGATTACTAATGCGGTTGTGGTAAAAGTCGCTCAGCAAAATATTGCGCGTTATGACAAATCTGGCGAGCAGCATTACGACCTTGTTTCTGCCTTTATTAAATCAATTCGCGGTAGTGATCCAGATGCAACGCTATATTGGATGGCACGTATGCTTAAAGGCGGAGAAGATCCAGTTTTTATTGCAAGACGTATGCTGATTGCAGCCTCAGAAGACATTGGAAACTCTAATCCAAATGCGCTATTGCTTGCAGGTGAGTGTTTCCGCTCTGTACAAGCGGTGGGTATGCCTGAGGCTCGAATTATTCTAGGTCAAACAGCAGTTTACTTAGCAACGAGTGCAAAAAGTAATAGTACTTATTTAGCGATTAATAAGGCTCTGGAACTTGCTGAAAAAACGGCAAATTTACCTGTGCCTTTGCATTTGAGAAATGCGCCAACCAAGCTTATGAAACAGCAAGGCTATGGTATTAATTATCTCTATCCTCATGATTACCCTGAGCACTTTGTGCTGCAAGACTATCTGCCGCCTGAGTTGAAGGGAACCAAACTCTATGAGTCTGCAAGAAATAAGCGTGAGGTTGAAGGTGAGCGTTTGCAGCAACGCAGATGGCAGCAGGAACAATAGTTCCTGCTTTATGCTATTCCAGCTCTTTAGTGACCTGACCATAAATCAGTAGAGTAAACACGCCTGTACCGCCAATAATATTGCCGATAGTGGTAGGGATGAGGAAAGTAAACAGATACTTGCTAATAGAAGCTTCTCCTTGCCAGACCAGATAGGACATTTCTGTAGAACCAACCACTACATGGGTAAAGTCACCCAGTCCTATCAAATACGTCATAAAAAAGATGAGCAGAAACTTATTACTGACTGAAGGCAACATCCAGACCAATGCAGCAATTAACAGCCCTGACATAATGCCTTTGAGCAGATTCTGAGTGGCAGAAAAGGAACCCACATGATGTGCGAGTTCATCTAGTGCTTTATCAATATCTGGCGTAAACAGGTGAGTAGTTAGGAAAAATAAACTCGCTAAAGCTGTTCCAATGATGTTGCATAGAATCACAATGCCCCATAAGCGGCCCACTGCTCGTAATTTATCGAAAGTAAAGGGATTAAATAAAGGCACAACTGTGGTGATAGTATTCTCGGTAAAGAGTTGCATGTGACTCAATATAGCGATTAGAAACCCAATGGTATAACCCACATTAGTGATTAAATCGGTCCAGACTGCATCAGTTGGGAGATAAGCAGCAATAATCGCTTTAAATACAAATGAAAAACTGATGACTAAACCCGCGGCAATCCCTGAAAAGATCAGTGCAGTTGTTGGACGATCAAGCTCTTCGGCACCATCACGGCGGATAATTTCATAAACCAGACGGGGTGACAGTTTCTCATGTTCTTCGACTGCCATTTTTTCACGCCAGCTTAAAGTTTTCTCGACTTTCTTTTCCTCTATTTCATGGTCCATCAGGGTTACTCCTCACTGAATAAATATCTTATATTTATTGTTTTATTTATTGTTAAGGCAGTGTTCAGGATAAATCTAGTCTATTCATAACAGCTTTATGTGTCTTTTTATAAATCGAATGCACAATGATCAGATCATCAATCACAAAATCAAAGAAAAGTATAAGCTCTTAAAGTACGGATGAGTGCCATATAGTCGCCTTGAGAGGCTTTAGCAATAACAGATTCAACCTCTGCCTGACTCCAGCCTTGTTTTAAGGCAGAAGTACTAAAGTTGTTTAATAAGACCAAAGGATTTTCACCAAAATGGATTGGATGATTCATTAATCTCTTTTCAAGCTTAGATAATTCCATAGGTTCATCCTAGTTTTTAAATTTAATTATTGTGAAGTACTTTGTGTTTTTTTAGATTTTAGTGTTTTAAATTAAGCTTATGCAAGTGTTAATTTATAGAAATAGACAAATCTGTCTACATTGTTTGGGGCGCATGGCGCTGAATATAAAAAAACCGGGCTTTAGCCCGGTTTTTTATGAAGTTTTACTGATTAGATGTCAGATAAATCTACGCCTAAACGAGCAGCAACTTCTTCATAAGCTTCAACAACACCGCCTAAACCTTGACGGAAACGGTCTTTGTCGAGTTTCTTCTTAGAGTCTTTATCCCATAAACGGCAGCCGTCTGGAGAGAACTCATCACCAAGCACGATGCGGTCATGGAAAACACCGAATTCAAGCTTGAAGTCCACCAAAATCATGTTGCCTTCAGCAAATAAAGCTTTTAATACATCGTTTACTTTATAAGTTAAAACTTTCATTTGTTCTAACTGTTCAGCAGTCGCCCAACCTAAAGCAATCGCTTGAGATTCGTTAACCATTGGGTCGCCTAGACCGTCATCTTTATAGAACAATTCAAATGTAGGAGGAGTTAACTCTTTACCTTCTTCTACACCTAAGCGACGGCATAGAGAACCAGCTGCGTAGTTACGAATTACACATTCAACTGGAATCATTTGAAGTTTTTTAACAAGCACTTCAGTTGGAGAAAGCAATTTTTCAAAATGCGTTTCAATACCCGCAGCAGCAAGTTTTTCCATGATGAAGGCGTTAAAACGGTTGTTCACCTTGCCTTTACGATCTAGTTGTTCGATTTTTTCGCCGTTGAACGCAGAGGCATCATCACGAAAGACTAAAATCAGATGGTCGGCATTGTCTGTTTCATATACAGATTTTGCTTTACCAGTATAGAGCAAGGTTTGTTTTAACATGAGGGAACCTTTTTAAAAAAAATGCCTAGTAAACGACTAGGCTGGCCAATTTTGGTAAATCTGGTTTAGCACTTCAGCAGCCACATCTGGGCTTGCAAAAGTGTTATCTACATTAAATAGAGCAAGAGTATGACTAGAACCTACACCAGTAAGTTTAAGCACATAAGTATTGTCATTTACTTTAATCGTCGCTTGATTACTACCTTGAGCGATGATGTTGAAATTTAAAGTACTTAAAGTTGCTTTGGTGTACTGCCAGATCTCGGCTGTATTTCCATCAACTTTTAACAACGGATTTTTATTACCGTCAGTCACAAGCTGAGGACGTCCAAGCGCAGTCGTCGTTTGAGCAGAGGCATCTAGTGTCGCATTACCTTGCGTTTGTTCAGGGCGTGGCAGTGCATAGCGGTTGCCACGCTTATTTTCAAACTTCGGTGCGTTATCGATAGCGCGCTGTTCTACAGTTGGTGCAGGATACAAAGGTGTCGCTGGTCGTACAGTTGCATCGGCAGGATATTCAAGCGGGGCAAGTTGCTTGGCATTTTTATAATCTAAAGAGTGATTATTAATTGCGAAGCGACCACAACCAGCTAAACTTAAGGCTGAAACTGCAAGGACTAAACCAAGACGTAATTGCATCATAAATTGCTCTTATTAAATAATTCCCGCATCTTTTAGGGCATTGCGGAGAGGTTCGCGATATTGCTCAGCGAGAGGAGTGAGTGGTAAGCGAATACCAGTATCAATCAGTCCCATCTCATGTAGTGCCCATTTCACAGGAATTGGGTTTGATTCGCAAAATAGAATATTGTGTAAATTTGCAATCTTATTGTTAAGCGTCTTCGCTTGTTGTTCATCTTTGGCAATCGCAACAGCACATACTTCACTCATTGCTTTAGGTGCAATATTTGCAGTAACCGAGATGTTGCCGTCAGCGCCAAGAAGCATAAGTTCCCATGCTGTCTCATCATCACCTGAGTACACAGCCATCTTGCCGTTTAACGCCTCAATTAAAGCTTTACCACGAGGTACGTCACCTGTTGCATCTTTAATGCCAACAATATTCAAGATCTCTGCTAAACGTACAGCTGTGTCGTTTGAAAGGTCTACGCCAGTACGACCAGGTACGTTATAGAGAATAAGCGGTAATTCAACAGCTTCAGCAATCGCTTTATAGTGTTGGTAAAGGCCTTCTTGAGTTGGCTTGTTATAATATGGTGTTACAAGTAAAGCTGCATCAGCACCGAGGTCTTTAGCGGCTTTAGTTAATTCGATTGCTTCACGGGTTGAGTTTGCACCAGTACCGGCAATAATTGGAATACGTTTATTGGCTACACGAATAATTTCTTTAATAACCTGTGTGTGCTCTTCCATGCTCAATGTTGAGGCTTCGCCGGTTGTACCGACGGCTACAATACTGTTTGTACCTTGTTCTATGTGCCACTCAACCAGCTTCTCAAGACCCTTCCAATCTACACCGCCGTCTTTCAACATTGGTGTGACGATTGCGACGATTGAGCCTTGAATGGTCTGTGCTTGCTGAGTCATTTTTAAAAATATCCTATTTATCCATCCGAATCTGAGGTAAGAAAAACAAAATGTGGGATGGTTGCAGTATTTTGATTGTCCAGTTCTAACAATAACAGATTGTTGAATGACAATTATGCAAATTATGACTGATCAGACGCATAAGAACAATACGCCTAACGGATAATCGCGATGTAAACTTGAGGAAAAGATAGGATGTTTTCGTTATTGCGCATTAAGAACACCCAATAAACACAACAATACAGTTGGATTCAGCTGAGCCTTACTTAATATGTACTTTTTTTATGGCAAGATAGAATGCAATTTCCCAGTTGGGATTGAAGATGACATGGAAATGAATAAACAACCACAAAATGCGGTTTTAATCGTAGTTGATGTACAAAATGGTTTTACACCGGGTGGAAATTTAGCAGTTGCTGATGCCGATAGAATTATTCCAACGATTAACCAACTTGCTGGTTGTTTTGAAAATGTCGTCCTGACTCAGGACTGGCACCCGGATAATCATATCTCTTTTGCAGCCAATCATTTTGGCAAGCAACCATTTGAAACCATTGAACTCGACTATGGACAGCAGGTGCTTTGGCCTAAGCATTGTGTACAAGGTACTCAAGATGCCGAGTTTCATCCTGATTTAAATATTCCGACAGCTCAACTGATTATCCGAAAAGGCTTTCATGCTCATATTGATAGCTACTCGGCTTTTATAGAAGCTGATCACTCTACAACGACGGGTTTAACAGGTTATCTAAAAGAGCGCGGTATTGATACGGTTTATGTGGTCGGAATTGCTACGGACTTTTGTGTAGCATGGACTGCTTTAGATGCAGTTAAGCAAGGTTTTAAAACTTTAGTGGTTGAAGATGCTTGTAAAGGGATTGATCTGAATGGTTCATTAGAACACGCGTGGCAAACCATGCAGCAGCAAGGTGTTGTCCGTATTCAGTCGACTGATCTGTTGAGTGAGCGCTAATTATATTGCTCTGGTTTTTAACTTTCATATTTTAATTTTTAGGGATAGAAAGTATGGCTGCATTCCTACGCTTTACCCAATTTATTCAAAAAACTTTTGCCCTATGGGTGATTGTTTTTGCAGCGCTAGCGCTATGGCAGCCTGAATTTTTTGTCTGGCTCAAAGCGTACATTCCATGGATTTTGGGCATTATTATGCTTGGTATGGGAATGACCATGACTGTCGATGACTTTAAAGGGGTATTACAAAGCCCTAAAGCGGTATTGATTGGGGTGGTAGCGCAGTTTGTCGTAATGCCTGGCTTGGCATATGTTTTATGTAAATTATTTAATTTACCGCCTGAAATTGCGGTTGGGGTCATTTTGGTGGGTTGTTGCCCAGGGGGAACGGCGTCAAACGTAATTACCTATATGGCCAAAGGCAATGTGGCGTTATCGGTAGCCTGCACATCGGTATCAACACTTTTAGCACCTGTATTAACCCCTGCGATTTTCTATCTGCTTGCCAGCCAATGGCTAAAGATTGATGCAGCTTCAATGTTTATTTCGATTTCGCAGGTGGTGCTACTGCCTATTGTGATTGGTTTGATTTTAAGAACATGGCTTAAACGTCAGGTCGAATCTTATATTCAAGTCATGCCTTTAGTTTCGGTCATTGCAATTGTAGCGATTGTGGCCGCGATTATTGGTGGAAGCAAAGCAGCAATTTTACAGTCGGGCTTGCTCATTTTAGCCGTAGTGATCTTACATAACGGGCTTGGCTATTTATTAGGTTTTACCGCGGCACGTTTCTTTAAACTACCTTATGCGGACAGTAAGGCCATTGCTATTGAGGTGGGGATGCAAAACTCAGGCTTAGGTGTTGCACTTGCAGCAGTCCATTTTGCTGCTTCTCCGATTACAGGTGTACCAAGCGCAATTTTCAGTCTTTGGCATAATATTTCTGGGCCTGCGCTTGCGACTTATTGGGCAAGTAAACACAAACAAGAATAACTGTATAAACAACATTCATTAGGAAAGAAGGCCAAACGAATAGTTTGGCCTTTTTATTTAAAGCATATTTTAGGGGAGCTAAAGCTAGAACTGGTATGTCTTTTGCTTTGAATTGATGCACTAAAAATAACGTGAATATGAGTATAAATCGTAAAGAAAAATAAGGCATTTCCTTGATGAACCAGATTTTTAAATTATTTATTCCCATGCTCTCAAGCAATTTAATTCTAGTTTTAAGTGGATTGATTGATATTGCTTATGTAGGGCATTTTAGTAACGATCATGTAGCAGCATTATCGGTGACCTTATCTTTATATACAGTGGTTTATGTCATTGGTATGGGGATTCTGCAAGGTGTGATGCTCAAGCTTTCAGAAGCTTATGGTTGCCATGACATACCACACATTCGTCAAATTTTTATTCAAGGCATCTGGCTGATGTTATGTTCGGCATTGGTGAGTATTGGCTTGCTCTACTTGTTCCGTGATTTGCCCAAATTGTTTGGTGCATCGGAACATGTTGTTTCAATTACTAAAAACTGTATTTGGGCTTTGGTATTTATTTTACCTGCCCATTTACTGATGCGCTTATTTACAGCTTTATCTCAGGTCACTGAAAATGCGCATAAGGTTTTACTATCAGATAGCATTTTCTTCATTCTTAAAATTATTTTGTCCTATCTTTTGATTTATGGCGTCGCTTCATTTTCAATTCCACCACTCGGTGCCATAGGGGCTTTGTTAGCCACTCTCATTGTACGGTGGTTTATGTTGGCTGTTTATTACGTATTTTTCTTGGAAAAAGGATACCTCTTTATTGAGCAACCCGAACAGTCGATTGAAGATAGTCGAGAAAGTCTGCGGATGATTTTAAAAATAGGTATCCCGACAGCAATTATGGCGTTGATGGACGTTGTTGCATTTTGTTCGGTTGCTATTCTGATTTTACCTTTTGGGAGTGTGGTGTCAGCAGCACATCAAATTGTCGCAAGCACTGGCGGCTTCATGTTTATTTTTCCTTCGTCCATTGCCTCGGCCTATAGCATTTTGGTGTCACGATCTATGGGCAGCGGGAACATGGAAGAAGCAAACAAAATTGCCAGACAAAGTATATGGGTGATTATGGCAGTGAGTGGCAGTTTGTCCCTGTGTTTATGGTTGGAACGGGATTTAATTGTCACGTTCTATTCAGACGATTTGGCCGTGCAGATTTTGGCTGCATCGTTGTTGTTGATTGTGTGTCTGTCTCACTTTCTAGATGGCTTAATGACGTTATTGACCTCTTTGTTGCGCTGTTGGGATGTGTCGATTTTACCAATGCTGATTTTCTTGGTCGTGGTGTTATGTTTCGGATTAGGCGGTGGTTGGTGGATGGCCTATAAAGGACTGCATTGGCAGGATATCTCGATTTCTGCGATGGGAATTTATGGCTTCTGGTGGATGGCTGCCATAAGTTATTTAGTGGCTTGTCTAATGAGTGCCATCTGTTTCCATTTTAGAAAACAATTAAGAGGATTTTGATTGAGCAGACAATGATTAAAGAGGATGTTCTACTAACCAATCTTCAATCTCATTTTCAGAAATTACTTCAAAGCCATGGCGCTGCAAAAGCGCCGTGGTGATTCCAACTCCCGTAATTTTCTCACCTTGAAAAGTACCGTTATAAATTTTTTGGCTACCACAAGATGGGCTATTCTCTTTTAAAACCACACAAGTCGCTTTTATTTGCTGCGCAACTTCTAGGGTGCGGTAAGCACCTTTTAAATATAACTCTGTCACATCTAAACCAGATGAATCAGTAATTTTTGCTTTGCCATCAAGCACATCTTGACCTGTTCCGTCCACAATTTCTGCGGGTAAACGGGGAGTGGTAAAACCACCTAATAGCTCTGGGCATAATGCTTGGGCTTTTTTATTGATTAATAGTTGCTTAAGTCGGGTATTTGGACAGGATTTACCATCATATCGAACAGGTTCACCAATTAAACATGCGCTGACTAAAAGCATAGTTTTTCAAACTCAAAGCAAGAGAGATTTTTGAAGATAAGGATCATAAACAGAATATCGAATATGACAATTGATTTTAAAAACAGGCAAATTAAAAGATTACTAAAATTATGCAATTCATAATTAAGTTATGTATTGCATAATTTAATTGTTTTTAGTAGCATCTAATTCAAGGTAAATGGCCATTGGAGATCCAACAAGGATGTTGGTCTCCATAAATCTATAAATGATTTTTAGGAAAAGACGATTTTTAAGGGTTTATTGAAAAATCTCAATCGTACTTTTAGATAACAAAGGACAGTGTGTATGGAAAACAAACACCACATGGAACGGAAATTAATCATTAAAGGCTTTACGCTCATCATATCTTCGTTTTAATGACTCGTTTTTTTCTCATAGGATGCGTTGGGTTAAGCCAATTTGACGGTTCAAGTCTTCACCCAATAGCAACGTATTCTATAGAGAAAGGAGCTGAGTTCATCAGCAATAGAGATAAACGGAACAGGTAATCACCAGAGGGAAACTAGATGGATATTTTAGAGAACCCATTAGAATTATGCGGTTTTGCATTTATTGAGTTTGTTTCAAAAGAAAATGAATTAGATCCAGTTTTTGAGACAATCGGCTTTTCAAAAGTAGCCAAGCATAAATCGAAAGAAGCGTACTTATGGCGTCAAGGAAATATCAATATTATCCTGAATTATCAGCCAGAATCTTATGCTTCATTCTTCTTTAATGAACATGGTCCATCTGCTTGTGCGATGGGTTTTAAAACACGTGATGCAGCAAAAGCTTTCCAAAAAGCAGTAGAACTTGGTGCTGAACCAATGTATTCAAAAGTTGGGCCAATGGAGCTCAACATCCCGGCAATCAAAGGTATTGGTGGTATGCCAATCTTTTTAGTTGACCGTGATATTTATGAAAATGACTTTGTTTTCTTTGATGATGCCGAGAAACGTCCAGTAGGGGCAGGCTTAAATGAGATTGATCACTTAACTCATAACGTCTACAAAGGCCGTATGGAGTATTGGGCAAACTTCTATGAAAAAATCTTTAACTTCCAAGAAATTCGCTACTTTGATATTAAAGGTGAATATACAGGTTTAACGTCTAAAGCATTAACAGCACCAGACGGTAAGATCCGTATTCCGTTAAACGAAGATTCAGATAAAGGAAACGGCCAAATTGCAGAGTTCCTGTCTGACTTTAATGGCGAAGGTATTCAGCATATCGCGTTTATTTGTGATGACTTAATCTCGACTTGGGATAAGTTAAAAGGCCTTGGTCTGAAATTCATGACTCCGCCGCCAAATACGTATTATGAAATGCTAGAAGATCGTTTACCTGAGCATGGTGAACCGACTGATGAATTAAAACAGCGCGGTATTTTGCTTGATGGTAATACTAAAGACGGTCAGAAAAAGCTGTTATTGCAAATTTTCTCTGAAAACATGATTGGTCCAGTTTTCTTTGAATTTATTCAACGTAAAGATGATGATGGCTTTGGTGAAGGTAACTTCAAGGCGTTATTTGAGTCGATTGAACGTGACCAGATTCGCCGTGGTGTTTTAGAAACTAAATAAATAAGCTGAGCTTTATTCCTGATCTTAAAAAACCAAGAGTTTGATCTCTTGGTTTTTTTATGGCTATTGATTAGCGGCTTTTAATATATTGATTGATGAGGTTAACTTCATTTTTCAAGATTTCAATCGTTTTACTGTGAGGGTCGACTGGTAAAAACATTTCACTATCCAGTGCGACAATACAAAACTCAATGCTCTGGTTTGAGTTAAATACAGGTAAACCTACCGCATTAATTCCCGTCAGTAAATCACCTTTCGCTGCCGACATTTTTTGCTGGCGAATGGTGTCTTTAAGCTCTGTAAATGCTTGCCAGTTTTGTGGTGCGATGTGCAGACCAAGTTCTTGGTGCTTTTGCCATTCCGCTTCCATTAAGGGACGAACAAAATGTTCTGGAAGATAAGAAGCAAATAGACGTCCCGCAGCAGAATTGACTAAAGGCATAATCGAGCCGACTTTAGTCACAATCGAAATAGGGTGGTTTGATTCAATCGATTGAACAACTACAGGGCCTTTAGGTGACCATTTACTAATTTGTATACCGCAACCAATTTTGTTTTGTAGGTCATAAATTAAATGCTGTACCAGCTGTAGTGTGTCGCTATGCTGGACACAGTTGAGACCTAAGCGCCATGCCTGATCACCTAAAGCATATTGCCCATCATCAAGCTGTTTTGCATATTCCATACGAATAAGGCTGACCAGATAGCGGTGAACCTTGGCAGGATGCATTTCGAGCTTGCTCGATAGATCTTTGAGAATAATAGGTTGATTGTGCTCTAAAAGGGCGTTTAGTACAGATAAACCGACTTCAAGTGATTGAACCCCCCCAGATACTTTTTCTTCAATCATTTAAATACCCTTAATAAATTTACTTCAGCTGTTAAACAGTGACGATCAAAACATAAATTGAAATTGGCGCGTTTTACATCATGCCTGAGCCTAGTGAAAAATAGAAATCACCTTTTTCTATTAGCGAAATTGACATGTTTAATAACCAACAATTTTTTAAAATCACTATGCTCTTATTTATAGCGCAATTTTCTAGAAATTTAGCGGTTTTAAATAATATAAATCGGCATTGATATAGAACTGCTCTTAAAACAATTCTAATCAATGCCGATTTTTTATTACGCTCTTTAAAAATTAGGTTCCTAACTCTTCTTCATGCAAGAAATGAGTATGGTGCGGAGCGCGTTTGGTTTTGCTCCATTCCTCTAGCATTTCAGTTTTCATTTCTTCAGTAATTTTTGCAATTTTTTCTTCAGCATGAGCATCGTTATAGGTCAGTTCTAAACGATGACCATTTGGATCGAAGAAGTAAATTGAGTGGAAAATGCCATGGTTAGTCACACCTAAGACTTTCACACCATTTTCTTCTAAATGTTGCTTGGCAGCCATCAACGCATTTAAGTCTTCAACTTCAAAAGCAATATGCTGTACCCATTGAGGCGTATTTTCATCTCGGCCCATTTCTGGTTGAGTTGGCAATTCAAAAAATGCCAAAACGTTGCCTTGACCAGCATCTAAGAATAAATGCATGTATGGGTCAAAGGCTTTAGTTGACGGCACATGGTCTTCAGCAAAAGCTAAAATAAAGTCCATGTTGAGCATTTTTTTATACCACTCAACAGTTTCTTTCGCATCCTTACAACGATATGCAACGTGATGTATTTTTTTAATGGCAAATGTCATATTAAAACTCCTTTTTACTATTCCCAATCTGGTTGTTGTTCTGGCGCCGCGTTATAAAAGGCTGGGATAGACAAACAATGGTGATAAATCGATTCAATTTTTGGAAACGCAGATAAATCAATCTTGAAGCGTTTCGCGTTGTAGACCTGTGGAATCAGACAGCAATCAGCGATTGTTGCTTGTTGTCCAAAGCAAAATTGTCCATTTGAATCTTGAAGTTGCTGTTCGAGATTTTGAAAGCCTTCAATAATCCAGTGCTGATACCAATAATTTTTCTGCTCATCTGAAACATTTAAGTCATTTTTTAAATATTTCAGTACACGTAAGTTGTTTAACGGATGAATATCGCAAGCGATTGCTTGAGCAAAAGCACGAACTTTTGCTCTCTCTTGCACATCACTTGGAAGTAATTTGGTTTCTGAGTATTGTTCATCTAGATATTCCAAAATACTTAACGATTGAGACAAGGTTAAATCGCCGTCAATTAAAGTCGGAACTAGAGCACTACTGTTTAACTTTAAATAGTCTTCGCTTTGCTGTTCATTTTTTACCAGATGAACTGGAACAGTCTCATAAGCTAAACCTTTAATGTTTAGACCAATCCGTACTCTGTAGGCTGCAGAGCTACGAAAGTAACTATACAGCTTCATAGTCAGGCTCCGAAGTTTCTGCAAAATCGAAATTTAATGCAGGAAGGACTGTATTTCGAACTTCACCGAAGCCAATGCGAATACCATTTTTCTCACAATGACCTTTCATGATCAGGGTATCGCCATCTTGCAAGAAACCACGAGTTTCGCCATTGGCAAGTGTTAAAGGCTTGGTGGTGTTCCATGTAAGCTCAAGCAAGCTACCATACGAATCTGGTGTAGAACCTGAAATGGTACCTGAACCCATTAAATCGCCAACCTGAACATTACAGCCGCCAATGGTGTGGTGAGTAAGCTGTTGAGCCATAGACCAATACATATATTTAAAATTAGTTTTGCAGATCACGTCAGCTTGTGCCGATTTCGGGCTTTGAATTTCAACACTCAAATTAATGTCGTAACTGTTAGCGATATTTTCTTGTAAATACGCTAAAGGTATAGGCTCTTGTTTTGGGCCTTCCACTTTAAATGGCTCAAGTGCTTCAAGTGTGACTACCCAAGGTGAGATGGCACTAGCAAATGATTTTGAATTGAAAGGGCCTAAAGGCACATATTCCCATTGCTGGATATCGCGTGCTGACCAGTCATTGAGTAATACCATTCCAAAAATATGGTCCCAAGCATTTTCAATTGAGATTGGCTGGCCAAGCTCTGTTGGTTTACCAATAACAAATGCTGTTTCAAGTTCGAAATCGAGTTTACGGGTAGCTGAGAAAACTGGGCGCTCTTCATTTGGAAGTTTAATTTGTCCAGATGGACGTACGACTTGAGTGCCACTGACGACAACAGAACTAGCACGACCATTATAACCAACAGGCAATTCAGTCCAGTTTGGCAGTAAAGCATTTTTAGGGTCGCGGAACATACAGCCTACATTGGTGGCATGTTCTTTAGAAGAATAGAAATCAGTATAACCAGATACTTGAAGTGGTAAATGCAAAGTAACATTGTCTTGCTTAACCAAAACTTCCTGACGCAATGCTTCATTTTCTTGAAGCGTTAAATTTTCAACCGAGAGAAGAGACTGTAGTGTCTTACGAGCTTTTGACCAGTTGGCTTTACCAGACTCAATAAATTTATTCAGTGTAGGCTGGTTAAAATATGTGTCTTGTTCTGAAAGTTTTAAAAGACCGTGCTTTTCAAGAGCAGCGAGATCAATCACCCAATCACCAATAGCTACACCAACTTGACGCTCACTTTCGTTAGCTCTGCTAAAAACACCGTAAGGCAAATTATGAATAGTGAAATCTGATTGAGGTGAAACTTCAATAAAAGAGTTTAGTTTTTGTTCCATTTTCGCTTCCTTGTCTTTATCTCGGGTCTTATACAAATAAAAGTTCGGTCTAGGACTGAGCTACTCAATAAGTTTTAACCTTTGCTGAGATCATCTTTTGTCTTATGAGTTTGATATAGACCGAGCACAACCAATTGCTTCATGTCTCTATAATACTGAATTCATAAAATTACGCAATACATAATTTAATTACACATTTCATAATAATTGTCATTTCTTGTATTTTCTGTTTTCATTCGCGGTCATGAGAAAAGTCACGCAATTATTTTTCATGAATCTCTATGAAAGTTTGATAAATTTATGATATACGTAATTTATTGGAAAAAAATTACGTGACACGGATGAGAATAATCATATGTCAGCACAAGAGCAAGGAAACCTGAAACATGGTTTGAGTAATCGGCACATCCAGCTTATTGCATTGGGTGGGGCGATTGGCACAGGGCTTTTTCTTGGTATATCACAATCGATTAAATTAGCAGGTCCATCGGTCATCCTCGGTTATGCCATTGCAGGATTTATTGCTTTTTTAATGATGCGTCAGCTTGGCGAAATGGTGGTAGAAGAGCCAGTTAGTGGATCTTTTAGTCATTTTGCCTACAAATATTGGGGACCATTTGCAGGGTTCATGTCAGGATGGAACTATTGGGTACTCAATGTACTCGTCTGTATGGCAGAACTAAGCGCAATTGGTCTTTACATTCAATATTGGTGGCCGCAAATCCCGACGTGGGCATCTGCTTTAGCCTTCTTTGTCTTAATTAACGGCATTAATTTGCTACACGTTAAGTTTTTTGGCGAAATGGAATTTTGGTTTTCTATTGTCAAAATCTTAGCAATTCTTGCAATGATTGGCTTTGGTTCATATCTACTTGCAACAGGCACCGCAGGTCCACAGGCAAGCATTTCAAACCTCTGGGCACTTGGCGGTTTCTTCCCGTTTGGTGTTGAAGGCTTAGTGATGGCAATGGCGGTCATTATTTTTGCTTTTGGTGGTATTGAGCTTTTCGGTATTACTGCAGCTGAAGCACGTGACCCTGATAAAACTTTACCTAAAGCTGTGAATCAAATTATTTATCGTATTTTGATTTTCTATATTGCGACGCTTTTTGTTTTATTCTCGCTGTTCCCATGGAACCAAATGGCACAAGGCGGCAGTCCGTTTGTAATGGTCTTTGCTTCTTTAGATAGCCAAGGCATTGCAACGTTATTAAACTTTGTGATTTTGACTGCTGCTGTTTCAGTTTATAACGGGACAAGTTATTGCAGTAGCCGTATGTTGTTAGGCCTTGCGCAACAAGGAAATGCGCCAAAAGTATTTGCACGTATTAATAAACGCGGTATTCCAACCAATGCAGTGATCCTTTCTGCGGCAGTCACTATTTTATGTGTACTGTTAAATTATATTTTCCCTGAAAAAGCATTTGGTTTACTCATGATGCTGGTGGTTGCAGCGATTGTAATTAACTGGGTTGTAATTTCATGGACGCATTTAAAATTCCGCAAATATATGCAGCGCCAAGGGCAAACAACGAAGTTCCCAAGCTTTATGTATCCGTTTAGCAACTATCTATGCATACTGTTTATGCTGGGTATTTTGGTCGTGATGTCTTTAACACCAGATATGCGTGTTGCGGTCATGATGATTCCTGGCTGGATCTTGTGTTTGATGGTGGCTTACCAATTTAAACGCCGAAAATTAAAAGCTGAACAGTCTGTACCTGCCTTAGAAGCAGATATTTAATAAATTATTGAGTTGTATCTAAAAAGGACGTCTGACAGGCGTCCTTTTTTATTTTTAAAATTTAGCAACAGAAATTAAAGGATTTTATTATTGTTATAATATAACATTTCTTCAATTTAATGATGAGCAATTTTCCCATTTTTGGTGAAGATAGAGCATATTTATGAAGCGTTATTTAGGTTTAATTTTATTATCTCTCACAGCGTGTAGCACTCAAACTCCCAAGCCAACAACTCCTTTGCACACCCGGACCTCTTTACCTCAACCTACAAAAACAGTAGTCAAAATAAAGCCTCAACCCGAGGCGTATGTTGCGTGGTTAGCTTCAGCAGACCATCGACAGGCTGTACAAGCTTACAAGCAATTTCTTAAGCAAAAAGGGCTTGCCAATTTAGTTCCAGACCATGAATTATTAAGCTCAGCTCGAGATTGGCAAAAATGTGGAGTTGAGCCTTACGCAGTGCCACCACGCGAGATTTGGTCCAATATTGTTCCGACGCTTAGCATTTTAAAAGCATTAGTTGATGATGGCGTAATTAATGATTTTGAAGTGACTTCGGTCTACCGAGCGTTGTCTCTAAACCGCTGTGCAGGTGGTGCTGATGCTTCCCGACATGTCTTTAATGCAGCACTTGATTTTAGAATTGGGCCAGAACAGCCCAGCGACTTAGACCAGTTCAATATTCAGCAAACTAAAACTAAGCTTTGTCAGTTTTGGGCCACAAAAGGCCAAGCGCTTAATATGGGATTGGGTGTTTATGCTTCAGGACAAATCCATATTGATAGCCAAGGATTCCGTGCATGGGGGCCTGACCATCACTACAAAACCTCAATTTGTCAGGGACTATAAAAGCAATTTTTTCAACGACTAAGTAAATTGATTTAAATAAAAGCGGAATAAAAACTTGATCAATAGTTATGTTATAACATAACATTATTGCGGTTTAGAAATAGATTACGCCTGTGATCTGGCCATATCTAAATGGCCAGCCATGATCAGTTTAAATATTATTCGAAGAGATCAAGCCATGCGCACTGCAATCGCCAACTCATTTGCCAAGCTTCCCGTCACTGTTTTATCAGGCTTTTTGGGTGCAGGAAAAACCACATTACTCAACCATATTTTAAATAATCGCGAAGGCCGCCGTATTGCCGTGATTGTCAATGATATGTCTGAGGTGAATATTGATGCGGCATTAGTACGCGAAGGTGGGGCGGAGCTTTCAAGAACAGATGAAAAGCTGGTTGAAATGAGCAATGGTTGTATCTGTTGTACGTTACGCGAAGATTTATTGGTTGAGGTGAGACGTTTAGCTGACGAAGGGCGCTTTGACCAATTGGTGATTGAGTCAACAGGCATTTCAGAACCGTTGCCAGTAGCAGAAACTTTTACCTTTGAAGATGAAGATGGAAACTCACTCAATGAGTTCGCTCGACTCGACACTATGGTTACGGTAGTCGATGCTTTTAACTTCCTTAAAGACTACAGTTCAGTCGACTCACTGCAGCAACGTGGTGAGTCGCTAGGGGAGCAAGATGAAAGAACTGTGGTCGATCTTCTCATTGATCAAATCGAGTTTTGTGATGTAATCGTGCTGAATAAAATTGATTTGATTGACCAAGCCCAGCAAGACCAGCTCATCGCAATTTTAAAAACTCTAAACCCGCGTGCCCGAATTGAAATTGCTCAATTTGGAGAGGTCGCTTTAGATAAAATTTTAAATACGCAATTATTCGATTTTGATGAAGCAGCACAAGCACCGGGCTGGTTAAAAGAGTTACGCGGCGAGCACACTCCCGAGACTGAAGAGTATGGAATCAGCAGCTTTGTTTACCGCGCTCGCCGACCTTTCCATCCAGAGCGTTTTTATGATTTGGTTCAGGCTGAATGGCCGGGAGTCGTGCGTTCTAAGGGCTTTTTCTGGTTGGCTGCCGAACCGACATTGGCTTATTCATGGTCACAAGCAGGTGCAATGGCTCGACACGGCTTGGCAGGTTATTGGTGGGCCGCCGTTGCAGAAGAAGACTGGCCGAGTGACCTAGCCAGCATTGAAGAAATTAAGAAAAATTGGGATGCTCGCACAGGTGATGCGCGTCAGGAGCTGGTTTTAATTGGTATGCAAATGGATGAGCAAGCTTTAATACAACGCTTGGATCGCTGCCTGTTAAGTGATGAAGAAATGGCTTTAGGACCACAAGTTTGGCAGAGCTGGTCTAATCCTTTTAAGCAAGATGATGAAACCATGTTGATCGCTTAATAAAACAAAAGCCCCTGATTTAAAGGGGCTTTTGTTTATGATTTGTCTTTAATAAAAACCTTTCGAATGTAGCTGTTAAGCGGTGTGGAATAATATTTTTCAATCGCTGCGCTGATGATAACAGTCAAAACCAGATAGCCAATTAAAAGCATAATTTTGATGCTAGAGTCGGTTTGAGCAGGAATAAACGCAACTTTCATAAGGCCCAATACAACTAGATGAAATAAATAAGTTTCGTAACTTCTTTGCCCCAACCAGACCATCACTTTGGTAAATAGGTTATGCGCTTGCGTTTCGGAAGGATGCTGAAAACACAAAATAAGTAAGCCTGTGGCAAGAGCGAATAAACTGATACCCCATGTACTGACTTCTTTAATTGGTGCATATAAATATAGAGCGGTCATACTCAAAATAATCAACCATGAAAGAGGTTTTTTATAGGACCAATTTGGCTGATATTTATGAGAAAAAATGGCAGTTAAACAGCCCACCGCTATACCATCAAAACTTGAAAAATAATGATATAAATAAGCGCCGCTTTCTTCTCCAAAATGCAGAGATCTAAAATAAGGCCCATATAAAATGACTCCAATTAGCACAGCAATAAAGACCTTATTACTGCGCGTGAGTAGACACAATAATGGAAAAACAAAATAAAAAACTTCTTCCACAGAGAGCGACCACAGCACTCCCAAAGCGTAGTTTACCCAACCGAATTTAATAATCAGGATATTCATCCAGAAGGTTAAAGCTGCAAATATGGTTAAAGGATAAGAGACTTCAATGCCATTCGGTGCTTGGTTCATAAAGGGTTTTAAGTCAAATGAACCGAGTATGCTTACACCTAAAATGAGTAATACCAGACACGGTAAAATACGCGCTGCCCGTCGGATATAAAAATGCTTGAGGTTAATTGCAGAAAATTGTTTGTCTCGTTTTAAAGTGTGATGGGTAATTAAAAAACCCGAAATCACAAAAAACATGGTGACGCCATAATTTCCATTTCTTGCGATGACTGTGCTAAATGCTTCACCTAAAAAATCAAAACCTAACCATGTATCTTTAAGTTTATAGGGAATATTAAAATGATGTAAAAGAACCAAAAGGATAGAGATTCCTCGAAGAATATCTATTTTATAATTACGCATTCGATGTGCTTCCAGTTTTATTAATATACTGTGTGGCAGAAGAATACTATCGATCAGTTATTTTAAATAAAAGTTTTAAGCATCATTTCGTAAACCCGAAAAAATGATATTTTTGTTTTCTTGGATGGGGCACTGGCTTAGCAGAAATAACTATTAAATAAATATTGATAAAATCCTAATATATTTGAATTTCTCTACATAAAACTTTAAATTAGCTCTTATCGAGCTATGTTTATTTTTTAAACTTTTTAAAATCTATTTGATTCATAAATTAACATGTTGTATGTGGTTGTATATACATAGCATGTCAACTAAAATACCTTTTTGCCTGCCGCCTTTTTGAGTATTTGTTATGCCCAGAACATCAAAACAAGAACATACTGAGCTTTCGATTGAAGCTGATAGTCCAGTTCCTTTATATCAACGCGTAAAACAACTGATTTCACAAAAGATTTATGAAGGCTCGTGGGCTGTAAATAAAAAAATTCCTTCGGAAAGTGAACTCGTTAATCAACTCGGCTGTAGCCGTATGACGGTAAACCGTGCGCTTCGTGAATTAACGACTGAGGGTTTACTCGTTCGTATTCAGGGCGTTGGCTCATTCGTTGCTGAAGGGCAAGGCCGAACTGCACTTTTTCAAATTAATAATATTGCCGATGAGATTATTGCACGAAACCATAAGCACCACGCTGAAGTTTTAGTCTTAGAACAAATTTATGCAAATGCAGAGCAAAGCGTGTTAATGCAGACTCGTGAAGGGCAAAGATTATTTCATTCGATTATTGTGCATTATGAAAATGATGTACCTGTTCAGGTCGAAGATCGTTTGGTTGATGCAGCACTGATACCAGATTATCTACAACAAGATTTTAAAACCATTACCCCAAATGCTTACCTCATGGCAAAAGCTCCCGTGACAGAAGGCGAGCACATTGTCGAGGCCGTTTTAGCATCTGCTCAAGAGTGCAAGTGGTTGAAGATTACTAAAGCTGAACCGTGTTTACTCATCCGCCGTCGCACATGGTCAAATAAACAACTCATTTCAAGTGCGCGTTTGATCTATCCGGGTAGTCGCTATTATCTCGAAGGGAAATTTAACCCATGATTGAATTGATCAGGGCCGATCAATATACAAAAATGCTTTGGAAAAATGGTGCAGGTTTTACTTTAGAAATTGCCAGAAGCCAAGGTGAGGCTGATTTCGATTGGCGCATTTCGATGGCGGATGTGACCACTTCTGGGCCATTTTCGCTATTTCCCAATAAGCAGCGCATTATTAGCGTACTCGATGGACAGGGTATGGTATTGCATGTCGATGATCTTCCTGCCAAAACGCTGAACCAAGGTGATATTTTTGCTTTCCATGGCGAGAGTCAGGTCCAAAGTGAACTGTTCGACGGTGCAATTCGAGATTTAAATTTAATTTATGATCCTGCAAAGTTTCGTGCTCGTTTTCAGTGGTTGAATGATGCAGCGGAGCAGGCATTTATCAGTTCGGCAGACCTGATTTTCATTTTTAATCAGGGTAGTGAAACGGAAGTGAACGTTGATGATCATTCCGTTCAGCTTGCTGCTCAAGAAACACTAAAAATTGAGAAAAACGCTGGCTTGACATCGATTAGTTTTCCCAAAAAACAACTCAAAAGCTGCTATGTCATGGAGCTAATTCAACGATAAAACAATATAATTTACTACTTAAAAAGCACATGTCTTGTTAGAAGATATGTGCTTTTTTTATACCTGATATAAAAATAAATTAATTTAATTCATAAGCTTACTCAATTTTATTAAAAAAATATCAGTCACCCTCTTCACGCCAAAAAATATTTGTGTAGTATATAGATGTATATACAAGTTAATACATTACTATACAAATGCAGAAACAAGTGATGTTCTGCTGATGTAAGCTCAAAGGAAGGAGTCCGCCTGTGACAACAATGACAACAAAATTTCGTGATGTAGAAATTCGTGCGCCACGCGGCACTGAATTAACGGCTAAAAGTTGGTTAACTGAAGCTCCATTACGTATGTTGATGAATAACCTTGATCCGGACGTTGCAGAAAACCCGAAAGAGTTGGTTGTATACGGTGGTATTGGCCGTGCAGCACGAAACTGGGAATGTTTCGACAAAATTGTAGATACTTTAAAAAATCTTGAAACTGATGAAACGTTATTAGTTCAATCAGGTAAGCCAGTAGGTGTATTTAAAACTCATAAAGATGCACCTCGCGTTTTAATTGCAAACTCAAACCTTGTACCGCACTGGGCAAACTGGGAACACTTCAACGAGTTAGACGCAAAAGCACTTGCAATGTACGGTCAAATGACAGCAGGTTCATGGATCTACATTGGTAGCCAAGGTATTGTACAAGGTACTTATGAAACTTTCGTTGAAGCAGGCCGCCAACACTACAACGGTGATTTAAAAGGCCGTTGGGTTCTTACCGCAGGTTTAGGTGGTATGGGTGGCGCTCAGCCTTTAGCTGCAACACTTGCAGGTGCGTGTTCTTTAAACATCGAATGCCAACAAGCAAGTATCGATTTCCGTTTACGTACCCGTTATGTAGACGAACAAGCGACTGATTTAGACGACGCTTTAGCGCGTATTGACCGTTATACAAAAGAAGGTAAAGCAATTTCAATTGCGCTTCATGGTAACGCTGCTGAAATTTTACCTGAGCTGGTACGTCGTGGTGTACGTCCAGACATGGTGACTGACCAAACAAGTGCACACGATCCACTTAATGGCTACTTACCAGTAGGCTGGACTTGGGATGAATACCGTGCACGTGCGAAAACTGAACCGGAAGCTGTTGTAAAAGCTGCAAAACAGTCGATGGCGAAGCACGTACAAGCGATGCTTGATTTCCAAAAAATGGGTGTTCCAACATTTGACTATGGTAATAACATCCGTCAAATGGCGAAAGAAGAAGGTGTAGCAAACGCTTTTGATTTCCCAGGCTTCGTACCTGCATACATCCGTCCATTGTTCTGCCGTGGTATTGGTCCATTCCGTTGGGCAGCGCTTTCTGGTGATCCAGAAGACATTTATAAAACAGATGCCAAAGTTAAAGAGTTAATTCCTGATGATGAACATTTACATCACTGGTTAGACATGGCACGTGAACGTATTAGCTTTCAAGGCTTACCAGCGCGTATTTGTTGGGTTGGTCTAGGCTTGCGTGCAAAACTTGGTTTGGCATTTAACGAAATGGTTCGTAGCGGTGAATTGTCTGCACCAGTTGTGATTGGTCGTGACCATTTAGATTCAGGTTCGGTTGCGAGTCCAAACCGTGAAACTGAAGCAATGCAAGACGGTTCAGACGCAGTATCAGACTGGCCTTTATTAAACGCGTTGCTTAATACAGCAGGCGGCGCAACTTGGGTGTCTTTACATCACGGTGGTGGTGTAGGTATGGGCTTCTCTCAACACTCAGGCGTTGTGATTGTGTGTGATGGTACAGATGAAGCTGCTGCACGTATTGCTCGTGTACTGACCAATGACCCTGCAACAGGTGTTATGCGTCATGCCGATGCAGGTTATGAAATTGCAATTAACTGTGCGAAAGAGCAAGGCCTACACTTGCCAATGATCACGCAATAAAAATACACGGAAGAACTGGCGGTGCTTTTTGCAATTGTGAAAAGCACCGTCTCAGCAGAATATAGTGCAAAAAATTAGGAAGCCAACATGGAATTATTAATCCAACCGGGAAAACTAACCTTAGCCGATTTACGTCAAGCGTACCTCAACCCGATCAAAGTTAAATTAGATGAAAGTGCTTCATCTGCAATTAATGCAAGCGTGGCTTGCGTTGAGAAAATTGTAAATGAAGGACGTACAGCTTACGGCATTAATACAGGCTTTGGCTTACTTGCTTCAACCAAAATTGCTCCTGAAGATTTAGAAAAATTACAGCGTTCATTGGTTCTTTCGCATGCAGCAGGTGTAGGTGAAGCACTTGATGATGCAATGGTTCGTTTAATTATTCTATTGAAAGCAAATAGCTTGGCGCGTGGTTTCTCTGGTATTCGCCGTAAAGTGATTGATGCTTTGTTGGCTTTAATTAATGCCGAAGTTTACCCACACATTCCACTGAAAGGTTCAGTAGGCGCTTCAGGTGACTTGGCACCACTTGCACACATGTCTTTAGTGTTACTTGGTGAAGGTAAGGCGCGTTATAAAGGTGAATGGTTACCAGCAGTTGAAGCTTTAAAAGTTGCAGGTTTAGAACCAATTTCTTTAGCAGCTAAAGAAGGTTTAGCACTTTTAAATGGTACACAAGTTTCAACGGCTTATGCTTTACGCGGCTTATTTGAAGCGGAAGATTTATTTGCCGCTGCAACTGTTTGTGGTGGCTTAAGCGTTGAAGCAATGCTGGGTTCACGTGCACCATTTGATGCGCGTATTCATGAAGTACGTGGTCAACGTGGCCAAATTGATGTGGCTGCGGCTTATCGTGATCTATTAACAGACTCGAGTGAAATTGCACATTCACACGAAGACTGTAGCAAAGTTCAAGACCCATACTCTTTACGTTGCCAACCACAGGTGATGGGCGCATGTTTAACCCAAATCCGTCAGGCTGCTGAAGTATTAGAAATTGAAGCAAATGCTGTATCTGATAATCCGCTTGTTTTTGCTGAACAAGGTGACGTGATTTCTGGTGGTAACTTCCATGCAGAACCTGTTGCAATGGCGGCTGATAATTTAGCATTAGCAATTGCAGAAATTGGTTCATTGTCTGAACGTCGTATTTCAATGATGATGGACCGTCACATGTCGCAACTTCCACCGTTCTTGGTGGCAAATGGTGGTGTTAACTCGGGCTTTATGATTGCTCAGGTAACCGCTGCTGCTCTTGCAAGTGACAACAAAGCGCTTGCTCATCCAGCAAGTGTTGATAGCTTACCGACTTCTGCCAACCAAGAAGACCATGTATCAATGGCTCCGAATGCGGGTAAACGTCTTTGGTATATGGCTGACAACGTCCGTGGCATTTTAGCTGTTGAATGGTTAGGCGCTTGTCAGGGTCTAGACTTCCGTGAAGGCCTAAAAAGCTCGCCTAAACTTGAACAAGCTCGTAAAATCTTGCGCGCTCAAGTGCCTTACTACAGTGAAGACCGTTTCTTTGCTCCTGATATTGAGCAAGCAAGTGAATTACTCTCAAGCGGCTGCTTAAACGAGTTAATTATTCCAAAACTGCTCCCTAGTTTATCTGAAGTGTGATTGATAAAACGGTCACATGGAGTGGCCGAATCTAACTAAATATCCTCAAGGATTGGAGATTATAATGTCACAAAACTCCACACTACAGCGGGGTTTAAACACCCGCCACATTCGTTTCTTGGCATTGGGCTCAGCAATTGGAACTGGGCTTTTCTATGGTTCGGCAACTGCAATTAAAATGGCAGGGCCTTCAGTATTACTGGCGTATATCGTTGCAGGGATTGCAATTTATATCGTTATGCGCGCATTGGGTGAAATGGCTGTCCAAAACCCTGTCTCTGGTTCATTTAGCCACTATGCATCACAGTACATTGGTCCATTGGCTGGCTTTACGACAGGCTGGACTTATGTTTTTGAGATGATCATTGTGGCGTTGGCTGATGTCACTGCTTTTGGTATTTACATGGGGTTCTGGTATCCCGATGTACCACGGTGGATCTGGATTTTATCCCTGATTATGTTCTTGGGTGCAATTAACCTCATTCACGTTAAAGTCTTTGGCGAACTCGAGTTTTGGCTTTCTATTGTCAAGGTGAGCGCTATTGTTGCCATGATTTTAGGTGGAATCGGTTTAATGTTCTACGGCTTCCATGCTGACCATAGCAGTGTGGTACCGGGTATTCAAAACTTATGGATTTATGATGGCTTTATGCCGCATGGGATTGCAGGCTTAGTTGCATGTTTATCTGTGGTTGTATTTGCTTTCGGTGGTATCGAAATTATTGGTATTACAGCAGGTGAATCACAAGATCCGAAAACCACTTTACCAAAAGCAATTAATGCAGTTCCGGTTCGTATTTTACTGTTTTACGTATTAACCATTTTTGTACTGATGTCGATTTTCCCATGGAATCAAATTGGTAGCCAAGGTAGTCCATTTGTACAGATTTTTGAGAATTTAGGCATTCAATCAGCAGCTACAATTTTAAATATTGTTGTTATTACGGCAGCAGTTTCAGCGATTAATAGTGATGTATTTGGTGCTGGTCGTATGCTTTATGGCATGGCAAACCGTGGTCAAGCGCCTCGAGTTTTTCAGAAATTATCACGTAATGGTGTGCCATGGATGACTGTAGTGGTTATGGCTGGCGTGCTATTAATTGGTGTAGTGCTGAACTACCTGATTCCTGAAAATGTATTCATGATCATTGCCTCAATTGCAACTTTCGCAACCGTTTGGGTGTGGCTCATGATCTTGCTTTCGCAAGTCGCGATGCGCCGTAAGTTGTCTACTGCTGAAATTAAGGCATTGGATTTCCCCGTTATTGGTTGGCCGTATGCTCCTGCGTTTGCAATTGGTTTTATGGTATTCATTTTAGTCATGATGGGGTATTTCCCAGATTCACGCCCTGCAATTTATGTGGGAATCACATGGCTTGTTCTGTTAATGATCGCTTATCGTATTTGGGTCAAACCTCAGCAAAATTCGGGAAAGCAAAATAATTCAATTCCGCAAAATATCGAGATAGAAAGCTAACAAGTCAACTGCCCAATGGTTTAACTATTGGGCAGTTTTGAGGAAAGGCGAATGAAAAAACTTTGGCAAAATTGCCACATTGCGACCATGCAAAATGGGCAATATTCCTACATTGAAGATGCTGCAATCGTCACAGAAGGGCATCTCATTCATTGGATTGGAAAACAACAACAACTTCCTGCCGACACTTATTCCGAAACAGTTAACTTAAATGGCGCTTGGGTAACCCCAGGATTCATCGACTGTCATACGCATAGTGTTTTTGGTGGCAACCGTAGTGTTGAGTTTGAAAAACGCTTGCAAGGTGTGAGCTATGCTGAAATTGCAGCAAGCGGTGGTGGCATTGCCAGTACAGTACGTGCAACACGTGAAGCAAACGAAGAACAATTACTAAGCTCAGCACTTAAACGTATTCGCTGTATGCAAAAAGACGGCGTTACAACTATCGAGATTAAGTCTGGTTACGGACTCAATTATGAAAATGAACGCAAGATGCTGCGTGTGATTCGTCAAATTGGTGAAGCTTTACCGATGACGGTCAAAAGCACTTGCTTGGCTGCACATGCTTTACCGCCAGAGTACAAAGACCAAAGCGATGCTTATATCGAGCATATCTGTACAGAAATGCTGCCTAAACTGCATGCCGAAGGTTTAGTCGATGCAGTTGATGCGTTCTGTGAGCATTTGGCATTTTCACCAGCTGAGGTTGAACGTGTTTTTAAAACAGCACAGTCTTTAAATTTACCCGTTAAGCTTCATGCTGAGCAGCTCTCATCGCTAGGTGGCTCAAGTTTGGCAGCACGTTATCATGCTTTGTCGGCTGACCATTTAGAGTACATGACCGAAGATGATGTTAAAGCCATGGCAGAGTCGGGCACGGTTGCAGTGTTATTGCCGGGTGCGTTTTATTTATTACGTGAAACACAATATCCACCGATTGAAAGCCTCATTAAACATGGTGTGCGTATTGCGCTGTCGAGTGATTTAAATCCGGGTACATCTCCAGCACTTTCTTTACGTTTAATGCTCAACATGGGCAGCACACTTTTCCGCTTAACGCCTGAGCAAGCATTAGCGGGTGTCACCATTCATGCTGCACAAGCGCTCGGTTTAGAGCACACACACGGCAGTTTAGAGCAGGGTAAAGTCGCTGACTTTGTGGCTTGGGATATTGAGCATCCATCTGAAATTGTTTACTGGCTGGGCGGCGATTTGCCTAAGCGAGTCGTTCAGCATGGACAAGAAGTTATTTTTTAGACGATGGCACATGAATCACACATTTAAATGGCAAGGCCGCCATGATGGCGAAGGTGAAGCACACCAACGTATTCACCATATTATGAATAAAACCCAACCTGCTGAATTTGCCCTGATTGGTTTTAGCTCTGATGAAGGTGTGAAGCGTAACAAAGGCCGAGTTGGCGCTGCCGAAGCACCAGATGCAATCCGTACTCAACTGGCTAATTTACCGATTCATCGCCCAGTCAGTATTGTCGATTTGGGTACAGTGACCTGCGAATATGACAATTTAGAGCAAGCACAAACCGAGTTGGCAGAACAAGTCGCAAACAGCTTGCAAAATGGTTTAAAGCCGATTGTATTGGGCGGTGGACACGAAGTTGCATTTGGCAGCTTTAGCGGTCTGTTCCAATATGTACAAGCCCACGCGCCAGATAAAAAAATAGGCATTATTAATTTTGATGCCCATTTTGATTTGCGTGAAGCTGAACATGCCACCTCTGGAACACCATTTTTACAGGCAGCTCGACTTTCAGAACAGCATCAAAAACAATTTAATTATTTATGTATTGGGGTTGCCAACCATGCCAATACTAAAGTTTTGTTTGATACAGCCGATGCTCTAAATTGTTCATATTTACGTGACAATGAGGTTAATATTTTTAACCTAAACAATGTGCTCGCGGCGGTTGATGCTTTTATTGAAAAAGTAGACTGTTTGTACGTTACGATTGATTTAGATGTCTTCGCAGCCGCGGTTGCACCGGGGGTCAGTGCGCCAGCTGTGAAAGGAATTGATTTAGCCACTTTTGAAGCAATTTTTAAGCATATTCAAGAGACTGGCAAAATTAAACTTTTAGATATTGCTGAATGCAATCCAAAATTTGATTTAGACAATAGAACTGCAAAGTTGGCTGCCTATATTGTTTATCAATATTTGTTTTCTTGAGAAACAATTTTTAATGTAGAAATTCAAAAGTGCACTGAGATCGTTCATGTGCACTTTTTTAAGTTCTTGGTCTATTAAAGTCAGATGTGGAATATAGATAGTAACTATAAATAATATAATTAAAAAGAAAATTAATTTATAAAATCATTTAGTTAAAAAAATACTCGATTTTTACACCATTTTATATGCTGCTTGGCACGTAATTTGTTTTGTCTTTATTTTAACCTTTGTTAAATATTTCTGGATAATTAAATGAAAAACAGAACCTTACATTTTGCTTGTATCAGTGTTTTATTTTGGATGTCTCATTCTTCTAATGCTGCAACCTCCGAAATAAATACAAATACTATCGAAAAATCACAATCTAAACCAAATAGTCATGTCTCTGTTCGGGTGAAAGCTTTAAATCAGCTTTTACAAGAACAGTGGGAATATACTTTGAAAAATAGTCCTGAAACTGCAACCGTTTTAGGAGATTTACGCTACAATGATCGATGGACTGAGCTTTCAAAAAATCAGATCGAGAAAGATAAAAAAAGTACGCAAAATTTTTTAAATCGTTTTGAAGCAATTGATAGCACAGGGTTTTCAGCAACTGATCAATTAAATAAAGATTTAATGATTTATCAGTTGAAAGAAACACTTAAAAATTATGATTTGAAATTGTATGAGATGCCTTTTAATCAAATGTGGGGGCTACATTTACAATTTCCGGGATTTATTAGTTCGATTCCCTTTGATAATGCTAAACAATATCAAGACTATATTGCTCGTTTAAAACAAATTCCTCTTATTCTTGAGCAAGGTATTCAGTTAGCGAAACAAGGACAAAAAGATGGCTTGATGCCACCCAAATATTTAATTGAAAAGGTGGCAAAGCAGATTAATAGTATTGCAGTTCCCGCAGGGAAGGACAGTGTTTTTGCCTCTCCATTAAAGCAATTTCCAAAAAACATTTCGAAAGCAGAACAAGAGCGTTTAAGCCGTGAAATACTACAGGTCATAGACCAGAATGTTCGGCCTGCATATCAAAAACTTGGGGCATTTATTCAGAAAGATTACTTACCCTATGGACGACAACACGAGGGTATATGGAGCTTGCCAAACGGTGACGAGCTCTATCGCTTTTATGTAGAAAACAATACGACAACCTCGGAAAGCCCTGAAACTATTCATCAGCTCGGATTAAAAGAAGTTGCTCGTATTGAAGCGGAAATGCTGAAAATTGCCAAAGCACAAGGTTTTAACGATTTAAAAAGTTTCCAACAATCCTTAAAAACAAATCCAGCCGTTTTCCCAAAATCTCGTGAAGAAATTCTAGAGATTTATCGGAGGTATATTGCTCAAATGCAACCAGAGTTGCCGAAGCTATTTGGTTTATTACCCAAAAATAAAGTCGAAGTTTTACCTGTAGAGCAATATCGAGAAAAAGAAGCGGCAGGTGCGGAGTATCACCAAGGCACGCCTGATGGTTCACGCCCCGGACAGGTATATGTGAATACTGGCGACTTCTCTGAACGTTCCAAAATATCAATGGAAGCGACTGCTTACCATGAGGCGATTCCTGGGCACCATATGCAGATTGATATTGCCCAAAACCTGCCAAATTTGCCGATGTTCCGAAAGCAACCCAACCATACCGCTTATATTGAAGGATGGGCACTTTATGCAGAGCAATTGGGTAAAGATGTTGGTTTCTATAAAGACCCGCTTTCAGACTATGGAAGACTATCGAGTGAGTTGTTCCGTGCTTGTCGTCTAGTGGTTGACACTGGGGTACATTATAAAAAATGGACCCGTCAGCAAATGATTGATTTTATGCGTGAACACTCAGCTTTAGATGAACCAGATATTCAGGCAGAGACTGATCGATATATTGCTATTCCTGCCCAAGCATTAGCATATAAGATGGGCCAATTAAAAATCTTAGAGCTACGGGAGCTAGCCAAACAGGAGCTTGGAGACCGTTTTGACATCAAAGCATTCCATGACATGATTTTAAATGCAGGAACATTGCCTTTAAATATTCTGGATGCACGTATTAAAAATTGGATTAAGGAACAAAAAGCAGCAGCTTAAAGCAAAATTCGAAATTTAGGTCAGGTCCTCATTGGGCCTGATTTAAAAACCAATAGAAAACAGAATATAATTATAAAAAATATATTTTATTTCAGAACTTTAAAATGGAAAAATCTTTAAAAGAATACCAAGCTATTATTTTTGATATGGACGGTACTTTAGTCGACTCCTTTAGCTTTTTTTTAGGTGCTTTAAATCAGCTTGCCAAGAAATATAAATTTAAATCTGTAGAGCTACATGAAGTAGAGCAGTACAAACACCTTTCACCAAAAGAAATTATGAAAGAGATGAATGTTTCTAAGTGGAAACTACCTTGGATTGCCAAAGATTTTATTCGTTTAATGAAAGAAAGAGACCAAGACGTTTACATGTTTGAAGGCATGCGGGATCACTTAATTGAACTACATAATCGGGGATATACGCTCGCAATTATTACTTCAAACTCTAAAGAAAACTGTCAAAGTATTCTTGGTACAGAACTATGTGAACTTTTTAGCCATATTGATGGTGGCTCGTCTATATTTGGCAAAGCTCAACGAATTAAGCGTGTTCTCAACATTTTGAATTTAAATAAAAACCAAGCCATTTATGTCGGCGACCAAACGACTGATGGCGAAGCTGCACATAAAGCAGGCATTGATTTTGCTGCGGTAGGTTGGGGTTATACATCGGCTGAAAAATTAAAAACCATTCAGCCCAAAGTCGTGCTCAACGACTTGGCAACCATGAAAGAATTTTTCTAAATATATGAAATGCAGGACAAACCATGAATAACAATAACAACCCGATTGGAATGATTGATTCTGGTTTAGGTGGGTTGTCTCTTTTTAAGCATATTCGGCAGGCCCTTCCGAATGAAGACATTATCTATTTCGCTGACTCGAAATATGTCCCGTATGGAGACAAAGAAAGCGACTGGATTGTTTCACGAACCACGCATTTAATTTCAAACCTAGTTACTCAGGGCAAATGCAAAGCGATCGTAATTGCTTGTAATACCATGACGGCTGTAGCGATTGAAACGATTAGAGCGCAAATTAATGTGCCACTTATTGCGATAGAACCAGCCGTAAAACCTGCTGTAGCAATCACACAAACTAAGCATATTGCTGTCTTGGCAACTGCCACCACGGTAAAGGGCAAAAACTTAAAAAGTTTAATTGAAACGTATGCGCAACATATTAAAGTGTCTTTAGTGCCGTGTATTGGTTTGGCCGAAAAAATTGAAACGGGTAAAGCACATACAGTAGAAGTTAAAGATTATTTAAAAAATATTTTGGCGCCGTTGGTCGAACAAAAAGTCGATACGATTATTTTAGGATGCACACACTATCCATTTGTCTCAGACACGATTCAGGAAATTGTAGGCCGTGATATTCAAATCATTGAGCCTTCGGAAGCTGTAACTGCGCAATTAATACGTCAACTCAATCAATATGATTTAAGTTCTGAAAGTCCAAATGAGGGAAATCATATTATTTGGACTAGTTCAGACCCGTTGGAAGTTGCGGACGTTACTTTTTCTTTGTTAGGTACGCGATTACCCGTAAAAGCTATAGAAAAGTAAACTCTAGAAAAGATGATAAGAGGTATATGCTTATCATCTTATATATTTATATAAACTATTAAATTAGAATTAACGATTAATCTATTTTATTAACTAAAAATATATAACTTAAGTTTATATTTTAAATTTAATTAAAAGATGTAAATATAAAAATAAGGATAATATTATTTAAACATTAATTAAATTATTATATTTAAACTTTTTCATTAAAATAAATTGACGTTCTTTATTATACCGATTATTATCTCGTTGCTGGCCTACATTGCCAGACGGTTTTGACAGACCGTAAGTCCCCATAGCGGATTATAGTTCTACTATAAGTCGTTAGACCCTTGCGTCCCCTTTCTTTGCGGTAGGACGGAAGGGGGACGCCCCGTGCGTGCTGGTCTCTATGGGCACCAGTCTGTCAACCCTCTTTCGTTCTGCCACCCTAATCAATTGACGGTGATTTGGTGGTAGGACTCCATTTTAAGGAGTTGGCCATGCCACAATTTAAACTCATTTTCTTTCTCATTTAACTATTTTATTTATTTAAAATTTGGATTTTCTATGTCCTGATTTTTTAAATATATAAATTATTTTTATTTTATAATCTTAATTATTTTGTTTTCCTATTCTGGTGGGAGGATTAATTATTATTTAAAAAAATTATTTTAATATTTAAACGAATAATATTTTTATTTTATTTAAAGATATAAATAATCATGAGAATAATATGAAACTTCATAAATTTATATTGTTTTTAAACCTTGTGGTCGGTGCTTACAGTATTACAAATGATGATGCGAACGCTCAGCAGGAATTTAAAAGAATTTGTTTGTCAGGTGAACACATGCAAGCCAGTTGCGATTGTGTTTGCCAACAGCTCGCGCAACTGTATTCACCTCAAATCGTGCAACGTTTAAAACACACCAGTTTGCAAAGTCCTGTTCTCCCACAGGGCTTTGCCCCTAATTTGTTTAGCAGCATTCAACGCTGCGACAAAAATGAAATGAGCTAAGTATTTCGCTTAGCTCCTTTATCTCTGTGTCGCAATGATCTCTCAAACTTTAAATCAGCGCAAAAGTAAAAGTCCATTGTGACATAGGGTCCTAGATGGGGGTGTTCTCTACTATTAAACTAGATTTTCTTTCGTGGAAAAGCTTCTGTATATCTGTATGAAGGCAATAAAAAAGCCCGATATGCATTGAATACATATCGGGCTTAATCAATCAGTTATTAAAGCAAGTGATGCCTTAATAATGATCTTTTTGAATTACTCTACAGTTACTGACTTCGCCAAGTTACGTGGCTGGTCAACGTCTGTACCACGTAATACAGCAACGTGATAAGACAATAACTGAACTGGTACGCTATAAACGATAGGAGCTAGCCATTCGTTTACTGCTGGAATATGCACAACGTGTTGACGGTCTTTTTCACTGATTCCGCTATTTTCATCCGCGAAAACAAATAATTCACCACCACGTGCCTGAACTTCTTCCATATTTGATTTTAGCTTATCAAGCATTTCATCATTTGGAGCAAGAATCACGATCGGCATTTCATTATCAACAAGTGCTAATGGGCCGTGTTTTAACTCACCGGCTGCATAGCCTTCTGCATGAATATATGAAATTTCTTTTAGCTTTAATGCGCCTTCTAATGCGATTGGATAATTCGTACCACGGCCTAAGAATAAGCAGTGATTTTTTTCAACGAATAATTCAGACAAACGCAAAATTTCTGGATCATGTTTAAGCGTATCAAGAATAACTTTCGGGCTGTGCCATAACTCACGCGTAATTTCTTCAAGCAGAGCAGGGCTAATACGTTGTTTCACTTGACCAATTTTCAAGATTAACAACATAAGCGCAGCAAGCTGAGTCGTAAACGCTTTAGTTGAAGCAACACCAATTTCAGGACCAGCAAGCGTCAATAAGTGATGATCAGTTTCACGAACCATTGAAGACGTTGCAACGTTACAGATAGTCAAAGTCTGAATGTCGATATTGTTTGCTTTGGCACGCTTTTGAGTTTCACGTAGTGCAGCTAAAGTATCAGCAGTTTCACCTGACTGTGAAATACAAATATAAAGTGTATTTTCAACAATTACAGGGGTGCGATAACGGAATTCACTCGCAATTTCAACTTGGCAAGGCACGCCAATCAGTTGTTCAAACCAATATTTTGCAATCATTCCTGAGTGGTAACTTGTGCCACAAGCAATGATTTGTACGCTTTGAATTTTGTTGAAATCTGCATCAGCATTTTTCAAGAAATCATCACGTAAGCTATTGCCATCAAGCGCTTGAGAAATCGTTTGCTTGATTGCTTCTGGTTGCTCATAAATTTCTTTGAGCATGTAGTGTTTGTATTCACCTTTTGATGCACTACTTACGGTTGCATCAAGCTCTCGTACTGGACGCTCAACGCGTTCGCCATTTGCAAATACTTCAATTGAAGTACGAGTAAGACGTGCAATATCACCTTCTTCTAGGTACATAAAGCGGTTAGTTACAGGCAAAAGTGCAAGTTGGTCTGAACTAATAAAGTTTTCACCAATACCTACACCAATCACGAGTGGTGAACCTTCACGTACAGTAATGAGTTCATCTGGATAATCGCTGTGGATAATACCTAGCGCGTAAGCACCTTTAAGCTGAGGTACAACAGTTTCAACAGCTTCTAAAAGGCTATCTGTACTTTTTAATGCTTCAGCAACTAAGTGTGCAACAACTTCAGTATCTGTTTGAGAAGTAAAAACGTAACCTAAAGTTTGAAGGTCGTCTTTTAATTCTTGATAGTTTTCAATAATACCATTATGGACTACAGCGACCTTACCTGACATATGAGGGTGAGCATTGTTTTCAGTTGGTTTACCATGTGTTGCCCAACGGGTATGCGCAATCCCGATAGCCCCCGCAATTTGGTGTTCAGCGACAGCTTCTGCAAGATTGATAACTTTACCTACACGACGCTCACGTAAAATTTGTTGGTTATTCAGTAAAGCAACACCCGCAGAATCATAACCGCGGTATTCAAGACGTTTTAAACCTTCAAGTAAAATCTCGGTTACACAACGTTGTGCAACGCCTCCGACGATACCACACATACTTCAATCCTCTTATTTTTTAACCTTTTGGGGACGTTGATAATTTGCTTTTGAAATTTGTTGTGCACGTTCAAAGGAGAGACTTTGCTCGGCTACATCTTTCGTAATCACAGAACCAGCACCAACTGTTGCGCCACTCCCAATGGTCACCGGAGCAACCAGCGAGCTATTAGAACCGATAAAAACGGCATCACCAATAGTGGTTTTGTGTTTATTTGCACCGTCGTAATTACAAGTAATCGTACCTGCCCCAATATTCGATTCAGCACCAATTTCTGCATCACCTAAATAGGTGAAATGGTTAGCTTTACTACCCAATCCAATCGTTGTATTTTTAACTTCAACAAAGTTGCCGATATGTACTTCATTTGCCAATTTCGCGCCTGGGCGTAAGCGTGCAAATGGTCCAATTTGAGCATTTTCGCCTACAACTGCGCCATCAAAAATGCTATAGGCTTGAACTTTAGTTCCGGCTGCAATTTTGGTGTTCTTTAAAATACAACCAGCCCCGATTTCTACAAAATCGCCAAGTTCACAGTCACCTTCAATAATCACATTGACGTCAATACGAACGTCATGTCCAACTTTTACAGAACCGCGTAAGTCAAAGCGTGCAGGGTCTGCAAAAGTTACGCCTTGTTGCATAAGCTCTTTTGCTTGCTGTTGCTGGAACTCACGTTCAAGTGCAGCAAGTTGTAAGCGGTCATTGACGCCTTCAACTTCAAAAGCGAGTTCTGGTTGAATAGATGCGATTTCTAGACCATCTGCAACAGCCATTGCTACGATATCAGTTAGATAATATTCGCCTTGCGCATTTTCGTTTGAAAGTTTAGGCAACCACTCATGAAGTTTTGCATTGCTAACACAGTAAATACCTGTGTTGATTTCTTGAATCTGACGCTGAGCTTCTGTTGCATCTTTATGTTCAACAATCGCTTGAATCTTACCTTCTTGACGAACGATACGACCATAACCTGTTGGGTTGTCGACATGTAAAGTAATCATGCCAATGCCCGTTTTACTTGAAACTTCAACAAGTTGCTCTAACGTTGTTTGACGTACTAAAGGTACATCACCATAAAGAATTAATGAAATACCGTCTTTAGGGAGTACGGGTAAAGTCATTTGTACCGCATGACCTGTACCTAGTTGTTCTGCTTGTTCAACCCATTGAATCTTTTCTTGTGCAAAAGTTTGTTTGACGTGGTCACCACCATGTCCATAAATCGTAATAATATTTTCTGCGTGTATTTTTTTTGCTGTTTGAATGACATGTCCTAGTAGCGGGCGACAAGCTAAAGGTTGCAATACTTTAGGTAGTTGTGAACGCATTCGCGTTCCTTTGCCTGCAGCAAGGATAATGACGGTAGTTGACATGAGTAAACCTACTTAAATGGCGTTACGCCCCAGAAAGTAATAAATATGATGATACAGAGTGCCGCCCAAAGCCCTGCAATGATGTCGTCTAGCATGATCCCGAAACCACCAGCAACTTTCTGGTCGGCAACACGGATTGGCCAAGGTTTCCAAACATCAAATAGGCGGAATAAGCAAAAACCAATTAGTGCCCATTGTAACGACATTATATTAAAAAAGATTAAAGGCAGAAGAGTAATTGATTGTCCTGCAAATTCATCCCAAACAATTCGCCCATCATCATGAACATCAAGGACTTTTGCAGTTTGACCACAAATATAAATTCCTACCAAGGACATGATAAGGATAGCGATCAAGCTTAAGTTAAAGCCAAGTGATAACCAGATTGGAACGAAAAGTAGGGCAAAGGCAGAGCCAAAAGTACCGGGAGCTTTAGGTGCGAGACCAGATCCGAAACCAACTCCACAGAAAACGATGCAGCGGTTGAACCAAGACATGTCCTTAAAATGAATCGGTGGCTTATGCAAAGTGTTGGTATCCATGAATTTGCAATGGGTAATCTGAACCCAAATGCTCAAAAGTTAGTTGTGTTTGCTCAACGATCTCTCCGATCATTGTAATCTTAATGTCTAGTTGTTTTTGCAAAAGTTTTTCATAATTTTGCGGTGTTATTGTAAAACATAATTCGTAGTCATCGCCACCAGCTAGCGCATATTGCCAGCGCTGTTGTTCTGGTAGTGCTTGTAGTGTTGAGTCAATCGGTAACTTTTCTAAAAGTAATCGGGCACCGACCTTTGAAGCTTTTAAAATATGGCCTAAATCTTGGGCTAATCCATCAGAAATATCAATCATACTTGAAGCTAATCCCTTCAACTGTTGTCCAAGCTGACAACGTGGCGTCGGGTAGTCCAGTCTTTTTTGTAATGGATGACCTAGGTGCTGTAAACCATACGCGGCATCACCCACTTGACCGCTCACACAAACATAGTCACCGACTTTGGCACCTGAACGTAACACGGCTTGTCCGGTTTCAATCCAGCCCATGGCCGTAACAGTAATAGTGAGATGAGGGCCTTGAGTCGTATCTCCGCCAATAAGAGCAACGCCAAATTGATTACAGCAGTCATAAATTCCCTGGCTGAATCCTTCAAGCCATTCATGATCAATTGTAGGTAGGCTGAGCGCCAGTAAAATACTATGCGGTTTTGTCCCCATTGCTGCAATATCTGAAAGATTAACAGCTACGCTTTTCCAGCCAATTGCATGGGCAGAAGTATCAAGAGGAAAATGACGTCCAGCAACCAGTGTATCTGCACAGATCACCAATTGTTGGTTTGCGGGAGGGGTAATTAAGGCTGAGTCATCTCCAATACCCAAGGTGACATCTGTGTAAGATTGTCTGTTAAAGTATTGGTCAATAATAGAAAACTCAGCCATAGCAACTTCAAACCTATTAGTTTGCTTGTTGTTTTTCAGCACTACGTAGTGTTGAACTTAAACGATCTAGAACGCCATTAATGTATTTATGGCTATCTGCTCCACCAAAGTGTTTAGCGAGTTCAATAGCTTCATCTAGAACGACACGATAAGGTACTTCTAAATGATCACGTAACTCGTAAGCACCCAAGCGTAATGTTGCTAGCTCTACACCATCAAGTGCACTAAGTTCACGGTCAAGAACCGGAATAAGTAATGCATCAAGATCTTCGTGCTGTGCAATCACTTGTGTTAACAGTTCGTGATAGTAGTTTAAGTCTACCTTGTGCATTGCATTTTCCGCACGGGTACGTGCTTCGATTTCATGTACAGGGTTGTGACTCATTTGCCACTCATAAATACCTTGTACAGCAAAACGACGTGCTTTACGTTTTGCTGCATAAGCGGCTTGCAGTGTTTGAGACATGCTTTAAATTGCCTTTAATAAATTAACCATTTCAATAGCAGTCAATGCAGCTTCGCTACCTTTGTTTCCTGCTTTTGTACCTGAACGTTCGATGGCTTGCTCGATGCTATCAGTAGTTAAGACACCATTGATGACAGGCAAGCTGCTTTCTAACGCGACTACACCTAAACCTTTTGCACATTCACCGGCAACGAAGTCAAAGTGTGGTGTGCTACCACGAATCACTGCGCCAAGTGCGATAATGGCATCAAACTGGTTTGATGTAGCTAATTTTTTAGCAACAATCGGGAGTTCCCATGCGCCAGGAGCGTGAATAACAGTAATGTTATCTTCATTTACACCATGACGTTTTAATGTGTCGATTGCACCATCCAATAAGTGTTCAACAACAAAGCTGTTGAAACGACCCACTAAAATCGCATAACGACCTTCGCTTGCGAGATGTAATAAACCTTCAATACGGCGAATTGCCATAGCAACCTCGATTATTTCGTTGTGATTTGATCAGCAGTGACATATTCCACTACTTCTAAATTAAAGCCAGATAAGGCATTGAAACGTAATGGTGAGCTAAGAAGCTTCATTTTTTCAACACCTAAATCACGCAAAATTTGAGCACCGACACCAATGGTTTGATATTGATGTGAAAGTGCTGCATTGGATTTCACCGGTTTTGGCTTATTTAAATCATCCAACGCTGGTCCCAAGTCTTGCAAATGATCTTGTCCGATCCAGACTAAAACACCGCGATCACTCGCTGCAATCGTCTGTAGGGCACGGTCTAAATTCCAAGCAGGTTCACCATCAGCTTTATTCAGCTTAAGCAAATCGCGAATTGGACTAAAACCATGCACACGTACTGTTGTAACACCTTCTTTTGGCTCGCCTTTAACTAAAGCCAAATGAATGTCCGGGTTACCAATCTCACGATAACGATAAAGTTCAAATGAACCATATTCTGTTTGAATGGTTTTTTGATCCAGACGTTCAACCGTTTGCTCATTGGTCATGCGGTAGTGAATCAAGTCCGCAATTGTACCAATTTTTAAGCCATGCTTCTCAGCAAAAATTTCTAAATCTGCACGGCGTGCCATTGTGCCATCTTCATTGATGATCTCACAAATGACAGAAGCTGGTTCAAGCCCTGCTAAACGTGCTAAATCACAACCTGCTTCGGTATGGCCTGCACGATGTAAAACACCGCCTGGTTGTGCCATTAACGGGAAAATATGGCCCGGCTGTACGATATCAGTTGGTTTTGCATGCGCTGCGACAGCAGCTTGAATAGTATGTGCACGCTCTGCTGCTGAAATACCCGTGGTAATACCTTCAGCGGCTTCAATTGATAAGGTAAAGTTTGTACTGTGCTGAGCACCGTTTTGGTCAACCATCAACGGAAGGTTTAACTGTTTACAGCGCTCACGGCTTAGCGTTAGGCAAACTAGACCACGTGCATGGGTAATCATGAAGTTAATATCTTCAGGACGAACATGCGTTGCTGCAATGACAAGATCACCTTCATTTTCGCGATCTTCGTCATCCATCAAGATAACCATTTTGCCTGCACGAATATCGGCGACAAGATCTTCAACACGACTCAGCGGCATTCGCTTTCACCTTTTTTTGTCGTAAGACAATTTCTATTTAATAAATTTTGCATAGTTTACGCTGTTTAGAGAATTTTGCCTATGATTCTGATTTATCCAAATTTGTGACACTTAAGAATAGATCGAGATTTATTTATACAAATAAATCATAAGAAAATGGAGTGGTTTTAAATAAAAGCCATGAATTTAAATAAAAAAAACCTAGCCAAAAGGCTAGGTTCTGATGCGCGTAGTAATTTTTTATGAAGCTGCACTACTTGGACTATCATTTTGTGGGATTGATTTTTTCCCCATTAAAATTTCAGTCCGGATATTTTGAGCAAGTTCAGCACATTCTGCATTCATACCATTGATCATAAATGCATGACGTGTCATCACATTGCTTGGGTTTGGCATAGCAACAAGTTGGTAGCTGTCTTGAATTGCTTTAAGCTGTTCATTCTCAAGATATAAAGCAGATTCTTTAGCGTGAAGATGCTGTGCTAAACGTTGAGCGGCTTCTTTTGCATCGATTTGCATAGCTTCTACAGCATTACACGTTGCACTACGAGTTTGTAGCGCAAAGCGTTTATCTTCACGGTAACGTTTATATAAAACATCTGAAAGTAATTGGAATACGGTTCCAATCATAAGCAGACATTCTACGGCATGCGTATGAGAAGTTGAAATCGCAAGTGTCGCGCCTTCGGCATTAAACTCATCTACTACTTCAATATCTGTGAGCTTCAATTGATAATGCTTAACGCATAACTCAATACTCTTGTTTAAAAAGAGCTGGCAGAGTTTGAAATAAGGAACAGATACCGATTGGTTAACACTGCTTAATAACTGTTTAGGGTCATAAAACTGAATATTGAGTGCCAACGTATGTTGGTCAGCTGAATCTGAAGTTTTCTCGGCTTGTTGGCGAGTTGCTGGTTTCGCTTTAGCTTGTTGCTGAGCTTGTGCAACCAAGGTTACCGTATTTTGTTTTTCTAGAGCCAATGCTTGAGTTAACTGCTGAATTTCATGCTTCAAGCGGTTTTCTTCATTAATGCGTGCCAAATATTCGCTTCGTGTTGGACGAGCAATCGCGCGATAGGCAAGCCACAATAAAACATGCAAAAACAGAGAAGCTAAAATTGCAAGCCATTGAGTACGAAGAATTTCTCCAATACTTGGCTGAATCAACGTAACTTCGATAGATCCCACTTTCTTTTCATTTTGAAGGGCATCACGAGCAAAAATTTCGCCTTGGCGGGTTTTTGAAATTCCGCTTGTTGCTAGAACCTGTTTGTTCGCATCAAGAATGCGAATAGACGCAACACTTGGATTGGTCGCATAGCGATTGGCAATCAGAGCTAAAGACACCGTATTAGCAGGTTCAAGCTCAGATAAGCTGTCTGCAACGAGCTGACTGGTCATGAGCTGACCTTGACTCGCACGGTTTTCATTAAGCTGGTGTGTCGTTGCAATGACCAATAAAAAGGTATGCAATGCAAAACTAACGATCAGTAGGCTAGCAAATAGCCCTTGTCTAGGCGCAATCAAGTTAAACTTCCAAGGCAATTATATTGAAATTCGATTATGATTCTTACAATAGTTGTCACTCAGACTAGAGTCAATTCATGCGAGAAATCATTCTTATATCCTTTTTAGGACCGGACCAACCAAACCAGTTTACCCGATTAATGCAAGTACTATCCGTACATTCATTGCAAATACTGGATGTAGGTCAGGCTGTTATTCATAATCAACTTACATTAGGCATTGTGGTCGCTTCTGATAATGAAACTGCGACCGCATTGGCAATGAAAGAGATTCTGATTTTAGCACATGATATTGGCTTAACAGTGCGCTTTAAACCAATCACGGGCGCAGAATACGATCAATGGGTAAGTGAAGGTGGTCGGACTCGTTATATCGTCACGGCTTTAGCTCCAGAACTCACTGCGGCACACTTACAAGCAGTTACAAAAATTGTGTCTAGCCAAGGCTTTAACATCGAAACAGTAACGCGTTTATCAGGTCGTGTAGACTTTGAAAAGGATAGTGCATTCCCACGTCGTGCCTGTGTACAGTTTGGTCTAAGTAGCGGCCCAACTTTAGATGCACAAGCCATGCGTGCTGCATGTTTACTTCTTTCAAGCGAATTAAATATCGATGTCGCTGTTCAAGAAGATAACGCTTATCGCCGTAACCGCCGTTTAGTGTGTTTTGATATGGACTCAACCCTAATTGAACAAGAAGTAATTGATGAGTTGGCGATTGAAGCAGGGGTAGGCGCACAAGTTGCTGAAATTACTGAAAGAGCAATGCAAGGTGAGCTTGATTTCCAGCAAAGCTTCCGTGCACGTGTTGCATTATTAAAAGGACTTGATGCTGCTGTTTTACCTAAAATTGCAGAGCGTTTAACCATTACCGAAGGTGCAGAGCGTCTTATCTCGACTTTAAAAGCACTTGGCTATAAAACGGCAATTTTATCTGGTGGATTCCAGTATTTTGCTGAATATTTACAAGGCAAACTCGGTATTGATGAAGTTCACGCTAACATTTTAGATGTGCAAGACGGCTTCGTAACAGGCGAAGTAAAAGGTGCAATTGTTGATGGTGCCCGTAAAGCTGAGTTATTACGCGAACTTGCAAATAAGATGGGAATTTCTTTAGAGCAAGCGATGGCCGTAGGCGATGGTGCAAACGATTTACCGATGCTTGCGATTGCAGGTTTAGGCGTTGCTTATCGTGCAAAACCATTAGTACGCCAAAATGCAAATCAAGCGATTTCAAGTGTTGGTTTAGATGGTGTGCTTTATTTACTCGGTATGCATGATAAAGATTTAAATCGTGCTTAACCTATATAGATAAGCTTTAAGCGCTACTTCAGAGTAGCGCTTTTTTTATGCAGAATAGTCATAAAAACAAGCAAGTTATGACAAAATTTTGCACAGAAAAAAGGCAATAAAAAAATCTGAAAAAAACTTATTTTGGTCCTTAAAAACAGCATATTTTTTTGTAATGACACGCCAGAATTGATGCCATATAGGGAATCGAACTTTTTGAATTTTGCAAAAATGTAATGACAAAAGAATGTTGCGACAAAGTATGTCGCATTAAGAAAAAACGGGTCTTTTTTTCTAAAAAAAAACATCCATAATGCATCGTAAGCTTCAACACAAATCATGAATTAAAGTTGTTTTTGGAATGAGGTCGGGTATTAAAGACCGAATGTTTTTAGACGTTTTCATTAAGACGGAGGTTTCTATGGTAACAGCGAATTTTGCCGCTATCGCCGGATTCAGCTTAATTGCTGTCGCGCTTGTTGCTGTTTTCTTTTCTCCTTACCGTCGTTGGCTTGGTTTTATGCTTGCAGGGATGTTCTTTTGGGGGCTATTGGAAGTGGTCCGTTTTGGAGTTCAAGTCACTTTTGAAATGCCAGTCACATATAGTTATTTAACTGCATTAAGTCTAGCGATGGTAATGGTTACATTTATTTTGTTACGTGAGGATAAACAAGCACAAAAGGCATTGGCAAATCGCCAATATATAGAACACACGCCAGTATATGAAGATGATCAGCAGCAATGTTCTAGCCGATAATTAAATTGTTATCTAACGGTAAAAAGGTATGCACAGCATGCCTTTTTCATTTACGAAACGTGATTTTTATTATACAAAGCATTTATTAAAAAATAGCCAGTTATGCTACGATAGATGGGTCTGTTGACGTTTCATCTAGATTGCGTTGCCAGCTAAAAAATATCAATTGATGCATAAAACATAGGCAATGGTATGTCCTTGCTAAGTTTTGCTCTAAAGTTTTCATAAAAATACAATAGGCGTGAATGTTCATGAAACTTTCTTCCATACCTGTAGTCAAGTTACCTCTTGTTGATGTCAGTACAGACCCATTAGATTTGTTGGTAGCAGGTTTAGTGCTGCGTATGAAGCAGTTGGCGCGTACTAGCCCTAAGTTTATTGAACTGATTCATGACCGCGCATTCCGTATTCAGATCGGTACAGATTTAGGTGTTGCACGTCAGATCATTATTAATAACGGTCAGATTGATACCGTTGCAGGCGCACCTGAAAAAGCTGATTTTATTTTGCAATTTGCAGACAGTGAGCAAGGTGTAAAAACTTTGATCAAAGGTGACCCAACAGCATTTATGACGGGTATGCAAGATGGCAGCATTAAAATGGAAGGTGACTTCAGCTTGTTGGTATGGTTCAACCAGGTTGCTAAGCTCATTCCACCTAAGTTACCAAAACCAGTAAAAGATAAAGTACGTCAGGCACGTGCTTTTATTAAAGAGAAAACTGGACGTTAATATCCAGCTATAAAAAAACTCCCATTTTGGGAGTTTTTTTATATCTATGCTTCGACTTCTAGATTGAATGTCACCGGACCATTATTAATCAAATGAACTTTCATATCAGCAGCAAAAATTCCGGTTTGAACGTTTTCAAATTGAGAATGTGTATATTCAACCAATTGTTCGTATAACGCTTTTGCGTCGCTAGGTGGCATTGCTGGGCCAAAGTCTGGACGCAGACCTTTTTGTGTTTGTGCCATCAAGGTAAATTGTGACACAAGCAAGATTCCACCATTTGCTTGAGACACGTTCCAGCCCATTTTGCCTTGTTCATCATCAAAAATTCGATATTTCAAAATTTTATCAATAAGCTTTTGGCCAATAGTCAAAGTATCATCTCGGCCAATGCCTAAAAACACCAGTAGGCCGTGTTGGATTTCGCCTGTAGTTTCACCGTCTACAACCACTTTGGCTTCAAGAACTCGTTGTATTAAAGCGCGCATAATTAAAGCAAATTTCTATAATTAATTGAATTAACGTAGTTTAGCAGAATTTAAATTAAATGATTTTTAAAAGGAAATTTCATGGAACTGCAACAATGGTATAAAACCTCGTAATTCATCCATAAAAATATGCTTTAATGCTAAGAAGCAAGCGAATAATCATTGACTATGTCTCCAATTATCCATTCTTTACTAGATACAGACTTGTACAAATTTACGATGCTACAAGTGGTTCTACATAAATTCCCGCAAACACATAGTGTCTATCATTTTCGTTGCAGAAACTTAGAAGATACAGTCTATCCATTAGTGGATATTTTGGATGACTTAAACGAGCAACTCGACCATTTATGTAATCTCAAATATAAAGAAGACGAGCTACAATATTTAAGAAAATTACGATTTATTAAAAGCGACTTTGTCGATTACTTAGAATTATTCCAACTCAAACGTCGTTTTATTCAGGCTAGTATTGATGCAGAAGGCCGATTAGATATTCATATTGAAGGACCGATGGTTCAGGCGATGATGTTCGAGATTTTTGTCCTAGCCATTGTAAACGAGTTGTATTTTAGCCGTATCAAAACAGACCAAGTTTGGGCCGAAGGCGAACGCCGTTTACAAGCCAAACTCGATTTGATTCAGCAATATGAAAAATCTCAACAGCCGAATGATCCCCCGTTTTTAGTTTCTGATTTTGGTACACGCCGTCGTTATAGCTTTGCATGGCAAAAGCATGTCGTAGCGGCATTTCATAAAACTGTACCAAATGTGTTCCGTGGTACAAGTAATGTGTTGCTGGCTAAAGAGCTTAACATTACACCAATCGGGACCATGGCACATGAGTTCCTACAAGCTTTTCAGGCACTTGATGTACGTTTGCGTGATTTCCAAAAAGCTGCTCTGGAAACGTGGGTACAAGAGTACCGTGGAGATTTAGGAATTGCCCTAACCGATGTGGTAGGGATGGATGCTTTCTTACGCGACTTTGACCTGTATTTTGCCAAACTCTTTGATGGTTTACGTCATGACAGTGGCGACCCGTATGAGTGGGGCGATAAGGCGTATGCACATTACCGTAAATTAAAAATTGATACCAAAACCAAAATGCTGACCTTTAGCGATGGCCTTAATTTGCCAAAGGCATGGGAATTGCATCAATACTTTAAAGATCGTTTCCAGGTGAGTTTTGGCATTGGAACTAACCTAACCAACGACATGGGGCAAAAGCCGCTGAATATTGTGTTGAAACTGGTTGAGTGTAATGGTCAGTCAGTTGCGAAAATCTCAGATAGTCCGGGTAAAACCATGACTGACAACGATACTTTCTTGGCCTATTTACGTCAGGTTTTTGAAATCGAAGAACTTGAAGAAGCGGTTTAAGTAAAAAGTAGTCTCGCTATTTTTTATTTTTAAAAGTGAGAATGCTGATATCTGATTTTTTGCTAAAGCGTAGCAGAAAATCAGAGTTTGTTAGATATATGCTTATGCTAAGATTGAAAATAAGCTGGTATAAAAAGAAACCATGACGATGACACTCCCTGATTTTAAACTCGATTTATTAATAGAAGCAGAAGAATTAGTGCCTTATTTAGGCAATGAATATATTCGCATTATAGATTTGAGCCGTGCATCGGTTTATGAACAACTCCATATTCCACATGCCATTCATTTACAGCCTAAATGGTTAGTGGCTCAGCATGAAGAAGCAACTGGTGTTTTGCCGGATGAAGCGGGTTTACAAGCACTTATTGAAAAATTGAATATTTCACCTAATCATCATGTCGTAGTGTATGACGATGAAGGCGGGGCATGGGCTGGACGTTTAATCTGGAATTTGCATTGCCTAGGATTTACCCGTACCAGTTTAATTAACGGCGGTATCCATGCATGGTTAGGTGCAGGCTTACCCACTACAGCAGAAGTCGAAAAAGTTTCTCCTGTTGCAGACTTAATTCAAATTGATTTATCACATGCTGCGCAGTTCCGTGTGAACTATGAAGAGCTACGCAAACAAGTTGAACAAGAAAGTGTGCAACTGTGGGATTGCCGAACGAGTGATGAATATAGTGGTGTCCGTTTAGCAGCGCGACGCGGCGGTCACATTCCAAATGCTCTCCATTTTGAATGGAGTACTGCACTTAATCGTCAAAATCATCTAAAATTGCATCCGCTTGAACGCACGCGGCAGCGCCTTGAACAACTTGGGTTCGATTTACAACAACCTGTAGTCGTGTACTGCCAGTCACATCATCGTTCCGGTTTGGCCTATATTCTGGCTAGACTCTTGGGCTGGGAAGCAAAAGCCTATGATGGTGCGTGGAGTGAATGGGGCAATCGCCTCGATAGTCCTATTATTACTGGAGAATCACCCTCGTGAGTTTCACATCTCGATTAAAAAAAGAATTATTTATTAAGGCACAAAATCTTGTACCACAGCATCAATTGAGCCGTGTGGTAGGTAAAGTTGCTGCGAGTGAAAATCCAGTTGTGAAAAACGCTGTTATTCATGCATTTAAAGCTAAGTATGGGATTGATTTATCGATTGCTGAACAAGGCAATGCACTGAAATATAAATCTTTTAATGACTTTTTTACCCGTGCATTAAAAGAAGGTGTACGTCTGATTGATGAAAATGCAGATAGCATTGTGTCACCAGCGGACGGCGCAATTTCCCAAATTGGTAAAATTACTGCGGGTGAAGTCTTTCAAGCAAAAGGTCAAAGTTTCTCTGTAGAGAAATTAATTGGCGATCCACAACTTGCTCAGCCATTCCAAGATGGTGAGTTCGCGACAGTTTATTTATCACCACGCGATTACCACCGTGTTCATATGCCGTTTGCAGGTACTTTAACAGAAACGTTATATGTGCCAGGCGAGCTATTTTCGGTAAATCAGGTCACTGCTGAAAATGTACCGGGATTATTTGCTCGTAATGAACGTATGGTGTGTTTGTTTGATACTGAACTTGGCCGTATGGCTGTTGTTCTAGTGGGGGCAATGATTGTTGCTGGTATTGAAACTGTGGCAACAGGCAAGGTAAAACCTTCAGGTCGTATCGAATTACAGCATCATCAGTTAAAGCTAGAGAAAGGTGCTGAGCTTGGACGTTTTTATTTGGGTTCTACAGCCGTTATTTTATTTGAAAAAGATAAGATCGAATGGGAACAACGTTTTAAAGCTGAGTCTGTAGTTGTAATGGGCGAGCGCATGGGACATACAGTTTAGTAAACGATATAACCACTATAAAATAAGTAAACCCTGACTTTAATTATTCAGGGTTTATTTTTTTGATTTGAGCTATATAAAATTAAAATATATAACTATGTTTGGATTTATATTATATAGAAAAATAATTATTATTAAGTGATCTAAATGAGTACGTTATATAAGCTAGTCTATAAATATGTATCTGAAGAGAGCAAAAATATTAATATGATTAAAAATTAATAAATAAAAATAGAATGAAATATTTAAGTTAGACTTAAGTCGAGGTTTTAATTTTATTTGAAGATAAGTTGTTAAATCTAAAAAATTATTTATTTTTTTATAAGCAAGAGGCGCTTTTTAGATATTACACAACTTTAGCCTTGGCACAATGCTTGCTGACTATTCAGGACCTTACTGTAATTTTCATATTTTTTTAGGTTCTGAAATCATGTTAAAAGTTAAACGCCTGACAGCTTCGGTTTTATCTGTACTTTGTATTTCACTCAGCCATGCCAATGATTTTAAAGTTTTAAATCAAATTTCAAAACAGCCTACTCAACTTCAAACTGGGGAATATAAAGGTAATTATTATGTTCCATCTACTTTAAATACCATTACATGGGGCTATTTACCAAATCGAGATGCTAAACCCGTGCTTACTGTTCCGTCGGGTAGTGTTGTGACATTTGATACGGTTTCTCATGAAGGTTTGCTTGAAGACCAAGGGCGTAATGCTGAAAAGTTCTTTCAATCGAAAGGTGTCAAATCTAATGAAATCTTGGAAGATGCAAAAATAATTACGCAATCAAATTTAAAGCATGATTTTCATAAAGATGGGCCGCATATTGTGACAGGCCCTGTTGCAATTGAAGGCGCACAGCCTGGTGATATTCTGAAAGTTGAAGTACTTAAAGTTGAGCCACGTGTTCCTTACGGTGTGATTTCAAATCGACATGGTAAAGGTGCTTTAGTGGGGGAGTTTCCAAAAAAAGCAAAGCAAGAAAATGCATCGGCTGAGCATCCTGAACGCTATGGAAATGTCTCAATTTTCACACCAATTGAAAAAAATGCACAAGGTGAATACGAAGGTGTATTAAAAACAGAATCTGGTAAATCAATACGTTTTCCGCTGTATCCTTTTATGGGAATTATGGGAGTAGCAGCCAATACGTCTGAGCCTGTTCACTCTGTACCACCTGCAATGTATGGCGGAAATATTGATATTAATGAACTAGGTGCAGGTTCAACTGCGTATTATCCTGTTCAGGTTAAAGGTGCATTATTCTATACGGGTGATAGTCATTTCGCGCAAGGCGATGGAGAGGTGGCATTAACGGCACTAGAAGCTTCAGCCCGCGCCACGCTGAAATTTACCTTACTCAAAGCAGGTAAGGACAAAACACCGGGCAAAGATTTAAAACAACCTTTAGCTGAAAATGCTGAGTTTTGGATTACACCGGGACTTGATGAAGATCTTGATGAAGCGATGAAGAAATCTACACGTGAAGCCATTCGTTTCTTAAACCAAGAATACGGTATTGATGAAGCGACAGCGTATGCCTATTTAAGCGCAGCAACTGATTTTGAAGTTTCACAAGTAGTAGATAAAACTAAAGGGATCCATGCAAAAATCAGAAAAGCTGATTTTAAAGAGTTTGAGAGTAAATAATTGAGATGACCCGAGCTTGGTATTTAAAATATTAAATACCAAGTTAATTTTATTTTAACTATTTATAAGTTTTATATATTTTATAATTAAGTATAATAAATCTCACATATATTGATTAGTATAAAATCTAATGCAATCACTTCCTAACGTTCTACTATATCTTGCTGCACTATTAACATTCTGTGCTGCATTACTTCATTTTGTTTGTGTGTTCTGGGGAGCAAATGGTTTTCGGTTTTTAGGGGCTGGTAAAAGTATTGTCCAGATGGCCGAAAGAGGGCATTGGTATCCGAATTTTATGGCAATTTCGGTTGGTTTTATTCTTTGTATTTTTTCTTTTTATGCTTTTTGTGCAGCAAGTAGCTTTATCAGTTTGCCAGTTGAAAAAATTATTATTTCTCTCGTTGCCATCATATTTATTTTGCGTGGTTTGGCATTTCCGTGGTTAAAGGCTAGATTTAGTGGGAATAGTGATCTATTTTGGTATATAAGTTCTTTCATTTGCCTCTTGTTGGGTTCGTTATATGCAATAGGGGCATATTTTTTATAAGTTCAATTTGAAATGATTAGAAAGTAGAGGAGTAATCCCTTGATTAAAAAAAGTAATTCTTTTTTAAAAATTTTATTTAGCAGTATTTGTTTGGCATCTGGTTCTGCTATGGCTGCTCCAATTACAGATTTGGGTAAGCAAATTGTGAGCGAAAAACCGGGTTCAATATTGTCGCTAGAACAGCAAACTGTGACGGATTTGTTTCCTCATGCAGATCAGCGTTTGTTGGTCAATTATCGTAGTCGAGGTATTCAGGGCGAACCTATTGTTGCATCGGCTTTTATTTTATTACCAAAAGGAACACCGCCAAAAAATGGCTGGCCGATACTGGCTTGGGCACATGGTACGACTGGAGTTGCTGATACTTGTGCACCTTCGGGCGACTATGTGGGTGGGCCAGTTCATTCATATCAAGAAGTTGCTTCCAAAGCTTTAGATGGTTGGCTTGCACGTGGCTATGCAGTTGTCGCGCCTGACTATCAAGGCTTAGGCACATTAGGCGCACATCCCTATATGAATGCAAAGAGCCAACTGCATACGGTGGTCGATGCAGTGCGGGCATTACATTTGCTTAAGCCCAAGAGCTTTAATAAACAGTGGTTGGTGATGGGACATAGTCAAGGCGGGGCTGCAGCAATTGCAGTGTCTGCCTATGGTCAAAAAGATGCTCCCGAATTAGATTTAAAAGGGGCAATCGCTCTTGCGCCAGGCGGCTATCAATATGAAGGCATCGCAGAATATGTGCAGAGTAATCCAAACCCAGAACCAAGTGTGGCAGCTTTCTTCCCGATTGTATTATTGGGTGCGCAAGCAGCAGATCCAAGCATCATTCCTGAAAAGCTGGTAAGTCCTGAAATGAACACTGTGCTGACTCAAGCACGTAGTCGCTGTTTATCTGAACTTCAATCTGATTTGAAGAAGTCTCCTTCTAGCATATTTCGCCCTAACGCAGACTTAAAACCTCTTTTGGCTTATCTTAAAAAGCAGTCCATTGAAAATATGGTGCCGACTGTGCCGTTAATGATTGTTCAAGGCTCTAAAGATCATTTAGTCGACCCTAGAGGGACATCTGCTTATTACCAACAGCTATGTAAATTAAAAAAACCAACTATTTATCAAACGATTGATGGTGGCGATCACCGTGATGCACTGCGTCAAAGTAATACTTTTGCCACTCACTTTTTAAATGTCATAGAGAAAAATCAGACAAAATCGTATTGCTCGAATTCTAAGTAAATTGGTTTAAATAATACAAAAAAGCCGACTTTTCATGAGTCGGCTTTTTAAATGTGAGAGGGCAACTTTAGGTCATGTTATATAGTCTTTCTTTTGGAAAAACTGCGGTAAATGTTGATCCTTCGTTTTCTTTAGACTGCACATCTAAATAAGCGCCGTGTTGCATCAGCACATGTTTTACAATCGCTAAGCCTAAACCTGTACCACCTGTTTGACGACTACGGTCGCTATCAACACGATAGAAGCGTTCAGTCAGTCGTGGCAAATGTTTAGGGTTAATTCCGATGCCTGTGTCTTGCACACTAAAGTATGCATGTTCGCCATCATCATGCCAGCCAATGGTAATGGTTCCACCTTTTGGCGTGTACTTGATAGCATTCGTAATTAAATTACTAAATGCGCTGGCAATTTCCATGTCAGAACCAATTAGGTCACAGTGGCTATCAATATGTAAATTGAGCGTGTGTCCATAATCAGCATTGTAGGCCTGAGCATCATCAAACAATTGATTCATTAAGCTCGGCATTTCAATAATCTGGTTTTTTGCGATTTTCTTATTATTTTCTAAATTTGATAACAGTAGTAAATCATTGACCAACGCATTCATACGTTTGGTTTGTGATTGCATCTGGTCAAATGCACGTTTCCAGCGTGGGCTAATATCTTCCTGATCGGTAAAGGTTTCGATATAACCACTGAGCACGGTTAATGGGGTACGAAGTTCATGCGAAATATTGTCGACAAAGTCTTTACGCATTTGCTCAAGGTTGTGCATACGCGTCACATCGTAAGCCACCAATAAACGACTTTCTCCACCAAATCGAGTGAGCTTAACCTGTACATAACGGTCATCATCAAAATTGGAATGCAGCTTAATCCCATCAGGTGCCTGATCAATATTGTTAAAATATTCAATAAAAGTAGGCTGACGTAAAATGGTTAATAAGTTGCGGCCACGGTCGAGAGGACTGATTCCTAACAAACGTTCGGCAGCAGGGTTCCACCACTCGATTTGATGTTGGTCATCAATGAGTACAACCGCTTCAGCAAGAGCAACTAATGAAGACTGAGCCCGGTCAATTAAACCGACCATTTCGGCCTGAACAATTCGTTCCTGACGCTGAGCACGGTAAACATTAAATAACAATGCCCCCCAAATCCCGTTAAGGTTTGGAGGAACGTCATAAGGTTTATTCGCAATCCAGTCATTGACCAGATATAAAGAACGCAACTGGAGTGTAAAAAACACCACGAAGGCGATAAAAATACAGCTCCAGAAATACCCAATACCGAAACCGACTAAACCGGCAATAATTAGAAAAAATAATAAAAGCCGTAAATCTTGTTTGGCAAACGTCCATAAACTACTGTAGCGAGAAAGCTTTTGTTCACGTACCTGTTCAGGGACGGGGTAGGGTTCATACATAAATCTTGGTTAACCTGCGGCTAAATCTGCACGTGTTGAGAAACGGTAGCCAGTTCCACGTACAGTCTGAACAAATCGGTCAACACCAAAAGGTTCTAACACTTTACGTAAACGACGGATATGCACATCGATAGTGCGGTCTTCAATATATACATTACCGCCCCATACCTGATCGAGCAACTGGGCACGCGTATAGGCACGTTCTGGATGGGTCATAAAAAACGCAAGTAAGCGATATTCAGTTGGGCCCATATCTAAAATACTGTTACCAAAGCTAACACGCTGGCTTACAGGATCAAGAATTAAACCATTGGCATCAATTGTTTTTTCACCACTTAATGCATTCGCGCGGCGCAGAACTGCCTTAATACGTGAAACCAGTTCACGTGTTGAGAAAGGCTTCGTCATGTAATCATCTGCACCCGCATCAAGACCTTGTACTTTATGGTCTTCTTCTCCGCGAGCGGTCAGCATAATCACTGGAATTTCTGCTAAATTCTCATCGCGTTTTAAGCGGCGACATAAATCGACACCACTTACACCTCCAGGTAACATCCAATCAAGCAAGATAAGCGCCGGACGTTGGTCGACGATAATTTGATGAGCCTGTTTGGCATCTTCTGCCTGTAAACACTGAAAACCTGCCATGTCCAAAGAAGTATGGATCATTTCACGAATAGGAAGCTCATCATCGACAATTAAAATATAGTCATCTTTCACAACGCAATATCCTATAGATTTAACGGTGAACCGTTTTGTAGTTATGACAGGCTTATTACAAAGATTAATTATGACAATTTCATTGCAGAAAAGTCTATAAAAATGAATTTAGCAATAATTTGTGACAAAACTAAGGCAAAGGTATGACCAAATTATGACATCTAAGCCTCAAACTTTCTAAAATCATTCAATAGGTTATCACCTTAATTGCTTAGCTATTTTTTCACATTTTGGCTGTCAAAAAACTTTAATATTATTTTGAAACTTGAGCTAATAAAGATAAGAAAACGATACGGCACGCAGTTAAAACCTGCTCAAGAGACTGCTCAAACCCTCCCATCACCCATCGAATTGCAATTTGAGTGACATATCCATTTAAACCCGTTGCGATTAAAGAGAGCTCATTTTCATGGTGTTGAATTTGGGGCATGGTCAGCATAACGAAGGCTTGAATCATGCGATCAAATTGCGCAAGTGTTTCTTGAATGGTGGCCTGATTATGTAATTCTTGCACCAGAACTGCATCGACATAGACAATACGAGCTAATCTCGGGTCATCTTTTAATGTTGTCAGCAGCGCTCTCAAACCCGCATCGACCATTTTTTCTGGATCGGGTGCAGCTTTAATCACGGCTTGCATCAGATTTTGCTGTAATTCTTCAATCATTTTTAAAAAGATGGTTTGGAATAAATCTTCACTCTTTTTAAATGATTCATAAAAATAACGTTCGGTGAGTTTAGCTTCTTGGCAGACATCTTTTACCGTCACTGAAAAAAAACCAAGGGTTCCGTAGGTTGCAATACCCGCTTCAATCAGTTTTTCGCGGCGTGCTTCTTTACGTTCAGATAGAGATAACCCTTTGAACTGACGTTCTTTACTCACACTTTTTGTTTTCTTTTTACTGGTTGAGTCGTTAGTCGCCATAAATAAATTTTTTCCTAAAGAATGGTTTCCTAATTTATAGGTTTTGGCCAAATATGCTCACTATGATAAAGCCCTCAGCAGAATTGTGCCATTCTATCTGAAATTACAGTGTACTATATTGACAATGTGTATTGTCAAAATTATATTGAAGGTGTCTAAAGTGCACATGCAATGAACCGATTGTGCAAATCGAAAAACAAAGGATGGACAATGAAAAATTTTAAAAACAAAGTCGCTGCAATTACGGGCGCGGGTTCTGGCATTGGGCAACAGTTAGCAATTCTTTTGGCAAAACAGGGTTGCCATCTTTCGTTGAGTGATATTAATGAAAAAGGATTACAACAAACTGTCGAGCTTTTAAAGCCTTACAGCAATATTACTGTTACCACTAAAAAGCTTGATGTGTCTGACCGTGAAGCGGTAAAGCAGTGGGCGCAAGAAACAGTACAAGATCACGGTTCTGTTAACCTGATTTTTAACAATGCTGGCGTTGCGTTAGGTTCGACTGTCGAAGGCGCGACCTATGAAGATTTAGAGTGGATTGTTGGGATTAATTTCTGGGGCGTCGTATACGGTACTAAAGAATTTTTACCGTTCATTAAGCAAACTCAAGATGGACACATTATTAACATCTCGAGCTTATTTGGTCTGACTGCCCAACCTACACAGTCTGGCTATAATGCAACCAAATTTGCTGTGCGTGGCTTTACCGAATCATTACGCCAAGAGTTAGATATTGAAAAAAGTGGCGTGAGTTCTTTGTGCGTACATCCAGGGGGAATTCGCACCAATATTGCTAAAGCTGCAAAAATGAGTGATAGCTTGAGTACTTTAGGTATGGACCCAGCTAAATCGATTCAAAACTTTGATAAGTTCTTACGTACCCCACCAGAAGAAGCGGCTCGTCAAATCTTGGATGCCGTTTTGAAAAATAAACGCCGTTTATTGATTGGTAGTGATGCAAAATTTCTTGATGCATTACAGCGTTTGTTCCCAACAGGATATCAACGCGCTTCAACCGTTGTGACCAAATGGATGAAATAAGATTTAAATTAAAAAAAGCCATCAAATGATGGCTTTTTTTATGTGGCTTGGATGGTTCTAAATAAGAACTTTGATCGTCTTTTTCTTCCAGATAAATTGATAATACAAGCCTTGAATAATACATAAACTCACAAATGCCAAGGCATAGGCAACCCAAATGCCTTTAAGTCCCCACATTGAGCTAAACCAGTAAGCGCATGGAATTTCAATAAATAAAATGGCAGAGATATTAATCAGCATTGGAACAGTCACGGTGCCGCTCGCACGCATGATAGAGGCAAAAATGGCACCTGCGCCAAAGAATAAAATCGCCCAAAGTACAATAAATAAAAGCTGTTGACCTAACACCACCACAGTTGGGTCGGTAATAAACAAAGCCATTAAATATTTTGAAAATAGATAACCAAGTGCAATTAAGGCACCTGTAAATAAAAAGTTCATTCCCAGAGCCGTACGGGTTACTCGCGCTAATAGATCTGATTTACCCGCACCAATCGCTTGCGCTGCAAAAATTGAGGCTGCTATGGAGATCGAAATCGCTGGAAACTGAATGTAGTTGAGTACCTGATTCACTGCACCATACGCTGCTGTAGCATGTGAACCATAATGGTTAACCAACCCAACAATAACTAAACCCGCCATTGAGGTCGTAATCATTTGAATACCCGTTGGGACGCCTAAGCGTAAAATAATTTTGCTTAGTTCTGGATTATGACGGATATGTTGCAGAAGTTGACGATTCGGCCGAAGTGAATGATTTTTCTTGTTAAGATAAATCGCGAGAAAAATTAATATTGCGATATAACTAATAATTGATGCTATAGCAGGAGCAATAATCCCTAGGGCAGGAAAGCCAAAATAACCTTTGAGAAGAATTGGTGTAATAATTACACCGATGACACTGGTTAAAGCTAGAGCCAGTAAAGGGGTCGTACTGTCTCCCACACCACGTAAAATTGAGGTATAGATAATATAAACGAACAGAAGTGGACTACCCGCCAACATCCATTGTACATAAGGCAAAGCAAGATGCATTACCTTGGGATCTGTACCTAAAAGCTCCAAAATATCATGGGCGAAAAACACACCAAGAATCGCGGTAATAATTCCACCAATGATGGTCATAAACAGGGTAGAACCGACCACACTTTGGACTTTCTCTATATTTTGCGCACCCCATGCTTGCCCTACTAAAACAGTAGTACCCGTTGAAATCCCAATAATAAAAGCGAGTAGCAAAAATAAGATAGGGAAATATACAGAAACTGCCGCAATTGCATCTACTCCCATCATTTGACCAACAAAGATGGTGTTAATAGTTCCCGACAAGTTCTGCAAAATATTGGTTGCAATCAAGGGTAGCAAGAAAACAAAAAATGTTTTCCATAGATTTTGCTGTTGAATTAAGGACTGTCTTGGTGGCATGTATTCTCCATCGCCCATCTCTTTGTTGAGTTGGGCGGATATTCAACTTAGCATATTTGGAGTGAATGACTTGTAGTATTTTTACAGTGCTAAGTGGCTAAATTTATTAACATTGATTCAGAATTTCTCCTGCTTTTTGCAGAGTCTCATCATTTTTAGCAAAGCAGAATCGAATCAAGCGTAAAGACTCAGGCGCTTGCTGGTAGAAAACCGAAACTGGAATTGCCACAATCTTGTGTTGCTCGGCAAGAAACTGGCACATTTCCACATCGTTTAAGTCGGGACGAATTTGACTATAATCAAGATTTTGGAAATAAGTACCTTGAGAAGGTTTAAGTAAAAAACGACTATTGAGAATTGCCTGATTAAATCGATCTCTTTTCGTTTGGTAAAACTGAGAAAGCTCTTGAATATGTTCTGGATGTTGCTCCATATATTGCGCTAGAGCAATCTGACAAGGGGTCGTACCACAGAAATTCGCATATTGATAAATCTGGCGGAATAAACGCATCAGCTCAGGTGAAGCGACGCAGTAACCCGTTTTCCATCCCGTCACATGAAAGGTTTTTCCAAAAGAACCAATCACAAAACTACGCTCTCTGAGCTCTGGAAAATGCAATGCGCTAAAGTGTTGTTGACCATCAAAAACTAAGTGTTCATAGACCTCATCGGATAAAACCAGAATATTTTTATCTTGAATCAGTTCAATGAGTTCTAACCAGTCTTGTTTTGCCCAGATCGTACCGGTTGGATTATGGGGCGTATTCACCACAATCATACGGGTTTTGTCATTAATCAAATCTTTAACTTGTTGCCAGTTCACCTTAAAGTCAGGTGCTTGCAGGGCAATATGAACCGCTTTGCCGCCTGCTAACTCGACAGAAGGGCCATAGCTATCATAACTTGGGTCAAAAATAATGACTTCATCACCTGCATTGATGCAGGCTTGTATGGCACAAAAAATTGCAATGGTTGCGCCAGGAGTAATCGTGATTTGAGTAACCGGATCAAGTTGAATTTGATCACGTTGCTGAAATTGTAAAGCGAGTTGCTCCCGTAAACCGAGAATACCATCGCCAGGCGGGTACTGATTATGTCCAGCTAAAGTCGCTTGAGATAAGGCTTCAAGTAAGGCTTGTGGCGCCGGAAAATCTGGAAATCCTTGTGACAGGTTGAGTGCACCTAGACGATGTGCCAGTGCCGTCATGGTACTAAAAATAGTCACGCCTTGAGTGGCCAATTTTGACTGTAGCTGAAGCATATTGTTCTCTTATTAAAAATATTTAAAGTTATAAAATTGATTCAATCACTGCCCGAATTACACCAAGTGTCAAACCAATAAATGCACCCACTACAACACCATTTACTCGGATCATGTGCAAGTCGCCACCGACTTCATTTTCAATTTTCCCGATCATTTCACGTGAATCCCATTCATGAATGCGTTCACTCACATAGCGTATGATTTTATGGCTATATTGATCCGTAAAATTCATGGCAAGTCCTGTCATTTCTTTGTTGAGAACTTCACGTACTTTTACATTTTGAACGAGATTTTCACCCAACTGCTGAATCGCAGCTCGCAGGTTCATTGCAATGCCAGAGTCTTCTTTCATTAAATCTTCTTTAATGGCATCACACAAAATAGTGACAGCACCACTAATAAAATTTAGAACTTGAGGACTATCAAGGAGAGCATCTTTACCGCTGTTAAGGCGTTGACTGGCAACACTATCGGGTTTCGCTAGCTCTAGCATGAGTGAATGTGCAATTGTTTCAATTTCTTGTCGCCATGGGTGTTCATGGTCGGCCAGCATTGATTCTACTTTTTCAACCAATGAGTCGATGGTACGTTGTTGAACATCAATTCCAATCCAGCTTGCGCCTCTTGCAAGTGACCAGACACCCAGTGCTTTAAACATTTTTCGGGTTAATTCACGGGTTTTATCTGGGTTTTGTACCACCCACTCATGGGCAATATCTAGACCACGTTGTAAAACATCTTGGTGGAAATCATTTTCCAAGACTGCACGTAGCATTTCACTGGCGAGTTTGTTGACTTGGGTATTACGTACCCATTGCACGCTGTTGTTTTGCACGAAATTAGCAATTTGCTCTTGGCTCACAAATTCAAAAATTTTCGGTACAGTTTGCTGAATGAGCTGCACCACTTGCGTATTGTTTTGCGGACTTGCCAACCATTGACCAATTGCGAGGCTTAAGTCTGTTTTTTCTAAGCTTTTTTCGACCACTTGAGGCGAAAGAAAATTTTCCTGTACAAAACGGCCCATCGACTCTGCAATCCGTGCCTTGTTACGCGGAATAATCTCGGTATGGTCACGTAAAAACTTAGGAATTGGTAACTTACCAAAAGGGTTCCGAAACAGAACTGTAATCGCGTACCAATCGGCTAGACCACCAACTACGCCGGCTTCGGCCCCTAGCATCAAAATATGAATAAAACCTGTGTATTCTGGCAGAAAACGGTCGGCTACCATCAGTGCAATCCACAGCACAACGACGATGATCAGCGCTAGGGTAGCAAAATATTTACTACGTTTAAGACTGGGCACGTGGTGAACTTCTTCTGCCATGCTCATAAATTTATCCTATTCATTTTTGTTTTACTGGAGGCTCGGGTGGTGGCAACAGCGCTCCTGTCGGACTCAATCCATATTTTTGTCCGATTGATTTCAAGATCAAGGTTGCATCAAAAGCGTCTTGAGGAGCTTGCTTTTGATCCCGATAACATTCAATAGTATACGACACTTGAACAGGGTCGATATTGACCACTTGTGGGAAATCATAGAACGGATCATGCCAGAAACCCGGATAGCGACGACCATAGCCATAAGGATAAAAGCTTGGAGCAGATGGATAAACCACAGCCTGACGTGGTGGTTTCTGACTTTGGTTACTTGGGTCATTCAGTACTTTAAAAAAGCGGAAACCTTTTTGTACGGTCGTTTGCGCTGATTTTACCAAAGTGATTTCTTCAGCTGCACCGTAACTCATATTCGGATCGGCTTGAAAACTAATACGAAACGTTTGCGCATTTAAAGGGTATGCGGAAAACTGGCCAAGTTGATCAAAGGTTTTTGGTTTACTTGGAGTCGTTGCACAAGCAGTTAAGGTTAAGGCAGCGCCTAAGGCTAAACAAAGAGAGAGATATTTCATGGTGAACTCCCAGCTGAGCATTAAAACAAAGATGACTCAGCATTAAAAATTAAGAAGCTTTAAAAACTACTGTTCGGTTCTAATAAAAATTCGGTTTCCTCTGGAGTAGAAACACGTCCGAGAATGGTATTGCGATGAGGATAGCGTCCAAAGCGATCAATAATGACTTTATGCTTTTTCTCAAAGCTTAAGTTAATTTCATTGCCAAGACGTTGAAATAATTTTAAGGCAAATTCATGGATCAATTTTGATTCACTATGCATAAACGGCATATATAAAAAAGAGCGTTGCTCTGGATTAAGCTGTGCATCGAGTTGCAAACTAATTGCTTCTTGTGCCAAAGCTAATGCCAAGCTGTCATAGGCAAAAGATTGGGGCTGATCACGATAGATGTTGCGAGAAAACTGGTCTAGTACAATAATCTCTGCCAAACGACCTTCTGCTGTTTTTCGCCAAGACCAGAGTTCTGCTTGAGTTGCCTGTCGATGAACATCAGAAAAATTTTCACGGATTTTTTTGTCAAAATCATCACTTTTTGCAAACCAAAGTGAACGGTGTTCAGGAGAAAACCAGAAGTTTAAAATGTCTTGTTCGTTCATGATATTGACAACTCTTTAGCAATTATTCTTCAATAAAATCACAATTCTTTCGTGTCTTAAATAACAAGATTGTGATAAAAATTGCCAAACTGGAATGATGTGATTATATAAGTAACCGTATCATCTCACGATTTTGTATATAGTGATCTTTAATAAGCGAGCAAATGCATGAGTCAACCCACTACACCATCTCAATCAGTTATTCCTGCTTGGGTGGATTCGTCGCTACTACAAGGCATGTTACGTGGAATAGAGCGTGAAAGCCTACGTATGCAAAGTAATGGGTTCTTATCACAAGAGTTACATCCGAAGGCACTAGGTTCGGCGTTAACACATCCAAAAATTACGACTGATTATTCAGAAGCGTTGATGGAGTTTATTACCTCACCTAAGCCAACGATTGAAGAAGCTCTGCATGAGCTCACCGATATTCATGCGGTTGTGCATCGTCATTTAGAAAATGGTGAAAAACTCTGGCCGCTGTCTATGCCATGTATGTTAGACGACAATGAAGAACGCATTCGTCTAGCGCAATATGGCACTTCTAATATTGGCCGTTTTAAAACACTATATCGCCGTGGGTTAGGAATTCGATATGGTCGTCGTATGCAGACCATTTCAGGGGTGCATTACAACTTATCTTTCCCAGATACACTTTTTGCTGAGCTGCAAGCTCATGAAACTGACGAACAATTAAAATCATTAAGTTTGCAGGATTACCGTAGCCATCGTTATTTTGGCCTTATTCGTAATTTTATTCGTTTAACACCATTGGTCATGTTCTTGGTGGGCGCGAGTCCAACGGTATGTCGTTGTTTCTTGACCGGACACAAACATCATTTGTTGCCTTTAATCAAAGGTTCATACTATTTACCGTATGCTACAGCACTCCGTATGGGGCGATTGGGCTATCAAAACTCAGCACAAAAAAGCTTAGGTATTCATTACAACAATTTGTCTGGCTATCTGGATGGTTTACAAAAAGCCGTTCATTCTCCTTACCCACCATTTAGCCGTTTAGGGTTAAATGATGCATCTGGTGAGCCGTTGCAAATTAATGATCATGTTTTGCAGATCGAGAATGAATATTACAGTCTAGTACGTCCAAAACAGGTGCCTCAAGCAGGTGAAACACCGTCTCAAGCTTTAAAAAATCGAGGCGTTGGTTATGTGGAGTTACGTGCTGTAGATGTAAATCCATACTCGGCAATTGGTGTTGATGAAACGACAGCAGGCTTTCTTGAAGTGTTAGCACTTTATTGTCTGTTAAGTGATAGCCCAGACTTATTATGTCCTGAGCAAGACTTGGTTGAGAAAAATCAGACAGAGGTGGTCAACCGAGGTCGAGCGCCAAACGCAACCATTACAGATTTAACTGGGTCGTATCACATCGAAGATTGGGCACGTTTATATATTGCAAAAATGCAAGATTGTGCACAATTACTCGATCAGACGTATGCAACCGACTTGTATGGTTCAGCTTTGGCGGTTATGCAAGCACGAATTGATGAAGTTGATGAAACTTTATCTGCCCATGTCATTGACGATACGTTAAAGCATGGTGGAACTTGGAGTTTTGGTAGCCACATGGCTCAGTTACATGCTGAAAGTTATGAACAGCATGAGCTTAGTGTGGAAACTTTGAAACATTTTGAACAGTTGGCTGCGCAATCTTTACAGCAGCAAGAAAAACTTGAGCAAGATACCAAGATCAGTTTTGATCAATATCTTGAACAATATCGATAATAAAACGAGGTTTTACATGCGATTAAGTTACCGTTTGGTGAGTGGACTACTTGTTTTAGCAAGTATAGTCGGCATGTCTTTTGCGTTGTATCTGGAACATGTAAAAGGTTTAGAGCCATGTCCGCTCTGTATTTTTCAACGTGTTGGCTTAATGGCGATGGGCCTTGTAGCACTCATAGCCTTTTTGCATAACCCAGTTTCCAATGCGGTTAAACGTTTTTATGCATTTTTAGCAGGCATCGCAATTTTATGGTCAGTGGGTGTAGCAGGACGTCATGTCTGGTTGCAACATTTACCACCAGATCAAGTACCAAGCTGTGGCCCGGGTTTAAATTATCTAATTGATGCCTTACCAATGAAAACGGTTTTACAAGAAGTATTGTCGGGTTCAGGTGAATGTGCAGCAATTGATTGGACCTTTTTAGGTCAATCTTTACCAGTTTGGTCATTGGTCTATTTCCTCTTACTATTACTGGTCTGTTTATGGCAGTTATTCCGTTTTTATCCAGTATTTAAGACAACCAAAAAAAGAGCTTAAAGCTCTATCAAAAAGCCCAACACTATGTTGGGCTTTTTATTGCTTGGGAATAGGTCAAAATATAAAAAAACGAATTAAAAAAAAGCATAATCATGTAGACAGATAGTTCTGTTTTTTATAAAGTGCAGCCGTTTATATATCCTTATGATTATAAAAAAATGCTTTTTAATATCTTTAATGTTTTGGAAAAAATAGGGTTAAGTGCGCAGAAACGTGCCGTCCATGTGCAATTTTCTAATGAACTACTCAATAGCCAAGTTTTTTTACAACGTATAGAAGGCCAACATCAGCTAAATGGGGGATTGGAAGCTGAGTTGATCTGCCTTTCAACGAGTGCCCAAATTGCATTGAAGCAGTTTATAGGTGTGCAAGTTGCCGTTGATCAGGTCACTGATTCTGGACAATTGTTCCGAACTACAGGAATTGTGACAGAAGCGAGTTATGGCCAGAGTGACGGTGCTTTAACGCTTTATAAACTCACCTTAAAAGACGCGACAAACTTATGGCACAAGCGCCGTAATAGTCGTGTTTTTATGAATAAAAGCATTATTGAAGTCACGGAAGTTCTATTTAAAGAATGGCAAGAAAGAAGTCCACTTTTTGCGACAAGTTTAAGTCTCGACCTCAGTGGGTTAAGCCAGAGTTATGATATTCGCCCATTTATCATGCAGCACAATGAATCTGATTATGACTTTCTTACACGCTTATGGCGAAGTGAAGGCGTTAGCTGGCTAATTGATGAAGCAGAGCTTTTTGTTCCTCACTTTACTGCACCTATACAACCTCAAAAACTAAGACTCATTGATGATAATAGCCAGTACCAAGCTTTAGCACGTCGTAGTATTCGCTATCACAGAAGTAGTGCAACAGAATATCAAGATAGCATTACTGGTTTTGTTGCAGTGCGGACTTTACAGCCGACTGCTGTACATGTGCAGCGTTGGCAACCTGATGCTCTAGCACATGAAGAAGGTGTAGGTTCAGTTATCACTACACACCTACATTCTGAGCAGTTTGATTCAGCGAGTTTGAGTCTTGAAGAAGCATGGCATCTTAGTCCTGCTTGGATGCAAGATTTGAAAGGGGAAGATCAGGCCACTGCTTCAAGTAGTAATCAGCTAGAGAAATTAAATCAGCACTTCACTGACATGTATGCGAGTCAGGCCAAATACTTTAAGGCCTATAGTAGTGTCCGTGATAGCCAAGTTGGTTATTGGTTTAACCTACAGGAGCATCCTGAAATTGATCAGCATGAAGGGGCTGATCAAGAGTTCCTCATCATTGCTAAAAATTTTTATAACCAAAATAACTTACCAAAAGATTTACATCAGCAAGTTAGCCAGTTGTTAACCCAAAGTCGTTGGGATAAACATGGTTATGATGATATTGAGCGCCAAGGTAATGAGCTGACCCTAATACGCCGTCAGATCAAGACGGCACCTGAATATAATCCAGAACAGCATCGCCCAATTGCTTACCCGCAAAGAGCCAAAGTCGTGGGGCCAGAGGGAGAGACTATTCATGTTGATGAATGGGGGCGCATTAAGGTGCGTTTTCTATTTACCCGTAGTGATGATCATGGGCATGACGGTGGCGCGGGTAGCAATGACAATGATACCGACTCAGCTTGGGTGGATGTACTGACTCCTTGGGCAGGCGAAGGCTATGGAGCACGTTTCTTACCACGTATTGGTGAAGTGGTGGTCATTGACTTCTTTGATGGCAATATTGACCGTCCATTTGTGACTGGACGCATTCATGAAGCACAGCGCTCACCAACCAAGTTCGATGTGAAAGGGCAGCTTCCTGATACTAAAAAACTAAGCGGAATTCGCAGTCAGGAAATCAGTGGTAGTGGTTTTAACCAATTACGCTTTGATGACACAACGGGACAAATTAGTACCCAATTACAAAGTAGTCATGCAGCAACACAGCTGAATTTGGGTAATTTAAGCCATCCGAAAGAACAAGCGACGAGTCAGGGTCGTGGAGAAGGCTTTGAGCTAAGAACAGATGCTTGGGGAGCTGTGCGTGCAGGTAAAGGCATGCTCATTAGTACCTATGCACAAGAGCAAGCTCAAGGACTTCACCTTGATGCGAATGAATCCAAACAGCAGCTTGAAGGCGGGTTAAACAACAGCAAAGCTCTAAGTGAACTTGCAAAAAATCAGCAAACAGATCCATTGGAAGTTCTTGATCATTTAAAAACCTTTTTAGATCAGATTGAACAGCGAGACAGAGATAAAGCTGCTGCATTTAAACAAGCGATTATGGTGTTAAGTGCACCAAATAGTATGGCCCTTACTAGTAATGAAAATATCCATCTGAGTGCAGATGGACATATTAGCCAAACTGCTGGTGATAGTATTAACCTGAGTACTCAAAAGAATTTTATTGCTCATGCCCAGAATAAGATAAGTTTTTTTGCAGCTCAAAATGGAGCAAGAATGTATGCAGGTAAGGGCAGAATTGAGTTACAAGCACAAAGTGATGGTACAGATATCATTGCACGAAAAGGGATACAGATTATTTCAACAGAAGATAGAATCGAAATAACTAGCCCAAAAGAAATTATACTCACTGCGGACGGTTCACAACTCAAGATTAATAGTTCGGGTATTTTCCCTGTAACTGGGGGCAAGCTTGAGGTTAAAGCAGGTCAGCATTTATTTATGAGCGGTGCAAATATTGTTGTTCCCAAGATAAGCTTACCTACTATAAAAACACCTTATAGTAATAAAATTAACTATAATTGGAATATAAATTCGGAAGATAAAAAAGAACTATTTATTATAAATAAAAAGAACAATAGCCTTATAAAAACCCATAAAAATAAGCTTGATAAGAATAATAATTTAAGTTCATTACGGTTTTATACACCAGAAGAAGCAGACTTTACTGCAATGATTTTTAATTCAGATTATATTCAGTTAAAGCAAAATATGCCTGATAGTGAAAATATTGATGAGCTTTTAGAGGAAACACTTTTGTATGACGAAGAAAATGATGACGTCTATACAGAAGAGGAGTTTTGATTAATGAGTAAATTAGTCACTATTACTTCTAAGTTTTATGATAAGTCTGGAAAGCAGATTATTAACTTAAATGTACAATCTAGATATAAAGATTCATTAAATGCTAATAGCCAAAAAACTGATAAACTCGGTCTTTTTGTATTTCAGGCTTCACCAAATAGAACTGTTGAGATATTAGCAAAGCCTCCTAATCAAAAAGATTATACAGTATTTAAAACGATAAACTCTTCTATTCATTCCTCAGAAAAAAATCCTATTAAAGTTCAGTTGCCAAAAACAATTGATGAATATAAACAAGTAAAGCAATCCAGCTCAACCAAAGGAATCGTAAGTACTTTTTTTAAAATTGTTGATATGAATGGAAAAGTTATGAAAAACTTTCCTATTCAATCACGACCAAAAGGTAAAGGAAATTCGCCCGATAAATATACAAATGATGAAGGCATAGTAGAAGTACGCTCATCACCTAATAGAGACATAGAGGTCTTAGTATTAACATCAAATGATACATTTTTTTTAAAAAGTTCAATAAATTCTGCTAATGGCAGTTCACAACCAATTTTTATTAAATTAGATGAGCCTTATGAAAAATTTAAAAGTGCATCTACGATTAAAATTTTAGATCGAGATGGAAGTGACTACATTGTAGAAAAAACTAATGTGGAAATGTTAGTTGTTGAAAATGGTAAAAAACAGCTTTTTAGTATTTCGAATGGAAAATTACCATTACAAAGCATGGTAGGGCAGAAACTAGAATTTACGGTGTATAAGCCTGATGGTAAGCCTTTAAAGACACAAACCTATATGGCAACGCGAGTCAAAAACAACCCTGTTGAGTTTCATCTGGATGTAGATATAACAAAAGGCAGTACGGCACAGAATGATCCAGAGATTAATAAGAATGTTAAAGTTGATATATTAATTACAATGGACCAAATGAAAAAAATGTGGCCAAAAGCTTCAGCTACAAAAATTCAACCAATTTTAGATGAATTAAATAGCGATTTAACTGGCTACAAATTGGATACTAGATTGAGACAAGCCCATTTCATGGCTCAAGTTAGGCAAGAAGTTGGTAGCTCTTTTTCACTGAGAGAACAAGTGGAATATATGGGGCCAACGGCATTGAAACAAATTGGCTATTATAGAACTCATCATAAACAAGCAGATATTGATGGATATAAAAGAGGCCAAGGACCAGCAAATGGAGAAGTAATTGCTAATCGCATGTACGATGATAATTATCGTAGCGCTAAATATAAATTAGGTAATACTTCTCCTGGTGATGGTTGGAGGTATTTAGGCCGAGGACTAAAACAATTAACAGGAAAGAATAATTATCAAGATTTAACTAATATGTACTCAACTATATGGCCTGGAGAGAAAGTCGATTTTGTAAAGAATCCTGAATTAATTGAACAACCAAAATATGCGGTTAGATCTGCCATTAGATTCTGGTTGAAATTTAAGCTTTATGATGTTGCTGATAAGGGTGCTAATGGAGAACAGGTAGATGCCATAACAAAAGTAATTAATGAAGCTACAAATTCATATGCTGATCGACGAGCACATTTTGTTCAGGCAAGAAAGATTTTTATTTAATATAGTGTTTATGAAATGAAAAAATATTTTACTAGTATTCTGTTTATTATATCATCTCTAATATATTCTCAGAATTTATTTGCAAAGGATCAATGTAATATTGACCAACAAGTAAACTTAAATATATTTAAGAAAAATGATTATAAATTCTATAATTATATATGTGAATCTTCGGAAGGTTCATATCTTAAAGGTTATGTAGGAGATCAAGAAAAAAAAATATTTGTTGGTGATTATTCTGATTTTGCAGCTAAGGAAAGTCCTAAACTTTTAGCTGTCAGTATTTATAAATCAAATAAAAGAAAACCTCCTATATTAATTACCCTTAACTCATCATATTACTGTTGTACTCCACAAATTGAAGGTGAAATTTATCAAGTTAACCTATATCAAATTAGTAAAAATAAGACTTTAAATCTGAAAAATATAACAAATATATTAGGTAGTAATGCAGAGGGTTTTGAAGGGATTGCAGAAGGGAAAGTCTATTATAAATATAAAAATATTTCTGAGATTAAAAAATGGTTAGATAAAAATTATTAATAGATTTATGATTTTTAGAATAATTTAAAAAAACCCAACATAAGTTGGGCTTTTTTTACGTCTCTACAATTCCTTCTAAATCTTCGAGCTTATAGTTCGGCATATCAATAATATGAGTTTGAATACCTTCTTGGACGTAATCATTAATATGAGGATATAACCAACGAGTAATCTGTTCCGCAACACTTGAGTGATACTGAATTTCAAAGTGATTTAAGCCATAAAACACGGCTTTATGTGAATCTGGAACTTTAAGCTGAAAACGTGGATTAGGGTGTTCGCCTAGCGCGCTTTTTACACTCACTAAGTAGTCGCCAATTACGGTCAACGCTTTATTGCGCACCTTTTCAAATTCTAAGGTCCCTGCCACTAAAAAGGTGTTGATATGGGAAGGTAGCGGAGCAGGGGCGCGGTTATCATCCATCATACCAATACGGGCATCCATATGTTCCCAATCATCATCACGAACGCTACCGTGGCGTAAGTCTAAAATACCATTACTCCGAATATTAACCAGTTGACCGAGTAAGCCGACAAAAGGGAAAGCCCCAAGTTTATCTTGTATGGTAAAGCCAAAGCGCTCTAAAACTGCCCCATGATGTGGAGAGCCAATACAGACTAGATTCTCGACCATATGGATCCATTGATACATATTTTGTTTGCCATAAAACAAGGCACTACGGGAAACCAGTCCGCCCATACTATGGCCAATGATATCGATGCTGGTAATTCTTGGATTACGTTGGACCAAGTCTTCTAATAAGTTTGAAAAACTGCGTCCATTAGCTGAAATGCGTCGACCTGTGTTGTAATTTAAATACAACATGGTGTTATGGTCACGCTGCGCTAACAGGCGCTCACCAATGCCGCCATAGTGTGCATTTGACCAAGTCAGATGGTTCATACATAAACCATGAGCTAAAATCACGATACGGCCTGCAAGTTCCCCTTGTTGTATTGCACCGTAGTGATCATATAGCACCATGGGTAAAGCGAGGGGGCTATGCTGTTTCAGTAGATAATCCCCAAAAATCCCATTCAAAATACCGACTAAAAAATGTAGGCTTGGGGTGAGTGGTTTTTCGTGAAGTGTAGGATATTTTTCAATAATGTGACGTAAGCTTGGCGCTAAAAAACAACTCCCATATTTTTGTAAAGCACCATAAGAAAATTGATATGCCTTTTGCACAAATGGTCGTTTTTGAAAGTTTTTAGCATTTTGTGTACTCACACCAAAAGCATTTTTTAATACTTCAATATTAATAACTTGAATTAATTCATGTACACCATTTAAGCTGGTACTGAACAGTTGAGCTAAACCTTCTAATACGTCTGCCTGACTAGGTGGCGTACGATCCCATTTACAATAAGTTTCATGTAGTGGTGTTAAGCTCGGCATATCTTTTCCCCATATACGTTATAACCGACGTTTTAAGCTGTACTTTTTATCAACGGCAGTAAACGTTTCCATCTTAGTAGTTTAAATAACACATGTTTTTAAAATACTGATGAATGGTTAGTTGAGTGGTTTTTCTTGTCTGACAATAGTGTTTTTATATACAAACTGAGAACAAAAATGTGAGTTTATTCTCAATTTAGAGGGAAAATATATGAATATTATCTACCTCCATGGCTTTAATAGTAGCTCTCTTTCAATTAAAGGGCTGAGCCTTAAGCAGTATTGTAGCGAATTGGGCATAAATGTGCATTTGCCAGACTTAAACAGATCTCCTGATCTAGTGGTTGAGCAAGTTTCAGAGCTGATAGAGTCTTTAGATGATGTAGCCTTAGTCGGTAGTAGCCTTGGCGGGTTTTTTGCGACATATTTTGTCGCGAAATATAATGTTCCAGCTGTACTGATTAACCCTGCTATGCAACCATGGAAGCTGTTTGATGAGTTATTTCAAGTTGAAAGTATGCCCTATGTGGTGAATGATCAATGGTCAATTGACCATGTCCAGTTAAGGCAGTTACAACAACTGGAACTGAAACAACCTGAAAATGCCGACAAAATACTCGTCTTATTGCAACAAGGCGACGAAATTTTGGATTATCGTCAAGCACAACGCTATTATAGTGCTGCAACGCCATCCTCATTGATTTTGACGGATGCTCATGGCAATCATGCTATGGAAGATTTTGAAGAAAAATTACCGTTAGTGATCGAATTCTTTGCGCACACCATCAAATAAGGAAAACGTACAACGTGACACAATATACGGCTCAATCGCTTGAAGTTCTTTCCGGTTTAGACCCTGTTCGTCGTCGTCCAGGGATGTATACCGATACGACTCGACCTAACCATTTAGCCCAAGAAGTTATTGATAATGCTGTTGATGAAGCATTAGCTGGTCATGCCGACAAAATATGTGTTACGGTTTATAAAGATGGTTCGTTGTCGGTTGAAGATAATGGCCGTGGTATGCCGGTCGATATTCATCCTGAATATGGCCAAAGTGGTATTGAAATTATTCTGACCAAGCTCCACGCAGGCGGTAAGTTCAGCACCGATAACTACCAGTTTTCAGGTGGTTTGCATGGTGTGGGGATTTCCGTTGTAAATGCTTTATCAACACGAGTTGAGGTCGAAGTTCAACGTCAGGGTAACCTATACCAGATGGCCTTTGAGCAAGGTGAACCAGTAGCACCTTTAGCAGTGCTAGAAGGCAAAGCACCAAAACGTGCGACAGGTACAACGGTACATTTTTGGCCAGAAGCGAAATATTTCGATAGTCCAAAATTTGCGTTAAAAGCACTGAAACACAATTTAAAAGCCAAAGCTGTTTTAGCTGCTGGTTTAAAAATTATCTATATCGATCAAATTAACGATGAAAAAATCGAATGGCAATTTGAAAATGGCCTCGTCGATTATTTGATGGATGAATTGCAAGACCGCGAAATTTTGCCAAATCCTGCATTTGTGAGCAGCGGTCAGGCAGATCGTGCGGCATGTGAATTTGCGATTTGTTGGAATGTGGAAGGTGGTGAACAGGTTCAAGAAAGTTACGTCAACTTAATTCCAACTGCACAAGGCGGTACTCATGTGAACGGTTTGCGCTCTGGGGTTACCGAAGCATTGCGCGAGTTCTGTGAATTGCGTAATTTGCTACCACGAAACCTCAAACTTTCGGCGGAAGATGTTTGGGATGGTGTGAACTATATCTTGTCGCTCAAGTTCCAAGAGCCTCAGTTTTCAGGTCAAACCAAAGAGCGTCTTTCGAGTCGAGAAGCATCAAATATTGTTTTAAATATTGCTAAAGATGCTTTCGCACTCTGGCTCAACCAACATGCTGAAATTGCCATGCAGCTGGCAGAAATGGCAATTTCTAAAGCAGGTCGTCGTTTAAAAGCAGCAAAGAAAGTCGAGCGTAAAAAAATTGTTTCCGGCCCTGCATTGCCGGGTAAGTTGGCAGATTGTGTTGGTCAAACACGTGAAGACAGTGAGTTATTTATTGTCGAGGGCGACTCTGCGGGCGGTAGTGCCAAGCAAGCGCGTGATAAAAACTTTCAGGCCATCATGCCAATTCGTGGAAAAATCTTAAACACATGGGAAGTTTCTTCAGATGAAGTACTCGCTTCTCAAGAGGTTCACGACATTGCGATTGCCATCGGGGTAGACCCGGGCAGTGATGATTTATCTGAACTGCGTTATGGCAAAATCTGTATTTTGGCCGATGCTGACTCGGACGGTTTACACATTGCGACTTTGCTTTGTGCTTTATTCGTTAAACACTTCCCAGCATTGGTTGAAGAAGGACATTTGTATGTGGCAATGCCACCATTGTTCCGTATCGACATTGGTAAAGATGTTCATTACGCGCTTGATGATGATGAACTTGAAACTATTTTGAAAAATATTAAAGGCAATCGTAATCCGCAAATTACCCGATTCAAAGGATTGGGTGAGATGAACGCGATTCAATTACGTGAAACGACTATGGACCCGAACACGCGTCGTTTAGTTCAGCTCGATCTAGATGATGTGCATCTAACGGCAGGTTTACTCGACAAGTTACTTGCGAAAAAGCGTTCGGCAGATCGTAAGCAGTGGCTTGAGCAGAAGGGTAACTTAGCTGATATCACTGTCTAAAAAGGCGTAAAAAATCCCCGCTCAATTAGCGGGGGTTTTTTTTATGTAAATCTAAATTGTTGGAAATCACCACAACGGGTTCTGCCATTCATTAAAGTAAAAATATACAGATCTGTATATTTTAATTTAGGCGGTAATTTTTATAGCCTGTGGAAATTGAAAAACATCACAATTCGCTCCACCTCCAATTCGATCTACCACCGCAAAATCACTGGGTGCTTCAAAGGTAAGCAAAGGATGATGCCATATGCCTGCCCGATAATTGATACTTTGCTTCCCATTTGAAACAAATGCACATAACTTTGAAATATCAGGAGTATTTTCATCCAAAGCGGGTGCAACAATAATTAAAAACTTTTGTTGCTGTAATGGAATAAATGCTTGAGAGCCTTTCGGATGGCGCTCTAACATTGAAATCTCTAAAGGCAGCACACTGGCCTTAATATTACGGAATATACTGATTCCTGCCTTTGCTTCACCCTCAACTTCAGTTTCAACGAGCGCATGGTAGCGCTCGGTGTGGGCATCGTTAATATGAAAAAAGTAATGCCCGTCGCAACAGATGACTTCTCCGAAGGGCTGGAAATTTTCAATTGTTAAGGGCTGAATTTGAACATTCTTCATTATCATGACTTGGCAATTTTCCCCCATAAACGGACACGGCTAATACCACCATCTGGAATCATGTTAATACGAATATGCGAGATTTTTTCATGTTGTAAAATCTCATTCACATATTCATGAATATGATCCATTTGCATCGGTTGGGCTTCTAGTAAGTAAGACCAGAACATACTTTGAGGAATTAACTGTGCATCGGTTGCGTTTTCAAGGTAAACCGCCTGAATAGATACTTGGGCAGGGAAATTCCCTTTAAAATGAGCCGTATCAATTTCAAGTTTCTCAATTTTTCCGCTCTTACCCAACGCAAGAATACACCAGTCATAACCCGGTGCACGGCGGCGTTTAGTTTCCCATCCATCGCCCATGTTGACTCCACGGCCTGGGTTAATCAAATTACGAGGATGGCCAAAATGCGCATCGCTATAGGCAACTACGCGGCCACCATTTTCGAGAGCCAATAAATCGAGAGTTTGTTCGCTGTCAGTTACCTGAATATGAACATCACCATAGACACGTAAACGGGCAATACCGCCATCTGGGAAAATATTAAGGCGTATATGAGTGAAAAGTGCATCATTATTGACCATAAAAATATGATGCTGGCTCGGGCCTAGTTCAGTATTTCCTAAAACATTCTCCCATTTTGCCCCTGTCAGGTCCCCATTTGGTGCATAACATGCTTCTAATGATGCAGAGGCAGGGTAATTTCCTGTAAAAAAGCTGGTATCAATATCAAGAGCAGTGATTTTTCCACTTACACCAAGCTTCACGATACACCAATCATAACCTGCGTGACGTTTACGGCGCGTCTCCCATCCGTCCATCCATTTGCCGTTATCATCAAATTTATCTTCAACAAAAATAGGCGCATCAAATTGCAGCATACGCTTTGCTTCTGCAAAGAAATCATCTGAACACTCAATGACTTGTGCACCAATTCGGGCATCTGCCAAATTGGTCTTAGTATTCAAAATCTCAGGAAGTTCAAAAGCTGGAGCGTGCAATGTTGCCATAATGGAGTATCCGTATTTCTTGTTAAAAACATGATTTTTCATTTAAAACTGCGCTAACACGGAGCGTGCCAAGTCGAGTTTTACACGTAAATATATAAGCATGGTGCATGCCAGTTTTGTGGAAAAGCTAAATAAATTTTGAACGATGGCATGTTTTTAGCATAAGCACCCTATAGGTGAATATCTATAGGAGAGTGTTATGAATGTGGTGATTATTGGTGCAGGAATGGGAGGTCTAACCACAGGCATTGCATTAAAGAAATTTGGTCACCAAGTTCGAATTTTTGAGCAAACTGAAAAAATTCTTCCTGTCGGCGCGGCAATTTCGCTGTGGTCGAATGGTGTGAAATGTCTGAACTATCTGGGATTAACTGACAAAATCGCCAAACTTGGTGGACAAATGGATGATTTGGCCTATGTGGACGGTTTAACTGGAGATGTGATGACACAATTCAGTTTACTACCATTAATTGAAGAAGTAGGCCAAAGACCTTATCCAGTTGCACGTGCCGATTTACAAAATATGCTGATGGATGAGTTTGGACGAGACCAAATTTATCTAGGCAAAAAAATGGTGAGCCTTGAAGACAAGACCGATTCTGTCGAGGTGCATTTTGCAGATGGTAGTTCAACGCAGGCTGACTTATTGATTGGGGCGGATGGTACTCACTCACTAACCCGTACCTATGTGTTAGGTCAGCAAGTACAGCGCCGTTATGCGGGTTATGTGAACTGGAATGGCTTGGTTGAGATCTCTGAAGATTTGGCTCCGGCCCAGCAATGGACGACTTATGTGGGCGAAGGCAAGCGTGCTTCTTTAATGCCAGTTGCAGATGGAAAGTTCTATTTCTTTTTAGATGTGCCTTTACCAGCAGGATTAGATAATAATCGAGATGAATATAAAAAAATTTTAAAACAATATTTTGTTGATTGGTGCCAACCCGTACAGCAGCTTATTGAACGCTTAGACCCGCAAAAGACCAATCGGGTAGAAATACATGATATTGAACCGTTCACTCAATTTTATAAAGGTCGCGTGGTGATTTTGGGTGATGCTGCACACAGCACGACACCTGATATTGGGCAAGGCGGTTGCCAAGCCATGGAAGACGCGATTTATTTAGCGCGTTCTCTGCAAATTAATACTTTGGGGCTAGAGGATGCTTTACGTCGCTATCAAAACAAGCGCAATGAACGTGCTAATGAATTGGTACTTCGTGCGCGCAAACGTTGTGATGTGACACATATGAAAGATGAAGCCGTTACACAAGCATGGTATGAAGAATTACGCCGTGAACAAGGTGGACATATTATGCAGGGAATTATTAGCAATATTGTGGGTAATCCACTTGATTAAAAACAAAAACAGCAAGGAATTTTCCTTGCTGTTTTATCTTCTAAATTTAGATTTTAGAAGTGGTATTTAACCAATGCACTAACGTTATTTTCGTCGGCACCTTTAATACCAAATTTGTTATTCCACACTGAGTGCTCGATACCTAGGTATAGGCGTGTATCAGGAGAAATGTGTTTACCCACATTCCATTTCCACTGAGTTGTCCAGTTCAACTCGCTCGCATGGTCGCCTTCAGCAGTTGACCAGTCAAGGAAACCATCTACCAAGAAATCTTCAGATCCTAATTTTAATGGAATACCATAAACGAATGTCATTTGATAATCGTCGTCAGTGTTCTCATTGTTTGCACGGTAGAAGTTTAAATTTGCATATTGGAAATATGGGATATCTAAATCAACTGCAAAACCATAAAGGAAATTGTCGAAGTTGTTGCCGTCTTCACTGTTACCTTCCCAAGTAGTACTAATGAGTACATCTTTGATTGGGCCATACGACAGTTTTTTACCAGACACTTCGCCTAAACTTAGACGTGGTGATAACTCAAAGTAAGTACTCTTGTGGTCATTTTCACCACGCATGCGGTCCATAAAGAAAAACACATCAGCGTATTTAACTTTTGCTGCATATTCCAAAGTAATCGTGGTTTCTTTGTCATCTACAACTTCATAGTTTTCACCATAAAGTCCAGTCACACTAAAATCTTGCCAAATTGGTTTTGCCTGAACCATGGCAGTTGCAGATAACAAGGCACAAGTCGCCGCAAGTTGCTTTAATTGCATTTAAATGATCTCCCCCCAAATAAAGCACGCTAAGGATACAGGGTCTTAAGCAAAAATGAAGCCAAATTTGATCAACGGTTAAAAAAAAGCCCACCGAAGTGGGGCGCTAAAAACTAAATCTTTAATGAGTATTTCTTGTGTTTATTGTTTGGCTTAAATGTGGGGTGCGCGAGCTACGAAATGAAGGTAAATGATTAAATAATAAATTCAACAAGATAGCAAAGAGACAAGTTGAACTAATGCCCGAATGGAACAAAGTTTGTACCCAAACTGGGAAATGAGCATAAAACTCATGGTTAATAATTGGGATCATCCCAGCTGATAAAGCGGTTGCGACAATAATTAAATTTTTCTGATCGTTATAATCTATTTTTGCCAAAGTGCGAATTCCACTCGCTGCAACTGATCCAAACAAGACCAAACCTGCACCACCAAGTACGGGCATTGGAATCGCTGCAATCAAACGACCCATAATAGGTAGTAGTCCTAAAATAATTAGAATTACACCGCCTGCTGCGACTACAAAGCGGCTTTTGATGCCTGTAATCGCAACCAGTCCAACATTTTGGGCAAAAGCACTTTGCATGAAAGAACCAAAAATAGGCGCAAAAGCACTTGAGAACATATCTGCACGAACACCATTGGCGATACGTTTTGAATCGACTTCAGTTCCTACAATGTCTCCGACAGCAATAATATCGGCTGTGGTTTCAGTCATAATGACCAAGGTCACAATCAACATCGATAAGATAGCGCTGAGCTCGAAAGTCGGTAAACCAAATGCAAATAAGTGTGGAAATTGGAGCCATGCGCCTGAACTCACCTGACTAAAATCACCAAAACCCATCAGGTAGGCGAGGGTAGTACCAGCCACAATAGCCAACAAAATTGATAAACGACGAATGCTTGCTTGCGGCAGCATATTTAGAACGATCACAATGCCTAAGGTCAGCAGTGCCAAAGAGATATTTTCTACGCTACCCCAGTCAGGCGCTTTGTTGTTGCCGCCCATCATCCAGCGAATCGCAACGGGTAACAAAGATAGACCAATAATCGTGATAACGCATCCCGTCACAACAGGTGGGAAAAAACGAATAATTTTTGAAAAGTAAGGTGCAAGGCATAGCCCAATTAAAGAGGCTGCAATGACCGCGCCGTAGACAGCAGGTAAACCACCGCCTGTAGTGATAATGGCGACCATGGTGGCCACACCCGCAAAAGATACACCCTGTACCAGAGGTAATTTTGCCCCTAGATATTTAGTTCCGATGGTTTGGATCAGGGTTGCCAATCCACCTACAAATAGGGCCGCTGCAATTAACATTCCGATTTGTGCTGAGCTTAAGCCAGCTGCCGTTCCAATAATCAAAGGCGGGGCTACAATGCCACCATACATGGTCAGCACATGCTGTAAGCCGTAAGCAAAACTTTTGGAAATTCCTAAATATTCATGCTCTGGAGAAATTGCATTTTTTTGCTGATGATTCATATTTTTCTCCTATTTATAATTGAGTTAGCTACCGCGATAAGTGGAGTAAGCAAATGGGCTAATCAGTAATGGAATGTGATAATGCTGATTGATGTCTTCTATAAAAAATTGGATACAAACACGTGGGAAAAAAGTTTTGACTTGCTGCGATGAAAAATAAGGGGCAATTTCAAATTCAAGTTGATAAGCACCTTCTGCAAAGTCTGTTATTCCAAAATCACTCACTCGACCATCTTGATTAGTGGTGGCTGTCGCTATCAGCTCATGGGTTGCTGCATGAAACAACTTCACTTCTACGTCTGCAGCTGGTTTACCTAAATTCGTATCTAAAATATGAGTGCTGATCATGCTTGTATTTCCTGAGATAGACGTAATAGGGCAATCGCTGCAAGTTGCTCATGTACAATTGTTTTTTCGATAGCTAAGTCGTTTTGTAGTCGTTCATGTAGTTTTTTTAAAATTTCATCGCTACTGAGGCCTGCCGCTTTAATTAAAAAAATAAAGCCAAACTTTTGTTCATAATCCATGTTGCCTTGTAGCAGAGCTTGTTGTGTTAGTTCATCTAAAGAAATGCCAGCTTGTTCTTTAGATGAAAAATCTTGCTCTTTTGCATTGAGTTGTTTTTTAGCTTGGCGTTCACCAATTTTTGGATGGGTTGCTAAAGCCGCTAGTATCTCTTGCCATGACCACATTTGACTTAACTGTTCTGCATATTCCAAAAGAGATGCTTTTGTTGAATAGGGACGATTTGAGATGATTTTTTCAGCCCATGCTTGAATGTGGACACAGTTTTTTAACAAAGTCTTGAGTTGTTCTGGTGGGGCTTGATTAAACTCGGCTAAAAACACTGTTATTCCTAAACTCGTTGTCTTGATATAGAGTTTTAGCAATAACAGTGCCAATAGCGAGTTTTAATTCGTTTAAGGATTTTGAAAATTAAAAATCAATTATTTAGTTATGTGATTTTTATACCAATGTTCAGCAATATCCTGACGACGACATATCCAGACCCGATCGTGCATTTGGATATAGTCGAGAAATTTCTGTAGTGCTTTAAAACGGCCCGGACGCCCTAAAATGCGGCAATGCATTCCAATCGACATCATTTTTGGTGCAGTTTCTCCCTCTGCATACAACACATCGAAACTATCTTTCAAATATTGAAAAAACTGTTCTGAATTATTAAAGCCACCTGGTGAGCAGAACTTCATGTCGTTACATTCCAAAGTATAAGGAATAATCAGATGAGGGCGTGATGCACCTGTAGCATCGGTAAGCGTTGTCCAAAAAGGTAGGTCATCACCATAATAATCTGAGTCATATTGTAATTGTGGAAACTCTGCGAGTAACTGACGTGTATGGGGGCTGTCACGTCCGGTGTACCAACCTATCACTTTATTTTCAAACAGGTTTTCTAAGACAGTTAAAGCCTGCTCCATATGCTGTTTTTCGACTTCAATATCGGTATCTTGATAGTGAAGCCAGCGGTAACCATGAGAAACCACATCATAATCAGCTTGCTTAATCGCTTCTACAATATAAGGGTTGCGAGCAAGTGCCATTGCAACCCCAAAAATGGTCATTGGAAGTTTGCGCTTTTGGAATTCACTATGAATGCGCCAAAAACCAGCACGTGAACCATATTCGTACATAGAGTCCATCGACATATGTTTAGCTGGGTAACTTGCGGCACCAATAATCTCTGATAAAAACTGTTCTGAGCCATCATCGCCATGCTCTATATGTTTTTCGCCACCTTCTTCATAATTAAGAACAAATTGCACAGCAACCTTGGCATTATTAGGCCATTTAACTTGTGGCGGTTGCCCGTGATATCCGATTAAATCACGTGAATAAGGAGACTTCTGGATTTGCTCAATAAGCTCTGCTCCAGATAGATAAGATTTGGACACGATTGCTCTCCTTTTGTTCAATTTTTCATAAAAATTTAAAAAATCAGCTTGCATATTTTTATAGATGGACTGATATTGAAGGTATGAAGATCTTCAAAATAAATTAAAAGCAGTACGTTTAAGTCAGGAGATAACAAACCATTACACCATCAAAATGTACAATTGAAGTCAGTTCATGCATGCTTAAAACATGCCAACATAAAAAAGTTTTGCATAGAAAAGATCCACAGTAAGAAAGAGAGGATGGTATTTATGAATATTGAAATCCGCACAGATAAAAACATCCATAACAGCGAACGTTTAATTACTTATGTACGTGCAGAACTTACTCAAGAATTCCAACGTCATAGCGAACGTATTACGCATTTTTCGGTTCATTTTAGTGATGAAAATGGGGACAAAGGTGGTGACAAAGATATCCACTGTATGATTGAAGCTCGTCCTTCAGGTTTGAAACCAGTTGCAGTACATCATAAAGCAGGAAATATTGACGCCTCGATTCATGGCGCGATTGAAAAATTAAAACGTAGCCTTGAACATACTTTTGAGAAAAAAGAACACCCGAGAGGTGGTCAACCAGAATTCATTGATGATGAAGTTTAATTTAAAATGCTAAAAAGCCCTTCGGGGCTTTTTTTATATTTGATGAAAATAAAACTATTCACAACATTAGGTTTGCAATGCGATGCAATCAACCTCTAAAATCTTCAGAAGAGATTAGGCATAATAGCCCTAATATATTTTTGAGAGATGGTCATGTTAACCACCCAGCAGCAAGCTTTAATTAAAGCCATAGAAGAATTAGAACTCGCGCAAGTGCAAAAATTACTTGCTGAAGGACTTGATCCGAACTTTATTGATCCGGAACAAGGGCCACCTGTATCAATCATTTGTGATGGAATTTTTAAATGGTGGGAAGATGTATCAGAAGCTTATGAAGCGGGTACACCACTATCAAAAGAAGAAAAGCAACAATCATTACAAGTTTACCTCGATATTCTCGAAGCTTTGATTCAAGCTAAAGCGAATGTACACCTTTGGGATGCAGAAGAGTTTTATGGTCCTTTATGGGATGCGGCAAGCTCGGCATGTGCGCCAGCTGTCCAACGTTTATTAAATGAAAAAGTTGATCCAAACACACGCGATGAAGAGGGACTCACTATTTTATCGTCAATCAGTCAGTTGTTCTTTGATTGTGACTTTGATGAAATAGATTGGTCAGAAGCGCTTCAAGAAGAGCGTGAAACATTAGAATTATTGCGCCAACATGGGGCAAAAATGTCAAAAGAACTAACTACTTGATTGGATAATAGAATGAGAACATTTCAAATTTTAACTTTTGCTTTGACCACTGTTGCCGCAGGAAGTACTTTTGCTGCAGAGTTCTCTTTTGACCGCCCAGGTGCTGGTATTGGAACAGGGATTACTCCAGTTGGTAAATTGGCTTGGGAACAAGGTTTGCCAAGTGCAACTTATACAGAGTCAACGGTTGATGGCGTCAAAGAAAAAACCGTAACTGTAAATGAAGATATGTTATTCCGTACCGGTTTAGCTGATGGTTTGGAATTACAATTAGGATGGCAAGGTCCAGCATGGACTCAAACCAAACGTGCTGGTAAAAAACATGATACGTCAGGCTTTGGTGATGTCAGCATCGGTTTGAAAAAAGCAATTGATCTAAATGATGAAAACTTATCAATGGCTGTGTTAGCTGAAGCGATCATTGCCACTGGAAATGATGAATTTACTGCACATGACGATATTTATAGCTTAAGTTCAGCAGTCGCTTATAAATATAATGACTTAGTCGGTACATCAATTACCATGCGCTACGAAGTACAAAATAGTAACTGGGCAGTAACTGCAATCCCGACGATTGATTATAAAATCGCAGGTAAGCTGTCAGGTTATTCCGAGTTTATTTACCGTAAAGCTGAAAGCCAAGACTACGAATATGGTTTAGGGACAGGTTTAGTCTACGCCGTAAATGATCGTACTCAGCTCGATGCAAGTATCGGGGTTGATTTAGAGGGTCAAGACAAGAGCTACAACGGTGGCTTAGGCGTGGCATTCTTGTTCTAATCGAAGCAATTTAAATTTATGTTAATGAAAAAGCTTATTCATCAGGGAATTCTTTATTTTCTAGCAGTTGCTGTTTGTGTGTTTAGCCAGTTGGTTTCTGCGCAAGATAAGCTACTCTCACCCGAACAAGCTTTTTCATTTTCGGTTGAATCCTCTGAGCCGCATACTGCGAGTTTGTCTTGGCAGATTCAGCCAAATTACTATCTTTATCAGCATAAATTTTCCGTACAACAAGGTACTCAACCTTTAACTTTAAAGTTACCTAAAGCGGTTGCCCAATATGATGAAAATTATGGGCAAAGTCAGGTTTACTACCATCAAGTTAATTTCCAAATTAAGACTAAGCCGTCAGAGCACTATAGTGTGACTTGGCAGGGCTGTGCCAAAGACCGTATTTGTTATCCACCTCAAACCATTGAGTTTCAAACCGATGCAGATGGCTTGGTGGGTGTGCAAAACCAAGCAGGAACAGCGCCAAAAAGATTACTAGATTTAGCGAATAAACAATCCGACACTTCCTCGAGTTCAGAATCTTTAGAAAAAGAGCCGAGTACAGAGACAGCAGCTGATACAACTACACCTCAAATTGCACAAGATCAGATCTGGTCAGCTAAATTAATTGAACACTCGCTTTGGTATGGAGTTTTATTATTTTTAGGTTTAGGCATGTTGCTCGCATTTACGCCATGTTCTTTACCGATGCTTCCTATTTTAACTTCATTGATTATTCGCGAACATAAAGGTTTAAAGGCTTGGACCATTGCGCTTACTTTTGTGTGTAGCATGGCATTAGTTTATGCAGGCTTGGGTTTAATTGCTTCTTCGGCAGGCTTAAATTTCCAGCGCTGGTTACAACAGCCAGCGACTTTAATTGCTTTTAGTTTGCTGTTTATTGTTTTTGCTCTGAACTTATTTGGTTTGTTTGAGCTTCGTTTACCTCAGACATGGTTAAACCGACTTGACCGTATTCAGTCAATGCAACAAGGCGGCACGTTGGTCGGTGCTGGGGTTATGGGTGTCGTTTCTGCGCTTTTGGTGGGGCCTTGTATGACCGCACCTCTCGCTGGAACTTTATTATTTATTTCTCAAACGCAAAATCAGTGGCAAGGTGCTTTGCTTTTATTCTGCCTAGGCTTTGGAATGGGAATTCCGCTCCTGCTGGCAAGTATTTTAGGGGCAAAATTCTTGCCTAAAGCGGGCGACTGGATGCATCAGATTAAAGTAATTTTTGCTTTTCTGATGTTGGGATTAAGTCTTTATTTTATTCGTCCTTTGCTGCCAGATTTGGGCATGCAAGTGCTTAGCCTCGTATTAGGCCTTGCTTTTATAACCTATGCTGTTTATCAGTTTTTCTGGGAAAAAGGGCAGTTACAGTGGCTCTATGCGATTTTATTATTAATCGTTACCCCTTTTGTAGCCTATAACCAATATCAACACATTCAAAATCGAACCTTGCAAAGTTCTAATCATATGGCCGAGTGGCATATTGCAACTACAGCAGCGGACTTTGAGAAAATTTTAGCGGCAGCACCTACTGACCGAGCTATTGTGGTTGATATCTACGCAGATTGGTGTGTTGCCTGCCAACCGATTGAGCACCGTATTTTAAAAGCACCAGAGGTTCAATCTGCTCTTGCACCTTATTATTTAATTAAGCTTGATTTGAGCCATTATGACCAGTCGCATGAAGCACTACTCAAGCAGTGGAATATTTTAGGACCACCGACCTATTTATTTTTAAGTCCAGAGCAAAAAGAGATTCGTGCTTTACGTTTAACGGGCGCTTTTAGTCAGCAAGAGCTTTTGCAGCAACTTGCGAGTTTGGCAAAATTCAAAGAATCATAAGGTATCGATAGCTTCTGTCTGATGAAATGTACGTACCTGATTACGTCCTGAAGCTTTTACTGCATAGAGTGCTTGGTCAGCCTGCCGAATAACCAGATAAGGATCTTGTGCAAAAGCTGAACTGCTTATTCCAAAACTCGCACTAATGTGAATAGGATTATTTTGAGCGGTAAAAACAGGTAATTCTTGTAGGGCTTGGCGACAACGCTCAGCAATTTTTTCTGCTTGAATAATATCTGTATGGGGGAGTAGTAAAATAAATTCTTCTCCACCAAATCGACCAATAATATCCTCGCTACGCAAATTCTCAGAAAGACATTGAGCAATTTCAATTAAGACCTGATCACCTTGATGGTGGCCGTATATATCATTAATTTTTTTAAAATGATCGATATCAAGAAGTACCACAGCATAATCAAATTGTTGTTGGTGTAGCGACTCCAAATGCATGTTTAAACTACGTCTATTTAATACATTAGTTAATGGGTCGATTTGGCTTAAACGTTGAATATAAGTTTCTCGCTGACGCCATTGGGTGAGTAATATTTCAAATAAAACAAAACAGGCCAATAAAATAGGCATAATAAAAAAAGCCATACTTCCTAACCAGAAAGAATTGGTTTGGGCATGATCCATGGCTCTAAAATTAAATAGAGGTGCATACGCTAAAGCACCTGTCATACTTAAATATGTACAAACAGTTAAAATAATTGTGGCAGGTACAAGGGCGCTATAAACAATTTTACGGTCAAATAACACCAAACCCACCCCAATCGTACCCACATAACCGACCATAGTGGCAGGGCTGATACTGCCAATTAAATATCCATCATGACATAGCATAAGTGCAAAGAACTGCACGCTAATGAAAGGAATAACTTTTTGAGCCCATTCATCATTTTTGTAGCGGTAACAGGGAATAATCAAAAGGACTAATAAAAATAAGGTAAATAAATTGAGCCAGATTTGTGATTCAACTAAAGGTAAATTTGCCCATTGCCAGACACTTGGTGTAATTAAAATATAGCCTTTCCATAAAATCCAACTGAAATTCATTGCGCAAGCAAGTGTGAGCATCAGTGCGCTTTTTTGTAATGGCGTCCAGTTGATGATGTGATTATTGTGGATGAAATCGATTATCACCTGTTTTATTCTATTTACGGGATAAGTGATTAAACGATTTTTCATAATAAATAAGGGCTCCTAAATATAGATGCCTCTTTGTTAGACCATCCTAAAATTGGATTGTTTCAATAATTTATATTTTAAACATAACATGATTTTCAATTTATATATGATGACTTTTTATAAAGAAAATGATGTGAAAAGTTTTGAGGTCTATTCACATCATTTATAAATAAATTAAGTTTTATCGAGTTCGTGGGCAAATTCAGCAATATCTGCCAATGCTTGTTTAGCCTCATCAAACCATGCATTAAACATCTGGAAGTTATGCCACATGCCCGTATAAAGTTTGAATTGAACTTTAACGCCAGCATCTTCAGCTTTTTCTCTAAAACGCTTGGCATCGTCTAATAAGATTTCTTTAGAACCCACTTGAACTAAAGTAGGTGGTAGGCCATGCAAGTCATCGAAGATAGGGGAAACACGCGGGTCGTCGGCTGCGATGTGATTGCCTATATAGTACTGAGTGCCTGTTTGTAGTGCCTCAATTGATAATAAAGCATCATGTTTTTTGTTAAACCGAAGAGACTCACTCGTGAGTGTTAAATCCAAAAATGGAGACAACAAGATCAGGCCACTCGGCATGAGTTCAGGTTGTTCTTTTAAACGTAAGCAAAGTGCTAACGCTAAATTTGCCCCGCATGAATCACCCGATAAAATAATATCTTTCGGCTGAATACCTTGTACCACCAAAGACTGATAGATGTCATATAGGGCTTCAGTTGCCTCAGGGTAAGGATGTTCAGGTGCAAGCGGATAGTCCACATGAATAATCTGCATTTGAGTACGGGCAGCTAAATCCGTCATAAAAGCATGATGTGTTTTGACACTACCAAGGAAAAAAGCACCGCCGTGAATGTGAAAAATCAGTTGAGTTGCAGAATCTTGCGGTTTGATTTCTTCACCTTTAATACCTGCTAGTCGAATCGGGCGCACGGAAACATTTTTTTGTCGTGGGAAAGCACGACACATCTGATCTAGCACAGGACGTAAGGCAGTAGCCGGCAAATTTAGCTGGCTTGGCTTGCGAATTGTTGTTTTAAGAAAAGTTTCTGTAAAATAATATTTCCAAACATTTGATATATTCATATAGCATCCATTTTTATGCTAGTTTCTTGTTTTCTTGTAAATTTTATTTTGCAAGATTACAAGGTTACACGAAACAGTCACATTCAAAAATTGCAATATCTTTGCGACTTCTGAATACTGAAAATCTTGAAAGACCCAAGGATATTACAAAAATGAAAAAGATTGCTTTAGCTTTAGGACTCATTGGTATGGCTGCATTTGCCAATGCGGCTGATTCACTCAATGGAACGGTATGGAAAACGATTGATGATCAGACCAACAAGCCAAAAGCCGTAGTGAAATTTACGGAACAGAAGGACGGAACCTTAACTGCAACCATTCAGAACATTTTGACACCGGGTGAAGAAAACGCTTGTACAAAATGTGAAGGTCCGTACAAAAACAAACCGCTTAAAGGTGTCACCATTGTACATAATTTAAAAAATGTAGGTGGTAACAGTTATGAAAACGGTACGATTTTAGACCCAAAATCAGGTAAAACTTACAAACTGAAAGGTGAGTTAACCGATGGCGGCAAAAAGCTTAAATTACGTGGTTATATTGGCGTTTCTGCACTTGGTCGTAACCAAACGTGGATTCGCGCGAACTAAAAGTTTTAATAAAAAAACGAGCCAAATGGCTCGTTTTTTTAGGCTTGAATATTTTGATAGGCGGTTTCATCAAAACCCACAATAAAACCCTGTGAAGTTTTTAAAATAGGTCTTTTAATCAAACTTGGTTGAGCAATGAGTGCTTCAATCAGGTGATCTTCACTGCTTAGAGCACGATTTTGTTCTTCTTCTGAAAGCTTGCGCCAAGTCGTTCCTTTTTTGTTGAGAACGGTATCTTTTCCAATTTCTTTTAACCAGATTTTTAAAGTATCTGCATCAATGCCTTGTTTTTTATAATCATGAAAATCATAGTTAAGCCCTTTAGCCTGTAAGGCATCAAATGCTTTTTTCATTGAGTTACAGTTTTTAATTCCATAAATTTTTAACATTTTATCGGACCATGTCAAAAAGAGAGAGCACACAGCCTAACCCAAAATGCTTTTAAGCACTACTTTATACCGATACTTTTAAAACAAATGAAAATTAATGATTAATCGAAAGAGAAATGTCATGTTATTGTCATAAGACAAGGTAATAATGAGCTTAATAAGAAGAAGTTAAAACTAAAAGAACAAAGAACTTAGCGCAAAATAAGAGACAGAAAAGAGAAAACCCGCATTTAATCATCCTGATCATGCGGGTCTCATTTCAACGTCCAATGTCACATCCTTGCAAATAAACTTATCATAAGTTTATTTTATCTTCCTACGGCGTCCTATCCTTTTGCGTCATCCTGACTGCTTCCCTGTGCCGTGGGGCTATAATGCCGTTAAAGCTGTGTAAGAAAAATACTCAAAAACGACATATGCTGTAAGCGAAAACGACAATGTAAGTGAACGAGTGTTCACTTATTCTTGAATTTTATAGTCAATAATAACGGGTGCATGGTCGCTAAACCATTGATCTTTATAAACCCAAGCATTAATTGTACGTGCTTTCCAGTCTGGCGAGCATGCATGGTAATCAATACGCCACCCTACATTTTTTGCACGAGCTTGACCGCGATTTGACCACCACGAATAAAGTTCTGCTTCTGCGCGAACTACACGGAAAGTATCGACATAGCCAAGTTCATCATAGATATGATCAAGCCAAGCACGTTCATGTGGTAAACAACCAGATGATTTCTGGTTACCTGACCAGTTTTTGATATCTATTCGTTTATGAACAATGTTGTAGTCACCACAAATGATGACTGACTTGTTTTCATCACGCCATTGTTTCAGAATTTTTGCGTATTCACCTAAAAATAAATCTTTACGTGCTTGCGCTTCTTCACCACTTGAGCCCGAAGGTAAGTATAATGACGCAATATGTACCGGATGTGACAAACCTAAATCGAATTCCGCAGAAATAAAGCGGCCTTGACTGTCAGCCAGCTCAAACCCTAAACCATCTTTAACAGAGACGAAGGGTAGACGGCTATATATCGCAGTCCCCGCATAACCTGCACGCTCTGCTGGAAAGAGATGGGTATGCCATCCTTCGGGTCTAAATTTTTCAGTCCATTGTTCATGGGTAATGCGGCTTTCCTGCATGCATACGACATCGGCATCTGATTGTTCTAACCATTCAAGTAAGCCTTTCGTTACTGAAGAACGTAAGCCATTTACGTTAATGGAAACGACTCGAAGAATTTTTACATCACTTGGATACTGATCCTTTGGTATCATGCGAAAATTTAACCTCAATTGTGAATTTGGAGCACCTCATGACAACGCCTGTGTCATTTCACCCGCAAGCATTTATCGAACTCGCATTATCACGCGGTGTGCTTAAATTTGGTGAGTTTACTTTAAAATCTGGACGCGTGAGTCCTTATTTTTTTAATGCAGGCCTACTCAACGATGGTGAAGCTTTATCTCTTTTAGCGCAAGGCTATGCTGATAAATTAACACAATGTGAAAATGTTGATGTGATTTTTGGACCAGCTTACAAAGGTATTCCATTTGTAGCTGCGACTGCTGTTGCTTTGTCTCAAGTCCATAACAAAAGCGTGCCATGGGGCTTTAACCGTAAAGAAGCGAAAGATCATGGCGAAGGCGGTGTTTTAGTTGGTGCTGCGGTTGAAGGCAAAAAGGTCTGGATTATTGATGATGTAATTACCGCAGGTACAGCGATTCGCGAAGTGGTAACGATTTTGAAAAATGCCGGTGCAACTATTGCGGGTGTTTTGGTTGCGCTAGATCGTCAAGAACGTGGTCAAGGTGAACTTTCTGCAATTCAAGAAGTTCAAAAAGAATTAGAAATCCCTGTACATGCACTGATTACCATGAAAGATTTAATGGATTATTTGGAAGCGAAAGGTGAAAAAGAAGCGCTAGCAAACATGCAAGCTTATCGTGAAAAATACGGGATTTGATTTTTAATAATATAAAAGGAAGGAGCGCTTGAGCTCTTCTTCCTTTTATGACTAATTATTTTTTATGTAGTTCAGAACACATGCCATTTCTAAAATTCTATTTGCCATAGAATTAGGAATAGCTGGTACTTCTTTTGGAAATTCTACTTCTTCTATTGAAAATATTTTAGAATTCGTAATTGAATAAGTTGCAGTAGACAACAACATCATTTTTTTATTTTTGCAGTCAAATTGCCATAACCCTATAGAGTTTAAATCTCCTAGATTGACTGATGTAGTTTTAACAGGGGCTATTACGATGGAATCTGAAATAGATTTAATTAGTTGATAACTCAAATAATGAATTTTTGTATCATCTCTAGCATAACTGATCCATCCTTTGTTGAGGTTGTCTTTAATACTATTTTGCTGTTGTTTTGATAATTTTTGATATGTATCAATTGAAAGAGTAATGATTTTTGCCTCTGTTGATAGCGATAAAAAAAATAATAAAAAAGTTAAAATAAACTGTTTATTCATATTGTTGATTTAATTGGTATCTTTAATGAGGAAAGTATAATCTAAAAATTAAATATTTTATTTATTGAAGATAAAAAACTTGTTTCTTTTATTATTAAAAACAAAAAGCATACCCCTAAATAGGGGTATGCTTTTTTAATATTTACTTAAAACTGATAATTCAAACGCAATAACACATTACGTGGAGTGCCTGGCATGCTGTCCGAACGCCAATATTCTTTATTAGTTAGGTTATTCACTGCAAGTGTGACATTCCATGGGTCTGCACTATAACCAATCGCTGCATCGACACGGTTAAATCCTTCCATTTTTACTTGATTATTAATATTTGGATAATAAGACCCGACATAGGTTACGCCCACCTCGGTATACCACTGCTCGGTTGGTAAATAACGAACAAATAAATTACCCGTGTTTTTAGATGTATTTGCTAAATAGTTACCTTCTTGTTCAGGCTTTTGTTTGTCTTCTTTTACTTTTGCATCTGTGTAACCATAGCCACCGCGGACAAAGACATTATCAAGTACGCGGCCAATAAAGCTAAATTCGAGACCACGAGATTGATGTTGACCAGCAGTTGCCCACACATCTGGTTGCTCATTAGGATTTGGTTTATAGCGGATATTATTTTTACGAATATCAAAAACAGAAAATTGAGTATTTAAACGACTATCTAACCATTCGCTTTTTACTCCGACTTCATATTGCTCGTTATATTGAGGTTCTTTATCCATTTTTGTGACATCGGTGCTTGCAGTGACTTGGTTAACACCCATTTGTCCGCCAAATGGTGCAAAGCTCTTAGAGTAAGAGGTATAAAAGCTATGTTCCAGAAGCGGTTGCCATACAAAACCCACATTTGGGCTAAAGCTGCCATCTTTTACATTACGATGTTCATTCTTAATTTTGTTAGTAGTTGAAAAGTCAAAGTAATCGTAGCGGATGCCCATCATCAGTTTAAGTTGGTCATTTAGACCAATTAAATCTTGAATAAATACGCCGTAAGTTGTGCCTTCATTATAGTTATGCTGACTAATTTCTAATGGGCCATTGCCACGACTGTACTCTCGTTCACCAGTGATTGGATTAACGTAACCATAAATGGCTGACCCATTTTGAGTTTTATTGGCTAGACGTGGCTCTCGTTGCTCATAAGTCCAGTCTGTACCCACCATAATTTGGTGTTCAAGCGAGCCTGTTTTGAACTTGCCCTTAATATCAAAGGTATTGGTGGTGGTCTTATTGCTGGTTTGTTGCCAGTAGTAAATTTGGTCGACGTAACCTTTTTTAGTACAAGACTCATTCTTTGAGTTTTTACCATCTAAACCACAATAAGTTCCAAAATAAAAGTGGTCAAAGTTTTGTTCTGCTTGTCGGTAACTTGCTGCCCAGTGAAAGTTCCAATCAGGCGCATATTGATAATTCACATCGGTGCGGACCACTTGCAAAATATCATCCACATAATCGCCGTCTTGGGCAAATCCCATTTTAATTGAAGTCCCTGCAGGCAGAATGTCACGTGATGGTCCGCGATCAGGTACACGACCTAATTTGTCATAGGTGTATTGTGTGGTCCAAGTGAGTGTTCCATCATCATTTTTATAGGTGAAACTTGGTGAAAACATTTCAATTTTATTTTCAATGCCAGAGCGGAAGCTGCCTGACTCGCCATATTCTCCAGTTAAACGTACTGCTAGATTGTCATTAAGTACTTGGTTGATGTCAGCCGTTGTTCCGTAGTTATCATATGAACCAGCGTACGCACCAACTGAACTTTTAGAGTCAAAATTGGCGAATTTACTCACCATATTCACAACCCCGCCGCCAGCACTACGGCCATATAAAACAGAGGCGGGGCCTTTTAAAATTTCAATACGTTCGATATTTGCTGTACTACGACGTACTTGTCCGCTTTCACGTATGCCATCACGGTAAATATCACCTGTATCAGCACCAAAGCCACGAATTGTGATGCCATCACCGCGCATATCGTAACTGGTTGATACGCCAGGGGTGCCTTGCAGCATAACGCTTAAATCATTTGATCCATAAATTTTATATTTCTGAACATCAATTGTATCAATGGTTTGAGGAATATCTTTTTTGTCTAAACCATTACGTGTGACATTGGCTTTATCATAGTCGATATAACTTTTAATTGGGTCGAGCTCACTCATTGCCTCAATTTTTATGGTGGGCATGGTAGCTGCCACTTTTGCGGCTGAATCAGTCGGTTCCTCTGCGTAGGCACCTTGAATATTCAAGATCATTAAACTGAGTAAGCTCAGCGGGAAAAGACGCTTCATTTGGGGAGATGGTATAGAAATTCTTAACATAAAAATAAAATCAATTAACAAAAATAAAAGTATAAATGATAATTATAATCATTTAATTGTTTAGAATAAAAGAACTATTACCTTAAAAAATGACATATTTATTTTTTAATAACTGATTTTTAGTAAGTTAATTAGCAAATTAAATGAATTGTATGAGTTGACTCATTAGTTTTTCTTGTTAATTGGGGTTTAAAGGGGACTTTTTACCGATTAAAAGCACCCTTCTGGAATTACGCGTTATTTTTGAGAACATCTAAAATATCCATTTCTGGATCATAATTTTCATCAATTGTTTTGCAAATTGCTTGTCCCACAATGACATGCGTGCCGTTAAAGGTCATAGTGGGTGCTTCATATAACTCCCAGTCATGATTCAGAGCTTTAGTCACTCATGCACAAAAAGCAGAGTCATCGGGGCCAGTTAAATAGCGATAAAGTTTCATGTTTAGCCTTTAAAAATAATATTTTATGATCATAGTTTAACTGAATTTACCTTAATTCAAGATAAAGAAATAACCGATAAGGTTTTACTGAAAATAAGAAAAACCAGTGAAAAATCTCAGTTATACTCATGCTAATTTAAATTTTAAGAAGAGCTTGAGCATGCGTGTACTTGTCATCATGGATCCGATTGAAACCGTAAACCTTAAAAAGGATTCAACCATGGCAATGTTGTGGGCGGCGAGCCGTCGTGGACATGAATTAGGTTATGCATTACAACAAGATTTATATATCGATCAAGGCAAAGCTTACGGCCTCATTTCACCGTTAAAGGTGTTCGAAGATTACAACCATTACTATGAGCTGGGCGAAAAGAAAAAGGAATCAATTGCGGCTTACGATGTTGTGCTCATGCGTAAAGATCCGCCGTTTGACATGAATTTTGTCTACACGACTTACGTGCTTGAGCAAGCTGAGCGCGAAGGTTCATGGATTATTAATAAGCCTCAATCACTGCGTGATTGCAATGAAAAACTCTTTGCAACGCAGTTTCCAGAGCTACAAGTGCCTACACTTGTAACATCTCAACAAAGTTTAATTCGTGAATTTATTAAAGAACATGGCGATGTAATCGTTAAGCCACTTGATGGTATGGGTGGTATGGGAATTTTCCGTTTATATCAAGATGGTGTAAATATTGGTTCTACCCTAGAAATGCTTACAGAGCTAGGTACTCGTCCAATTATGGCTCAGCGTTACATTCCTGAAATTGTAGAGGGGGATAAGCGTATTTTAATGGTAAATGGCGAACCTGTTCCTTACTGTCTAGCTCGTATTCCACAAAATGGTGAAGTACGCGGTAACTTGGCGGCAGGTGGTTTAGGCCAAGCGCGTCCGCTTACTGAAAATGATAAGTTGATCGCAGCGAAAATCGGGCCTTTCTTACGCGAAAAAGGTTTAGTTTTTGTAGGCTTAGATGTGATTGGTAATTATGTCACTGAAATTAATGTCACTAGTCCAACCTGCATCCGCGAAATTGATGCTCAATTTGGTACATCAATTGCCGATGATCTATTTGATGTATTAGAAGCTGGCCGTACAGCTTAATTATTTATTTCAGGTGATTTTCAGCGGTATTTATTGGAAATCACCTGAAAATATATGAATTAATAAAATAACAATACTAAATACACCACAGCTTTGTAGGCATATTTTCAAAAAAGCACATCTTTCTGTTATAAACGAGTGAAATTAGCTTTTCGTTAATGAAGCTTTAGGATTAAAATAAACGGCTACAAAAATAGATGACAATTTCCATTGTTTTTTGAGTTGAAGAATTAGACCGTGACCGATTCACAGCAAAGCAAACCCAAACATGTCATGATGATGGCTGCCGGTACAGGTGGACATGTTTTTCCAGCCCTCGCCGTAGCCAAACAACTTCAACAACAAGGTTGTCAGGTTTCATGGTTAGCCACGCCAACAGGTATGGAAAATCGGTTATTAAAAGATCAAAATATTCCAATATATCAAATTGATATCCAAGGTGTTCGTGGCAATGGATTAGTCCGTAAAGTTGCTGCACCTTTTAAAATTTTAAAAGCCACTTTTAGTGCAATGCGCTATATGAAACAACTTAAAGTTGATGCGGTTGCAGGCTTTGGTGGTTATGTAGCTGGTCCAGGTGGTTTAGCCGCACGTTTGTTAGGTATTCCTGTACTTATTCACGAGCAAAATGCAGTTGCAGGTTTTACCAATGCACAGTTATCTCGTGTTGCTAAAGTGGTGTGTGAAGCATTTCCAAATACCTTTCCTGCTGGTGGAAAAGTTGTAACCACAGGAAACCCTGTGCGTCGTGAAATCACGGATATTTTAAGTCCAAAGTGGCGTTATGATGAGCGTGAGCAAGCAGGCAAGCCTTTAAATATTTTAATTGTGGGCGGGTCTTTAGGTGCCAAAGCACTCAATGAACGCTTACCTCCAGCATTAAAACAATTACAAGTTCCACTCAATATTTTTCACCAGTGTGGTCAGCAACAAGTTGAGGCAACTCAAGCACTTTATGCAGATGCACCAGCTAATTTAACTGTACACGTTTTGCCATTTATTGAAGATATGGCAAAAGCTTATAGTGAGGCAGATTTAATTATTTGCCGAGCTGGAGCACTCACAGTAACAGAAGTTGCAACAGCAGGTGTAGCCGCAGTTTTTGTACCACTCCCTATAGCAGTTGATGACCATCAAACTGCAAATGCCAAATTTCTGGCGGATGTCGGTGCTGCGAAAATTTGCCAGCAATCGACCATGACACCAGATGTTTTAAATGAATTGTTCACTTCGCTGATGAACCGCCAATTACTTACTGAAATGGCAGTGAAAGCGCGTCAACATGCCCAACCAAATGCGACTCAGCATGTGGTTGATCTTATCCAAAAAATGTAATCGGATTTACTATGTCTCCATCAACAGCTGCGAACCAAGCAAAAAAACTGATTAAAGTGCCTGAAATGCGCCGTATTAAACACATTCATTTTGTGGGGATCGGTGGCGCTGGGATGTGTGGCATTGCAGAGGTTTTGGGTAACCAAGGCTATAAAATTTCCGGTTCGGACATTAAGGCGTCTAAAACTACAGAACAATTAGAGAAAAATGGCATCAAAGTTTATATTGGCCATCAACCGGAAAATATTAAAAATGCCAATGTACTTGTAGTTTCTACAGCAATTGATCCGGAAAATCCGGAAATTAAAGCTGCGATTGAACAGCGCGTTCCAATTGTGCGTCGTGCAGAAATGCTAGGCGAGCTTATGCGTTACCGTCACGGTATTGCTGTGGCTGGTACACATGGTAAAACCACAACTACAAGTCTTTTGACGACGATGTTGGCCGAAGAAAACCTTGATCCAACTTATGTTATTGGTGGCTTACTTAACAGTACAGGCGTAAATGCAGCGTTAGGTGAAAGCCGTTTTATCGTAGCTGAAGCTGATGAATCAGATGCATCTTTCCTTTATTTGCAACCAATGGCAGCGATTGTAACCAATATCGATGCTGACCATATGGATACCTATGAAGGTAGCTTTGATAAATTAAAAGATACGTTTGTACAGTTCCTTCATAACCTACCATTTTATGGTTTGGCTGTAGTTTGTGGTGATGATGCAAACATTCGTGAAATTCTACCGCGTGTAGGCCGTCCGGTCATTACTTATGGTTTTAATGAAGATAATGACATTCGTGCAGTTGATATTGAACAAGATGGTATGCAATCGCACTTCACTGTGTTGCGTAAAGGCCGTGAACCATTGCGTTTAACAATTAATCAACCAGGCTTACATAATGTTTTAAATGCCTTGGCAGCAATTGGTGTTGCAACAGATGAAGGTGTTTCTGATGATGCAATTAGTCGTGCATTAGAAGGATTTAGTGGTGTAGGTCGCCGCTTCCAAGTGCAAGGTGAATTTGAACTTGCTGATGGCAACGTTAAGTTAGTTGATGACTATGGACACCATCCGAAAGAAGTAGAAGCAACTATTAAAGCTGCTCGCCAAAGCCATCCGGACCGTCGTTTGGTTATGTTGTTCCAGCCACACCGTTACTCTCGTACTCGCGATTGTTTTGATGACTTCATTGAAGTGCTCTCTCAAGTCGATCAATTATTATTGTTGGAAGTTTACCCTGCTGGTGAAAAACCTATTGTGGGTGCAGATAGCCGCACTTTAGCGCGCAGTATTCGTTTACGCGGACAAGTAGAACCGATTTTGGTCGATCCGGTTGAAGGTAATTTGCAAAACATCATGCAAAATGTGTTACAACCAAATGACTTGTTATTAACACAAGGTGCGGGTAACGTGGGAGCAATTTCAGTAGAACTTGCACAACACCATTTGTATGTGAAATAAACAAAAAGTATTGAATAATCGGGTTAAGGATTTAAACGTGTCAAATGCTACAAAATTCGGCAAAGTTGCCGTGTTGTTTGGTGGGAAATCGGCTGAGCGTGCTGTGTCTTTGGATAGTGGTCAGGCAGTTTTGGACGCTTTGTTACGTTCAGGTGTTCAGGCTGAAGCATTTGATCCACAAGACCGCAGTGTGACTGAACTTGTAAATTATGATCGTGCATTTATTGTATTGCATGGTCGCGGCGGTGAAGATGGCCAAATTCAAGGTGTGCTTGAATGGTTAAATCTGCCTTATACAGGAACAGGTGTGCAAGGTTCTGCTATTGGCATGGATAAAGTTAAAACCAAGCAAATCTGGCAGGGTAGCGATTTACCTACAGCGCCATATCGCATTATTACTAAAGAAACAGATTTAGATGCGGTGATTGCTGAGTTAGGTTTACCTGTCATTATCAAACCTGTACATGAAGGCTCGAGTGTCGGCATGAGTAAGGTTGAGAAAGCAGAAGACTTTGCTGCTGCAATTGAAAAGGCGACTCAGCACGATGCTGTGGTGATGGCAGAAAAATGGATCACTGGTCGTGAATTCACAATTTCATTCCTCAATGGACAGCCTTTGCCAGTTATTCGTTTGCAACCACCAGCAGATGTTGCTTTCTATGACTATGAAGCGAAGTATCAACGTAACGATGTAGAGTATGGTATCCCTTGTGGTCTGAGTGAGGCTGAAGAGAAAAACCTACAAGCATTGTGTTTACGTGCTTTTCAGGCGGTGGGTGCAGAAGGCTGGGGCCGTATTGATGCGATGCAGGATGAGCAAGGCAATTTCTGGCTTTTAGAAGTAAACACTGTTCCAGGTATGACCAGCCACTCTTTAGTTCCAAAAGCTGCTAAAGCTGTTGGTTATAGCTTTGATGAATTGTGTGTTGCGATTCTTGAGCAAACATTGGAAGGTACGGCTTAAATATGGCACAACTTCCGGCTTCCATGCGCCGTAAACGTGCGGCCATCACCTCTATTCATGATAAACCGCCTACGCGTAAGCAGAAGCTTGCGAATGCTGGTGGATGGGTGCTGTTGGTTATTGCTTTTGTAGTGCTGGCAGTCGGAATTTATGGGTTATATAAAGTTATTACAGATGCAACAGTTGCAAAACTAGAAGTTGTAGGTTCAGCGTCTTCTGTTGAAACACAACAAGTGATGCAACATGTTGCTCCAATTATAAAAGCGAATTATTTCACATCTGATTTAGAACAGATTCGTGACAAAACATTAGAAATTTCATGGGTAGACCGAGTTGTTGTATCTCGCGCTTGGCCCAATGGTATTCGTGTTCGTGTCATGCCTCGACATGCTATCGCCCGTTGGGGAACAGGTCGCTTGTTAAGCGATGGAGGCGATGTATTTAGTGAGGCGGAGCCGACAATTCATCCTGAACTTCCGTTGCTTCATGGGCCGGTAAGTCAGTCAAAAATGATGATGCGACGCTATAATGAAATTAATCAATTATTCCATCCTGTTAATTTACGCTTAAAAGAGTTATATCTGACTGAGCGAATGACTTGGTTTATGCAATTTGATTCTGGTTTACGTATTATTGTTGACCAAGATCAAACAATGAATAAGTTGCAACGTTTAAGTCATCTGGCACAATCTGACTTAAAACCGGTGTGGTCGAAAATCTCAGCCATTGATTTGCGATATCGTAATGGATTATCTATTCAATGGAAGAACGCAACACCACCTAAAATTGTGAATGGTCAGTTTGTTGTAACGAGTGATGACACAAGCATTGCAGGTGGAACAAAAGCAAAGCCATAATACGTGGCTTTAAAATAGGCAATTTGCCTGGTATTAAACAACAAAGAAATGGTATGAGTGATGAGTGAAGCTGTTCCCTCAGTTGTTGCGATTGACATTGGGACGCATAAAGTTTCAGTTTTGATTGGAAAAATTCATGCGCCGGATAACATTCAAGTTATCGGTATGGCAACTGCTCGCAATCGAGGCATGAATAAAGGAAAAATTGTAAGCCTCGATAAAGTCATTGCTGCGATTAAAAATGCTGTTGCTGAAGCGGAAAATATGGCCGAATGTCGCATTCATAGCGCATGGGTATCTATTCCGAGTACCGAGTTGCAAAGTTTTTATGCCTCTGGTCGCACACCAGTATCTAATCCAGCACATGTGATTACAACAAATGAAGTCGTGCGCGCGTTAGAATTGGCAAAAGCAAGTCATGTGACTTCTGATTACTATTTAGCAAGTGCAGTGCCGTTAGGCTTTGAATTAGGTGATTCTGCTGAATGGGTGCAGAATCCAATTAATATGACTGCCCATAGTATGACTGGACATTATCAGTTAATGATGATGCCTATAGCGACTATGCAAAACCTTGATCGTGCCATGAAAGGTGCAAATATCGGGGTTGAAAAAATGGTGGTGTCTTGTCTGGCAACCGCTGAGGCAAGCTTGCTGAAAGATGAAAAAGAGTATGGTGTTTGTCTGGTTGATATTGGCGCAGGCATTACCAATCTTGCTGTTTATCTAGATGGTCGTTTAGCTCTAGCACGTACATTGCAACGCGGTGGTGAGCACGTTACACGTGATATTGCTGCTGTATTGCAAACCACGACAGAAGAAGCTGAACGAATTAAAATTCTGCATGGTTGTGTCGATTTAAGTGCTGTTAAGCCAGATCACATGATTCAGGTAGAAGGAATTGATGGCCCTCAAACGATTAGCCGAATTGAGTTGTCAGAAATTATTATTGCCCGTTATGAAGAGATCTTTAGCCAGATTCGCGATGAACTCGAACAAAGTGGTGCAATTCATGGTTTATACCATGGGGTAGTATTGACAGGGGATGCTTGTCAAATAGAAGGTATGGTGAGTTTAGCTCGTCGTATGTTGGGTGTATCTGCACATTTGGGTAATCCGCCGTTACAGGTTTATGCTGATGATCAACATCAAGCAGCCTTACGTCGTTCTATGTATGCAACAGCAGCTGGTTTGCTCATGTTTAGCCAAAGTGAGTTGCAAGATGCTGTTGAAGAGCCTGAAGAGGCAAATGACCGTTCGGTATGGGAACGAATGGTAAATGGCTGGAATGCGTTTAATAGCAAGTTAAAAGCCATTTTTTAGGATGTATGTATTTATTGGTAGAATTGTTAGGAAGTTGTAAGAGAAAACCGCTGTACTTGACAAGGTTGGTATTGCACAGCATTCTTAAAATTAGTTATTTTTGAAAATCAAGGCAGTATACGGGCTGAAGTGACTGCCATAATGTATTAGGAACCCTAAAGGTCATGGCCTCATTTGAATTTATAGAAGATGAACTAAACGATGGCAACGGTCAAGCCCGTTTCACTGTATTTGGTGTAGGTGGTGGTGGCGGTAATGCCGTTCAACATATGGTGCAGTCTGATATTCAAGGTGTTAAATTCGTTTGTGCCAATACAGACAAACAAGCACTGGACTGTATGAATGCACCTTTCAAAATTCAGTTAGGCGAGCAAAGTACACGTGGTCTTGGTGCTGGTGCTAACCCCGAAGTAGGGCAAGTTGCAGCAGAAGAAAGCCGTGAAATCATTCGTCACCACCTTGAAGGTACGGATATGGTTTTCGTTACCGCTGGTATGGGTGGTGGTACAGGTACTGGTGCAGCGCCTGTTGTGGCTGAAGTTGCCAAAGAAATGGGCATTTTGACTGTTGGTGTAGTTACAACGCCATTTAACTTTGAAGGCCGCCGCCGTTTAAAGTCTGCTGAACGTGGTATTGAAGCACTTGAAGCACATGTTGACTCATTGATTATTATCCCTAATCAACGCTTATTAAGTGTATATGGCGATATTTCAATGAAAGATGCTTATAAAAAAGCTGATGATGTATTGTTAAACGCTGTACGTAGTATCTTTGACTTGGTTGTTAACCGTGGTCATATTAACCTTGACTTCGCCGATTTGAAAACTGCAATGAGTACTCGCGGTTACGCAATGATGGGTGCTGGTTTAGGTCGTGGTGAAGATCGTGCACGTCAAGCTGCTGAACAAGCGATCCGTAGTCCATTACTTGATAATGTTAATATTATTAATGCCAAAGGTGTGTTAATTAACATTACGGGTGGTGATGATATTACGTTACGTGAAACAGAAATCATTACTGACGTTGTGAACCAGATTGTTGACCTTGATGAAGGCGAAATCTTCTACGGTACAGTATTTGATCCAGATGCACGTGATGAATTACGCGTAACAGTGATTGCAACTGGTTTAACTCGTAATGCAGCAGATGCTGAACCAAGAAAACGTAATACGGTAAGCCATGCTTCGTCTCAATCAGCTCAATCTGTTGATGAAGATGACGTTCCTGCAATTAATAAGCGTCAAAACGCCGATAATGAAGTCAGTAGCACAGCAAGTTCTACTCCGCGTTCTTCTCCAATGAGTATTCAAGATTACTTGAAAAATCAGCAACGTAAGTAAATTATCGTTAGATTGAATGAAGGGCAGTGTTTAAACACTGCCTTTTTTTTATTTTTGATCAATGACTAAATATGCTAACGTATAGCGGTTTTAAAAAAGAAGTTACAAAGCATGGTGAAACAGCGTACTCTCAATCGTGTGGTAAAAGCGAGTGGAATAGGTCTTCATAGCGGTCAAAAAGTGATGATCAATTTCATTCCACATACCGTGGATGGAGGTATTGTATTTCGCCGTATCGATTTGGATCCGCCAGTTGATATCCCTGCTAATGCATTGCTCATTCAAGAAGCTTTTATGTGCTCCAACTTGGTAACCGGAGATATAAAAGTAGGCACAATTGAGCATGTAATGAGTGCGATTGCAGGTTTAGGAATTGATAACCTGATTGTTGAGGTATCTGCTTCTGAAGTTCCAATTATGGATGGAAGTGCTGGTCCATTTATTTACCTTTTAATGCAAGGTGGATTGCGTGAACTGGATGCACCGAAAAAATTCATAAGAATATTAAAACCAGTTGAAGCACTTATCGATGATAAGAAAGCAATTTTTAGCCCTCACAATGGTTTTCAATTAAATTTCACGATTGATTTTGACCATCCGGCATTTGCTAAAGAATATCAATCTGCGACGATCGACTTTTCGACCGAAACTTTTGTTTATGAAGTCAGTGAAGCACGTACTTTTGGTTTCATGAAAGATTTGGACTACCTGAAGGCAAACAATTTAGCATTAGGCGCAAGTTTAGATAATGCAATTGGTGTAGATGATACAGGGGTCGTCAACGAAGAAGGTTTACGTTTCGCTGATGAATTTGTTAGACATAAGATTTTAGATGCAGTTGGTGATTTGTATTTGCTTGGTCATCAAATTATTGCCAAGTTTGATGGCTATAAATCAGGACATGCTTTAAATAATCAGTTGTTACGCAATGTTCAAAGTGATCCGAGTAATTATGAAATTGTAACATTTGATGACGAGAGTCAATGTCCAATTCCATATGTGAGCGTGACATAAGTCCTTGTCTTTATTTGGCTACGTTATAATGTAACATTTAAAAGTGTGATTATAATCACATAATAATAATGATTCTAATTAAGAAATAGAAAGCTCGTCATTTTTTATTGCTTGCCAAACGTAGTAAAGCTTGGCTAAGCTTAGGGTCGCTCACGAAGTCGGCTGCACTACGTAACATTTCTTGTGTTTCCGGGGGAATGGGTTTAGATGGCTCAGATGAGGGTGCATTTGGAATATTTTTATTTCTCAATCGGACCTGAATTCGTTGTAAGTCTTTTAACCCTTCAAGCTGAGATAATTTAGATACATATTGGTTCTGTAAATAACTGAGTTGACTAATCATCGCTTGATTTTCACCAGTAATGATTAAAGAGCCATTTTGATAACACACGACCTGCCATCGTTCCGGTTGGGGCAATAAGGGTTGGATAATTTTCGTAAGTCTTTGCCATTGCGCGACTTGCGTTGTTAGAAACGTAAGGTTTCCTGTTTTTATGTGTTTTCCGGTTTGTTGAAAAACGTTATCGGGTTTAGACATGGTCATTCTCGGATGGATTCTTGTCTTAATCTTAAGCGTTCATTTCAATCGATATCAAGGAAGAGATCATAAGGAACTTGAGTAAGAACAGTTTCAAGAGGTTTTTATGCACACGCGTCGTATTTTATTAGCGTTTTCACTTGCCGCTTCGGCAGCATCAGTTGCTTTTGCAGATTATCAAACAATTAACCAATCTACTGACTCAGATCGATTGGAACAGCTATCAAAAACATTATCTCAAGGTTCATATACTCATCCCGATGATTTAGATCTTCCGGCGAGTGCGAAAGTTTCAGTGACCTTACGCCAAAAAACAGTTGAACTCAACAATGAGTCGCTCGCAAAGAAGTACGGTAACACAACCGCAAAAAATTCTTTTAATGCCTCTTCTTCAAATTCTTACTCTTGGTTAGTTTCTCACCCTCTTCCTGATACTGTACGAGTTTCTTCAAACTTTGGTGGCCGCACTATGGGTGGTCGTGCAGAACATCATGGCGGATTAGATATGGCTGCTCCGAGTGGCACGCCAATCTATGCTACAGGCCCAGGTATTGTAACTAAATCTGGCTGGGGCACTGGCTATGGTCAATATGTTGAAATTAACCACGGCAATGGTTATTTAACGCGTTATGCTCATGCTTCACGTCTAATGGTGCGTGTAGGCGACCAAGTCTCTGCCGGTGAACATATTGCTAATGTAGGGTGTACAGGTCGCTGTACTGGTCCACATTTGCACTATGAAGTAGTAAAAGATGGTCAACGTAAGAACCCAACTACTTACTTGGCGATGCTTCCATAAAAGCATAGTTAAAAAGGTAAGGTTATTAAATTTATGAATCTAAAACTAAGCTAAACCTTTTTTAACGCAAAGATTGTATAAAAAAACGCCATTATTGGCGTTTTTTTGTTATTTTGTTTACTGCTCGGTCAATGACTATTCATTCAGAAAATAATAGGGCCCCCTCACATTCACCCGAGGCAATAACTTGAAAGGGGTAAAACGTGGTAAAAATACAAAGTAGATTAGAGAACAAGGAACAGGTGAATTATGGCGTTTTACGGTGACTCCGACGCACAAGAAACCCAAGAATGGCAAGATGCATTCGATTCAGTTTTACAACATATGGGAACTGAACGAGCGGCATTCTTGTTGGAAAAACTTTACCAACAAGCAATTGCTAAGCATGTTCCAATTCAACGTCTCAATACACCTTACTTAAATACAATTTCTGTTGAAGAACAACCTGCAATGCCAGGCGACCAAGATATGGAACGCCGTATTCGTGCATTGATTCGTTGGAATGCCTTAGCAATGGTACTTCGTGCGAATAAAACAGGTGATGATTTAGGTGGACACTTGGCGAGTTTCGCATCAAGTGCAACATTATATGACGTAGGTTTTAACCATTTCTTCCGCGCAAACAGCAATAACTTTGGCGGAGATATGATTTATTACCAAGGGCACTGTGCTCCTGGTATTTATGCACGTTCATTCCTTGAAGGACGTTTAACTGAAGAGCAGTTAAGTAATTTCCGTCGTGAAGTTGGCGGTAACGGTTTACCAAGCTATCCACATCCATATTTAATGCCTGACTATTGGCAATTCCCAACCGTATCAATGGGTCTTGGTCCAATCATGTCAATTTATCAAGCGCACATTCAAAAATATTTGATGAACCGCGGCTTGATCAAAGAAGAAGATCGTAAAGTTTGGGCTTATCTTGGCGATGGTGAGATGGATGAGCCAGAAAGTACTGGTGCAATTTCACTTGCTGGTCGTGAAAAGCTTGATAACCTTATCTGGGTTGTTAACTGTAACTTACAGCGTCTAGATGGTCCTGTACGTGGTAACGGTAAAATCATTCAAGAGTTAGAATCTTTATTCCGTGGTGCAGGCTGGCGCGTAATTAAAGTGGTATGGGGCCGTCATTGGGACCCACTACTTGCAAAAGACAGCACAGGCGCTTTAAAAGCGGTAATGGAAGAGACAGTTGATGGTGAATACCAACGCTATCAAGTGAAAGGTGGTGCATACACACGTGAGAAATTCTTTGGCAAGTACCCAGAAGCTGCGGAACTTGTAAAAGATTTAAGCGATGAAGATATCGATAATCTTAACCGTGGTGGTCACGACCCTTACAAAGTGTTTGCTGCCTATGCAGAAGCAATGAAAGCTAAAGGTCAACCAACAGTTATTCTTGCGAAAACTGTTAAAGGTTACGGTTTGTCTGAAGAAATTGAAGCGGTGAACAAAACTCACCAAATCAAAAAAATGCAGATCGACTCTTTGAAATATGTACGTGACCGTTTCAATCTTCCATTTACAGACGATAAGTTAGAAGAGCTTCCATTCTATCGCCCAAGTGAAAACTCTCCAGAAATGAAGTACATGAAGGCGCGTCGTGAAGCGTTAGGTGGTTACCTACCTGCACGTCGTAAAGAGAGTGAAATTTTAGCGATTCCTGAATTATCTGTATTTGATGCTGTATTAAATGGTTCAGGTGGTAAAGAACAATCTACCACTATGGTGATGGTGCGTTTAATTGCTTCTTTACTCAAAGAAAAAGCGATTAAAGACCGCGTAGTACCAATTGTTCCAGATGAAGCACGTACTTTTGGTCTGGAAGGTATGTTCCGTCAGCTTGGTATTTATGCTGCTCACGGCCAAAAATATACTCCAGAAGACCAAGAACAGTTAATGCATTACCGTGAAGCAAGTGACGGTCACATGCTTCAAGAAGGGATTAACGAAGCTGGTGCAATGAGTGCATGGGCTGCGTTGGCAACAAGTTATTCAACGAATAACTTACCAATGATTCCGATGTACATGTACTACTCAATGTTCGGTTTCCAACGTATTGGTGACATTGCATGGGCTGCGGGCGATGCACAAGCTCAAGGTTTCTTGTTAGGTGCAACAGCTGGTCGTACAACGTTGAATGGTGAAGGTCTACAGCACCAAGATGGTCATTCACATATCTTGGCGAACACTATTCCAAACTGTGTATCTTATGATCCATGTTTTGGTTATGAATTAGCTGTAATCGTACACGACGGTTTACAACGTATGTATGTGAACCAAGAGCGTGTGTTCTACTACTTAACTGTAATGAACGAAAACTATGAGCATCCTGCAATGCCTGAAGGCGCTGAGGAAGGCATTAAACGTGGTATGTACTTATTCGAAAAAGATGAAAAAGCAACTGTCCAATTACTTGGTTCAGGTGTAATTCTTCGTGAAGTAATCAAAGCTGCGAAAATCTTACGTGATGAATATCAAATCCACTCAAACGTTTGGAGTGTAACAAGCTTCAATGAGTTGTCACGTGATGGTATGGCATGTGAAGAATACAACCGTTTACACCCACTTTCTGAAGAAGTGAAAGAATCTTGGGTATCTAAACAGTTACGTGGTACAGAAGGTATCGTTGTTTCAGCAACAGACCATATGCGTGCTTACAGCGAACAAATCCGTGCTTATCTTCCAGATGGTCGCCCATTTGTTGCATTAGGTACAGATGGATACGGTCGTTCAGATACACGTGCTAACTTACGTAGTTTCTTTGGTGTTGATGCTGCACATATCGTTGTTGCTACTTTGAAAAAATTAGCTGACGAAGGTGAAGTGGATGCACGTTTAGTTAAAGACGCAATTTCTAACTTTGAGTTAGATACTGACCGTCCAGTGGCATGGGCTCCTCAAGCGCATCCAGAAGTTCAGGCAGTTGCTGAATATAATGAAACGCAAACAGGTGAGGGGAACTAAGCATGCAAATTAAGACCCCTGATATTGGTGTAGATAAAGCAGTTGTTGCTGAAATTTTAGTAAAAGTTGGCGACAGCATTGCAGAAAATGACAGCCTTGTTTTGCTTGAGTCAGATAAAGCCTCTGTTGAAGTGCCTAGCACTTCAGCAGGTGTGGTAAAAAGCATCTTAATCAAAGAAGGTGATAGCGTAACTGAAGGTACGGTATTGCTTGAACTTGAAGCTGCTGGTGCTGCACCAGTAGCTCAAGCAGAAGAAGCTCCAAAAGCTGCACCAGCAGCTGAACAAACAGCAGCACCGGCAGCGGCTCAACAGCCTTCAACTGCTGCTCAATCAGCAACGGCAACAACCAGCCAAGTGGTTGAAGTTCAAGTTCCCGATATTGGTGTTGAAAAAGCACTAGTTGGTGAAATTTTAGTAAAAGTTGGCGAACAGATCGATGTTGAACAAAGCATCGTTGTGGTTGAGTCTGACAAAGCAACTGTAGAAGTACCAAGCAGTGTTGCAGGTACTGTAGAAAGCATTCAAGTTAAAGAAGGCGATACAGTTAAAGAAGGTGTTGTTCTTATTCAAGTAAAAACAACGTCTGCATCTAGTGCACCAGCTGAGGCACCTGCTTCTACAACAGCAGCTCCAGCGGCAGCACCTGCACCAGCTCAGCAAGAAACTGTAGCATCGACTGCTACTCAATCTGGACTGGTTGATATTAACGTTCCTGATTTGGGTGTAGATAAAGCAGTTGTTGCTGAAATCTTGGTTCAGGTTGGTGACAAAGTTGATGTAGACCAAAGCCTTGTTGTTGTTGAGTCAGATAAAGCAACTGTGGAAGTTCCAAGTACTGTTGCTGGTGTTGTGAAAGCAATTCACTTGCAAGCAGGCCAACAAGTTTCACAAGGTGTATTACTGGCAACAATTGAAGCTGAAGGCCAAGCACCTGCTGCTGCACCAGCGGCGAAAGCAGAATCAGCTCCACAGGCAGCAGCACCTAAAGCGGCAACTCCTGCTCCGACTCAAGCAGTATCTGCCCCTGCTTCTTCTGGTAATGATAAATTAACCAAAGAACAAGAAGCCGAAAACGCTAAAGTTTATGCAGGCCCAGCTGTGCGTAAGCTTGCTCGTGAACTTGGTGTAGTTTTATCTCAAGTTAAAACTTCTGGTGAACATGGCCGTGTTGTTAAAGAAGATATCTTTGCGTATGTGAAGACTCGTTTAACTGCACCGCAAGCGGCACCAGTTGCTTCGGCTGCACCAGCGGTTTCGGGTTTGCCAAAGCTTCCTGACTTCACTGCGTTTGGTGGCGTAGAAGAAAAAGTACTGACACGTTTGCAGCAAGTATCAATTCCGCAATTGTCGTTGAACAACTTTATTCCGCAAGTCACCCAGTTTGATTTGGCAGACATTACTGAGTTGGAAGATTGGCGTAATGAGTTAAAAGGCAACTTCAAAAAAGAAGGTATTAGCCTGACGATTATGGCATTCATTATCAAAGCGGTTGCGTACTTGTTAAAAGAAGAGCGTGAGTTTGCAGGTCATCTATCTGATGACGGTAAATCAGTGCTCTTGCGCAATGAAATCCATATGGGAATTGCGGTAGCAACACCTGATGGTTTAACTGTGCCAGTACTTCGTAACCCAGACCAAAAATCAATTAAGCAAATTGCAGTTGAATTGGGTGTGTTAGGTCAAAAAGCACGTGATAAGAAATTAACACCAAAAGACTTACAAGGTGCGAATTTCACCATTTCAAGTTTGGGCGCAATTGGTGGTACCGCATTTACACCTCTTGTGAACTGGCCACAAGTTGCAATTTTAGGTATTTCACCTGCAACAATGCAGCCAGTATGGAATGGTAAAGACTTTGATCCGCGCTTAATGTTGCCGTTGTCATTGTCTTATGACCACCGTGTAATTAATGGTGCAGATGCAGCTCGCTTTACAAATAAACTTACGAAACTTCTTAAAGATATTCGTACTTTATTAATCTAATATTTTTAAATGAATCATTAAAACCTCGCTTCGGCGGGGTTTTATTTTGATATTTAATTTAATTGGTTTTAAGTTAATCTAAAGACGAAAAATGAAGTGTCGAGAGAGGAGAAATTTCTCGTTAGTCGGTAAAGGAGAAAGAATAAATGGTAGGATTTTTAAAAATCATGGTGCCGATTCTATTAATTGTATTTTTATTAATGGGGTTGTGGGTGAGTGTTTTACACTTTCCTTGGGAATGGATGACTTACGTTGCAATGGGCTTGGAAGTATTTGTAGCAATGCTTATTTTGCCATTTGAATTTCAGTCTCAGCACGTAACTGGTATTAATAATTTTGGATTTATTAACTTAAGTATTTGTTTAGCTTTACTATTGGGTCTAGGGCGATTGTTAGTTTGGGCGTGGATAAAATTTTTCGCCTGAATGTTTGAAAAATAGAACTACTCGAATATAATAAACGCATACTTCATTGGGGAGTAGCCGCTATTCATTTCTAAATGAATAGGTGATGATCAACATAATTGTTCAACAGAACATGGTCATCATAGCTTAAACGTCTCATCGTTTCCGAGTTGGCAAGACCTTTGATTTACCACTCTGCAGATATTTGGCTAGCAGGAGGGGTAGGTCATGGGCATTTATGCTAGCCAGAGAAACGACATGCAAGAATTTCTGATTTCTACTTCAATTGTTGCCCTCGCTGAAATGGGCGATAAAACCCAATTATTGGCCCTTTTACTGTCTGCACGTTTCCGTAAGCCAATCCCTATTCTTATTGCGATTCTTTTAGCTACTCTAATTAATCATGGTATTTCTGCTGTACTTGGACAGTGGATTACAACCGTGCTGAGCCCCGAAATTTTAGTCTGGGTCCTTGCCGCTGGCTTCATTGGTATGGCGTTCTGGATGCTTATTCCAGATAAGCTCGATGATGAAACGGATAGTATTAACAGATGGCAAAAATTTGGTGTTTTTGGTGCAACCTTTATCCTGTTTTTCTTAGCAGAAATTGGTGACAAAACCCAAATAGCAACAGTCGCTTTAGCTGCACGTTACGACAGCATCTTTTGGGTGATGTTAGGTACAACCTTAGGAATGATGATTGCTAATGCACCGGCTGTATTTATTGGTAATAAATTGGCTGAACGTTTATCTATCTCGCTCATTCATAAAATTGGTGCTGCTATTTTCTTAATTGTAGGTATCTCTACTCTAGTACAGCATTATTTCTTTTAACACATTTTAAGCTGCCAAAAAAACGCACTCGAATCGAGTGCGTTTTTTTATAGGTAATTTTAATAGTTAAATTTCACAGTAAAGTTAATTTGACGTGGATTACCTAAAGTCACCAAATTTTCATTTAAGGCACCTGCATAGTAATCTTTATCGAATAGATTACGGATCGCAAGTTGAGCACCCCAATGTCCTGCATCATAGCCAGCTTCTGTATCAAATACGGTATAGCCTGGAATATGGACATCTAACTTATCCATAGTTTTATAGGTTTCACCTCGGAATCCACCGCCGACATACCAACCAAGTTTTGAGGCAGGGTCAAATTTATAACGAGCCGACAGGCTGTAAGCATGCTCAGGAATATTGTCGAGTGCTTTTCCTACATTGCTCGCGTTTGCATCTTTACTAATTTCAGCATCAATTGTGTAGGTATAGGCAGCTGTTAATTTTAAACCTTCTAAAATTTCTGCGCTTAGCTCAGTTTCAATACCGCGAGTTAACTGTTCGCCACGTTGTACTTTATAGCCACTATTCGCAGTATCAGTGACTAAAACATTTTGACGTTTTAAATCGTACCAAGCAATAGCACCTTGAACTCGTTGATCTGGGCTTTGTAATTTCATTCCGACTTCAACCTGTTTCCCTTCTTCAGGTTTGAATGGATTGTTATTTACATCAGTACCGCTATTTGGGGTAAATGAAGTGGCATAGCTGACATAAGGAGCCACAATATCATTAAGGGTATACATGACAGAGGCGCTGCCTGTAAATGCATTGTCTGTTTGTTTACTTGTACTGCCAGTCACCAAACTTGTGGTTTGAGTTTGAGCCCAGTCTTGACGACCAGATAAGCTTAAAAGTAATTGGTCATTAAGTTGAATGCGGTCACGTAAATAAAGCCCTAAATATTTGAGACGATTGATATCACGAACATTTTGAGTCAATTTTACATTTTGACCGTAAACGGGGTCATAGATATTTAAATCGCCAATGTCGTATTTATCATTGGTGTAATCACTTTTTTCCTGAAAAGCATCTACTCCAATATTAAGGTCGTGTTGCATACCATATAAATCAAACTGTTTATTTAGGCGGTTATCAATGGCAAAGCTTAAATTATCAATAATTTGATGGCGGCTATTATTTTTACGGCTAATGGTTGTGTAGTCGATTTCACCTTGTTTGTTTTTTACCCAAAAGTTGTTACCTGTGCGAGCAAAGACAGCAGTGCCATCCATTTCAGTTTTTTGTACGGCAAAGTTCTGATTAAAGTTCCAACCATTATCAAAAGCGTGTTTAAAGGTATAACCTGTACGGTAAACATCTGCTTCATATTTACCAAAATTAGGATCGCCAATATATAAACTTCGGTCTATAGCGCCGTTAGGGTTATCTTTTAATGTACCAATGACCGGTAACCCTTGTTGACGGATGTATTCGCGATGCTGATAGCTTGCGATGACAGATAGATCAGTGTTATCCCCTAAGTCAAAGTTATAAGAGGGAGAGATGTAGTAATTTTTAAAATATACATAATCTGTTGGGTCATCTTGATCCGAGATACGACCATTTAAACGGAAAGCACCTTTTTCACTATTATTAGGGCTATAGTTTAAATCGAACGTTCCTTCTTTAAGGTTGTAGCTGCCATAAGTCATAGTGGCCCGAGCAAAGCTTTCAGCTTGAGGGCGTTTAGTCACTAAGTTGACCATACCTCCTGGAGCAACCAAACCAAAATTAATAGATGCAGGCCCTTTTAAAACTTGTACCTGATCCATGCCTGATAACTCAGTAGCAACATACGTATTTTGGCCTACTCTTAAGCCATCTACATAAACTGAATCAGAAGAAGTTTGTCCTCGAATAATGAAATCATCCCAGCCACGACGACCAAGTTTCCCAGCTCCAACACCCGCAACACCTTCAAGTGCATCTGTAAGTGTCTTTGCTTGTTTTTGGTCAAGTTGCTCGCGGGTCACCACCGAAATCGACTGAGCAGTTTTAAATAAAGGTGCGTCTGATTTTAAGGCAGAGTTTGCTTTCGTTGCGACGTAAGGTGAAGTGCTTTCTTTTTGCGCTTGAACAGAAATCGTGGGGAGAACACTGGTCGAATTTTGTTGTTCTGTTATTTCTTCAGCGTGACTTGCTGTCATCGAAGTAAAAATAGCAACTGCTAACAATGTTTTTGATGTTGAAAAACGGAAGGGTTGATTCATGGGAGGCCTAAGCAGCACAAAAAATAAATTTGATAATGAGAATTATTTTAATTTATTGTGGTTTAATTTTAAATAACATTATGATTCATTTATAAAATAAGAAAAGCAAAATCAATTTTAAAATATTATTAGAAAAATAAAGTAGTTTATTGCAAGAGTTATTGAATCCCTTTATTTTAGTATGGATATAAAAATATCTAATATTTAAAGTTTTTTTGGGGAATTGTATGGGGTTTGAAAAAACAACATCGCAGATATTATTTGATAATGGCGTACATAAATGTATTAGTTTTACCAGCTTGGTTAAAGGGGAAGGCATCCAAGCCAATCAATTTTTAATTATTGACCATGAACGCGCTGCTGTAATTGACCCAGGTGGCGATTTGACCTACGTTCCATTAACGATGGAATTAAATAAATATACACGTTTGAAAAATCTGGACTATGTGATGGCCTCTCATCAAGATCCGGACATTATTACTTCAATGCCACGCTGGCTGGTTTATACCGATGCTAAAGTCGTTGCATCAAAATTATGGGCACGTTTTTTACCACACCTAAATTCCTCATTTATGAGTGAGCGTATGAAAGGGAATTGGGAAGACCGTCTTATTGAATTACCTGACCGCGGCCAAGTGATTACTCTAGGAGAATCCAAGCTTGTGGTAGTTCCCGCTCACTTCTTACATTCGGTGGGTAATTTTCAGTTTTATGATCCAGTTGCTAAGATTCTGTTTTCTGGCGATATGGGTGCCTCGATTGTTGAAGATGCTAATCAGCCTTTAAAAGATTTCGATACGCACGTCATGAAAATGAAGGCTTTTCACCAACGCTATATGTGTTCCAATAAAGTTATCCGTTTGTGGGTCAATATGGTGCGCCAAATGGATATTGAAATGATTGTGCCTCAGCACGGTAGTCCATTTATGGGTAAAGAAATGGTCAATCAGTTTTTAGACTGGATTGAGACCTTGCCATGCGGCGTAGATTTAATGACTGAGCAAATTTTTAGCTGCCCTACTTAAAAAATGAGATCCATTATCTTGAGTCCAATTTGAAATTTTTTTAGTATTTTCCGTCGCAGAAAAATTTTTGATGACGAGAATTTGAATAAAATGTTATCTCAAGTTGCGACTCCAGATGAGTGCCTACGCTGTGGGGCATGTTGTGCACATTTTCGGGTTTCATTTTACTGGGCTGAAGCCGAGTTAATGGATGAACATCTAGTTGAATCTTTAACACCTGTTTATTCTTGTATGCGTGGAACTAATCGGGCTCAGCCACGGTGTCAGGCTTTGATGGGTGAAATTGGTAAAGAGGTGGGGTGTTCTATTTATGCTGTACGTAGTTCTACCTGTAGAGAGGTGCAGGTGGGAGATGAGCAGTGTAGTAAAGCTCGTTTGGCGCACCAGCTTATTCCTCTTATTCGTGTTAACCCAGCCGATTCTGAAAATGATCATGACTATGATCAGGTGAGTTAAATATGAGCTAACACAATAATAAGTGAGAAATATTTAGAATAGGCGAATATCTATTGCTGGAAAAGGCAAAGATAATATGAAAATTGCATTGAAATTTGTTTATAATAGCTCACGGAATTTACCAGTGAGATTGTTATGCTGACCATCGTTCAAGAAGCGCTAACCTTCGATGATGTCTTATTACTTCCTGCCTACTCTACTGTTCTCCCAAAAGATGTCTCTTTAAAGACACGTTTAACTCGCGGCATTCATTTAAATATCCCATTAGTTTCAGCTGCAATGGATACAGTGACTGAGTCACGTATGGCGATTGCTATGTCACAAAATGGTGGTATCGGGATTTTGCACAAAAACATGGATATTGCTGCTCAAGCTGCAGAAGTACGCCGTGTGAAAAAATTCGAAGCGGGTATGGTGAAAGATCCAATCACTGTAACGCCTGAAACTACAGTACGTGAACTCATCGCAATCACCAGCGCTAATAACATTAGTGGTGTACCTGTTGTTAAAGACGGCAAGGTTGTTGGTATTGTGACAGGCCGTGATACGCGTTTTGAAACCAATTTAGAACAACCTGTTAGCAACATCATGACAGGCCAAGATCGTTTAGTAACTGTACGTGAAGGCGAGTCTAAAGAAAATATTCAAGCATTATTGCAAAAACACCGTATTGAAAAAGTCTTGGTCGTTGGTGAGAGCAACGAACTTAAAGGCTTAATTACAGTAACGGACTTCCGCAAAGCTGAGAGCTATCCAAACAGTTGTAAAGATGATCTTGGTCGTTTACGTGTGGGTGCTGCGGTAGGTACAGGTGCTGATACACCAAGTCGTGTGGAAGCATTGGTTGAAGCCGGTGTTGACGTAATTGTTGTTGATACAGCACATGGTCACTCTGCTGGTGTAATTGAACGTGTACGTTGGGTGAAACAAAACTTCCCTCAAGTACAAGTGATTGGTGGCAACATTGCAACTGGTGATGCTGCATTAGCATTATTAGATGCAGGTGCAGATGCTGTAAAAGTAGGTATTGGCCCTGGTTCTATCTGTACAACACGTATTGTGGCAGGTATTGGTATGCCACAAATTTCTGCGATTGACAGCGTTGCTAGCGCACTAAAAGATCAAATTCCTTTAATTGCAGATGGTGGTATCCGCTTCTCTGGTGATATGGCAAAAGCGATCGGTGCGGGTGCAAGTACGATCATGGTTGGTTCATTACTTGCAGGTACTGAAGAAGCGCCGGGCGAAGTTGAGTTTTTCCAAGGTCGTTACTACAAAGCATATCGTGGTATGGGTTCATTAGGTGCAATGGCGGGAGCAACTGGTTCTGCTGACCGTTATTTCCAAGATTCAAAAGCAGGTGCTGAGAAGTTAGTACCAGAAGGAATCGAAGGCCGTGTTCCTTATAAAGGCCCAATGGGTAACATCGTTCATCAAATGATGGGTGGTTTACGTTCTTCGATGGGTTATACAGGTTCAGCTGTGATTGAAGATCTTCGCCAAAATGCGAAATTTGTGAAAATTACTTCAGCAGGCATGTCTGAGTCACATGTTCATGATGTAACGATTACTAAAGAAGCTCCGAACTATCGTGTTGGTTAGATTTTCGTAACCAAAACAATGAAGAAAGCCGTCATTACACTGACGGCTTTTTGTTTTTGGTGTAAAGTGAATCTGACGAAAAGAGATATGGCGGAATTGCCATATATGCAGTAAGCCACGGCTGAAGTGGCGTAAAAATGAGATAAGCTATGAGTTATTTTGGAACGGATGGTATTCGTGGAAAATTTGGGCAAATGCCTATTACTCCAGAGTTTGCTTTAAAACTCGGTTTTGCTGCAGGGAAGGTATTAAAACGAACGAGTCCAAAAAATAAGCCACTTGTTGTATTAGGAAAAGACACTCGTTTATCTGGTTATATTTTAGAGTCTGCTTTGCAGGCGGGGTTAAACGCTGCTGGCGTATATGTTCATTTGCTTGGCCCATTACCAACCCCAGCAATTGCGCACCTTACTCGTGCTTTACATGCGCATGCAGGTATCGTGATTTCTGCATCACATAACCCATATTTTGATAATGGTATTAAATTTTTCTCAAGCGAAGGTAAAAAACTACCAGATGCGCTACAAGAAGAAATTAACCTCGAATTAGAAAAAGATTTATATATTGATGACACAGCAAACTTAGGTAAAAGTGTTCGTGTAAAAGATGCAAATGGTCGTTACATTGAATTCTGTAAATCTACTTTTCCTTACCATTTTGATTTAAGTAATTTAACAATTGTGGTGGATTGTGCTCATGGTGCAGCGTATAGCGTTGGTCCTTCGGTTTTCCGTGAGTTAGGTGCAAAAGTTGTTGCTTTATATAATGAGCCGGATGGTTTAAATATTAATGAAGGTTGTGGTTCAACACATCCTGAGAACCTACAAAAAGCTGTAGTTGAGCACGAAGCAGATTTAGGGATTGCCTTTGATGGTGATGCTGACCGTGTCGTGATGGTCGATAAGTTTGGTAACTTGATTGATGGCGATCATATTTTATATATCTTGGCGACTCAGGCTCAGAAAAAACCAGCAGGCGTTGTTGGTACTGTCATGAGTAACATGGCACTCGAAATTGCACTTGAAAAAGCGAATGTTGGTTTTGTTCGTGCTAAGGTTGGCGACCGATATGTATTACAAGCTTTAGAAGAAAATGGTTGGGTTACTGGTGGGGAACCATCTGGTCATATTCTAACTTTAGACAAGAGTACGACAGGTGATGCGATTATTGCAGCACTTCAAGTTTTAACCGTGATGGTCGAGCAAAATAAAGCTCTTCATGAGTTGGTTCAAGACTTTAAATTATTCCCGCAAATTCTTGTGAATGTACGTTTAGAACAAATGCTTGATCCGTATTCTATTCCTACATTGGTTGCCGAGTTTGATAAAGCAGAAGCACAGCTCAAAGGACATGGACGAATCTTAATTCGTAAGTCAGGAACAGAGCCTGTAATTCGTGTTATGGTCGAAGGTGATGATGAGCAAGAAGTGAATGCTTTAGCTCAGCATTTAGCAGATTCAGTTCGTTCACAAGCACAAGTCGCATAAGGTGCATGACATGAGTGATGTCATTAAAGATTTAAGTGAATTACGCTTAAGCTACGAGCAAGGAGAATTGCATGAGGGGCAAGTTGAATCTAATCCTCATCAGCAGTTTCTTGGTTGGTTTAACCATGCTCTAGCAGCCAATTTGCATGAACCCTATGCAATGTCATTAGCGACAGCAAGCGCGAATGGCAGACCTCATGTTCGAACAGTTTTGTTACGTGGGGCTACAGAAGCTGGGTATGATTTTTATACTAATTACGACAGTCAAAAAGGTATCGATTTGGCAGAAAATCCATATGCCGAATTATTATTTTACTGGCCAAGTCTAGAGCGTCAGGTGCGAGTTGGTGGTCGTGTAGTCAAAATTGCTGAGCAAGAGTCTACAGATTACTATCGTAAACGACCACGTGATAGCCAGATTGCAGCGCATATCAGTACTCCGCAAAGTGGTAAGATTGAAAGCCGAGAGCTGTTACAGCAACGTTTTCAAGACTTACAACAGCAAGTTACAAGTCGTGAAGTACTTGATAAGCCAGAGTTCTGGGGAGGCTATCGTCTGCAACCAGATTATTATGAATTCTGGCAGGGAAGACCAAATCGTTTACATGACCGCTTGAGTTATGAAAAAATCGACGGTCAATGGACGCTGCACCGACTGATGCCTTAAATGACAAAAATACAAATCAAACAAAGACCTTTATTAACACGCCCTGAACAGTTTCAGGGCGTGCCTCCGTTTATTGCCGAAATTTTGGCAAGGCGTGGGGTACAATCTGAACAGGAATTAGAGTTAAAGCTTAAGAATTTATTAGCTCCACAGCTCAAGGGATTAGAAACTGCTGTGGCATTAATAGATCAAGCTATTGATGAGCAGAAAAAAATTGTTATTGTCGGTGATTATGATGCCGATGGTGCAACCAGTACAGCTTTAATGGTATTGGTGCTTAGCGATATGGGGGCACAAGTCGACTATTTGGTTCCAGACCGATTTAAATACGGTTATGGGCTTACCCCCGCAATTGCAGAGCTTGCACATCAAACTTATCAACCCGATTTATTAATTACTGTCGATAATGGGATTTCCAGCCATGCTGGTGTTGATGCGGCACATGCACTGGGCATGCAAGTGGTTATTACAGATCACCATTTAACCACTAAAGAAACACCGCTTGCAGAAGCAGTTGTAAATCCAAATCAGTTAGGTTGTGAGTTCCCAAGTAAGGCGCTTGCAGGTGTTGGAGTTGCATTTTATGTACTGGCCAATTTAGCAAGTTTACGTAACAAGCAAAACAAAAGTACAAGTAAAGTCACTCAATATCTAGACTTGGTTGCTTTGGGAACGTATGCGGATGTTGCTGTGTTAGATTATAACAATCGTATTTTGGTCGATGCAGGCGTAAAACGTATTCAACAACATCAATGCCGAGTCGGAATATTGGCGTTGCTAGATATTGCTGGCCGTGAGGCTTCATCTTTGCGTGCACAAGATTTAGGTTTTGTTTTAGGTCCGCGTATTAACGCTGCTGGACGCATGGAGAGCATGCGTATAGGCATTGAATGTTTATTAGCTGACACTATGGAATCTGCCTATCCAATCGCGAGACAGTTAAATCAATTAAATATAGAGCGCCGTCAAATCGAAGGGGAGATGAAGCAACAAGCCTTGTCTGCTTTAGATAGCTTGCAGCTCTCAAAGGAAGACGTTCCTCCAGCTCTTATACTCTTCGAAGAAAACTGGCATCAAGGTGTGATTGGAATTGTAGCGGGGCGTTTAAAAGAGCAGTTTCATCGTCCCACTATTGTATTTGCACCTGATGAAGATGGTATTCATATAAAAGGGTCTGCACGTTCAATTGATGGGGTGCATATTCGAGATACAATTGAACAGGTTGCTGAACAACATCCAGAATTGGTGAGCCATTTTGGTGGGCATGCAGCAGCAGCAGGTTTAACCATACGTAAAGAAAACTTCGAAGCTTTTAAAACAGCGTTTACCAATTGTATTGCAGCAATGGAAGAGTCTTTGTTTCAAGCAACGCTATGGACGGATGGAGAACTCCCTGCTTCGGCTTTGCAACTAAATACATTAGATTGGATAGAACAGTTGGGGCCTTGGGGACAAAAATTCCCTTTTCCTCAGTTTGAGGGGCATTTTAAAGTTGTTGATTATCGCTGGCTTAAAGAAACGCATTTGAAGCTTAAATTAGCACTCGGCCAATATAGTTTTGATGCAATTGCTTTTAATGCAGCAGGCCGTTTTGAATTTGACCCAATGCGGGATTATGTACATTTGGTCTATGAAATAGATCGTAATGCATTTAATGGAAATGTGAATTTACAATTACGCATCGTACATTTAAACCAATAAAAAAATCCGCTCAATTGAGCGGATTTTTTTATGACTTTAGGCTTGATTAGAAGCGGTATGCTGCACGAACACCATAAGTGTTGTCGTTATCACCAAATCCAACACGGCCTTCAACACTTACTTGCTGATTTAAGAATTTTTTAGCATTGATACCAAATTCATCTTTGTCAGTTAAGTCGTTGTTGTAGTAATCAGCACCAACACTTAAAGTTTTGTCGATGTAGTAGTCACCACGAACTTTATATTCGTCTAGGTCACCGAACGCACCGAACGCTTCAAGGTTTACGTCATGTTGACCTACTTGAGTTACGTATTTAGCACGAACTGTTGGATCAGCGCCGTCTTTGCCGTCTTTTTCGTCGTAGCCTTTAACACCTAGAGCAAGTAATAAACCTGGAGCTGGTAAATAACCTACTTCAGCTGCGTAAGTAGTTACTTTTTGGTCGTAATTAGTGTTATCAATTTCACGCTCATTTCGACCTACATCACCGCTAAGGTAGAAATCTGAGTTAGGAACGTAATATTCAACACCTACGCCATATTGAGTATCTTTTGTACCGCTGTTATCGCCATAGTTGATAAGGGCGTTAACGTTACTTGCACGGCTTAAGAAAGCTGCTTCAGCAAGTGGAGCGTTACGAGTTTGAACAGGATTAAAGTAATAAGTCCCGTCAACACCGAATTTACTTACGCTGCTACCGTTGTCTGGATCAAGATAATTGTAAGAACCACCAACTTCAGCTTGGTAAGCGTTTGCTGCGCCACTCACTGCGAGTGCAGATAAAAGAGCTGATGCAATTGCTAGTTTTTTCATGGAATCTCTCCCCTCTAAAAAGCGATTTTATAAATGTTTTGTTACAACTTTTAGTCTAGACGAAAAAGCTTTGTCGTCAATCTTGCGCAAGTAACCGTACTGTAACCGTGTGATATTTATGTAAACTAATTTAATTTAAGATATTGATTTTAAAATATAAAAATATAATGTTTTATTTTATTAAAATTGAGGATATTTTGTGTAGATCATAAAAAATGCTGTAAAAGTACCCAATTTTGTATGAGGATGTTACTAATTAATCTTAAATTGAACTGAAGAAAATTTATAAATCAAATTGATGAAATATGATGAGAAATACAAAGCGGGTTCGTAGATAACCGCAGCTATGCTAAAATAATTGACCGTTTATCTGCTCTTATGGGAACACTCGCGTGGAAATTAATCCTTATCTAAACCAATTGAAAGACTTAACTGATCGTAGCCAAACACTACGGGGGTATCTTTGACTACGATCTGAAAAAAGAACGTTTAGAAGAAGTTTTACGTGAGTTAGAAGACCCTGCAATCTGGAATGATCAAAGCCGTGCTCAGGCGATGGCGAAAGAAAAGGGCGAACTAGAAAACGTTATTAATGTATTGGATGGCTTATCTACACAGCTTGAAGATGCAAAAGCGATGTTAGATTTGGCTGTAGAAGCCGACGATGAAAGCCTGCTTGAAGATGTTCAGTCGGAGCTTGGTGCTGCCGAAGATGAACTGGCTAAACTTGAATTCCGTCGCATGTTTAGTAACCCAATGGACCCGAACCCTTGCTATGTCGAGATTCAATCAGGTTCAGGTGGTACTGAAGCACAAGATTGGGCGTCTATGCTTTTACGCATGTATATGCGCTGGATTGAACGTCATGGTTTTAAAGCAGAACTTATGGAAGTGTCTGACGGTGACGTAGCAGGTATTAAATCAGCAACGATTCGTGTGGAAGGTGAATATGCCTACGGTTGGTTACGCACAGAGTCAGGTGTACACCGTTTAGTTCGTAAATCACCATTTGACAGTGGCAACCGTCGTCACACTTCATTCTCTGCGGTATTTATTTCACCAGAAGTTGATGACAATATTGAAATTGATATTAACCCTTCTGATGTTCGTACCGATACGTACCGTGCATCTGGTGCAGGTGGTCAGCATATTAACAAAACCGACTCGGCTGTGCGTTTGACTCATATCCCAACAGGTATTGTAGTAGCGTGTCAGAACCAGCGTTCGCAACATGCTAACCGTGACCACGCATGGAAACAGTTACGTGCACGTTTATATGAATTGGAAATGCAAAAACGTAATGAAGCAGCTCAAGCTCTAGAAGACTCGAAGTCTGATATTGGTTGGGGAAGCCAAATTCGTTCATATGTATTAGATGATTCTCGTATTAAAGATTTACGTACAGGGGTTGAAAACTCTAATACAGGTGCTGTTCTTGATGGTGACCTTGATCGTTTCATCGAAGCGAGTTTAAAACAAGGTTTATAAGAGTCTGCTGAACTTTTAGTTTAAATACACTTCATCTATGAATATGTAGAACTCTTGGATTTTTAGCGATTAAAACGGCAAAGCAGTTCAGTTTTCGAATGTTAATCGAAAAAATACGATATGAATATCGAAAAAAATAGATATGAATATCGAAAAAATGCGATATTATATTTTCGAAATGCTGAACAAAGCTTTGTTCGTTTAAAAGACGTGTTGAGCCTATGGATATTGATGCAATTAGCAAAGCCCTTTCCAACCCTCTACGTCGGCAAATTTTGCAATGGTTAAAAGAACCTGCACATTATTTACCGATTGAAGAATGTGGTGGTAGTTTTGAGAAGGGTGTTTGTGCAGGTCATATTGAACGTTTGGGTAAAGTAGCTCAGTCTACAATGTCCAATCATTTGTCTGTGTTACAACAGGCGGGGCTTATTCAGGTCCAAAAATATGGTCAATGGTCTTATTTTTCACGTAACGAAGCTTTGATTCAGCAATATATCGAACATTTAAAACAAACACTTTAAATTATTAAAAGTGTAAGTCGAGGCGATTATGGCTGAACTCAATACTCCTTTAACGGTTGGTGATTTTGAAATCAAAAATCGATTGGTAATGGCTCCATTAACGCGTGCGCGTAGTGGTGTAAGCCGAGTGCCTAATGATTTAATGGTTGAATACTATCAACAACGTGCAAATGCTGGTCTAATTTTGACCGAAGCAACAGTAATTGGTTCAAAAACTGTGGGTTACGCAGACACCCCAGGATTATGGTCACAAGAGCAGGCACAAGCTTGGAATAAAATTATTGAGGCAGTTCATGCTCAAGGTTCAAAAATTGTAGCTCAACTTTGGCATGTAGGCCGTATTTCGCATCCTGAACTTTTAGATGGTGATATTCCTGTTGCACCAAGTGCAATTCAACCTGCGGGTGAAGTGAGTTTATTACGTCCTAAACGTCCCTATGTAACACCGCGTGCACTTTCAATTGAAGAGATTCAAGAAGTTATTGCTCAATACAAACATTCAGCAGAACTGGCTAAAGCAGCAGGTTTTGATGGTGTTGAATTACACGCAGCGAACGGTTACTTAATTGACCAGTTCCTTCAAAGTAATACCAACCAACGTGATGATGAATACGGTGGTCCTGTTGAAAATCGCGCACGTTTATTATTAGAAGTCGTTGATGCATTTATTGAAGTGTGGGGCGCAGGCCGAGTAGGTGTTCATATTGCACCGCGTGGTGATTCACACGATATGGGAGATGAAAACCCATTAGCAACTTTTGGTTATGTAGTTGAACAACTTAACCAACGTAATGTTGCTTTCATTTTCTCTCGTGAATATGAAGCTGCTGATAGTATTAGTCCTAAACTTCGCGAAAAATTTAATGGTGTATGGATTGCCAATGAGAACCTAACACCAGAATCAGCAAAACGTATCTTGCGTGAAGGTCAGGCAGATGCTGTATCTTTTGGTAAGGCATATATTGCTAACCCAGATCTTTTACAGCGTTTAGAGCAAGATTTGCCACTAAACGAACTTCAAGCAACGACTTTATATGCGAAAGGTGCTGAAGGTTATACAGACTATCCAACACTAGAAGCTTCATAAGATTCTTTGAAATGATGTTTTGCTGACTTCGTCCATTTCTGAATTCAGTAAATCGCTTTTCTTGTAATGGTAGAGTTTAGGTATCGAAACTCTGCCATTTTTTCTATCTATGTTATATTTTCCCCAGTTTTAAACTTTGACTATTTGAGGCAAACCGCTTGGCGACCCCTTTTTGGTACAACACCGCACTCCATTTATTAAAACCTTTTTACCAATGGCGGATAAAAAGACGTGCAGAAAGCCAGGAATTATATAATCAGGAATGTCTTGAAAGATTTGGGCCGTTTGAGTCTCCGAAAACTGTAAGAGCAATTTGGTTCCACGCTGTTTCGGTTGGAGAAACCAATGCTGCGCAGCCTTTAATCGAGCATTATCTTAAACTCGGTCAACCTGTATTAGTTACTAATACAACAAAGACGGGGCAGGCGCGTGCCAAATCATTATTTTTAAAAGCACCTTATTTAGATCTATTTCAAGCAGTTTATTTGCCTGTTGATCAAAAGCATCTTTTAAAACAATTTTTTGAGTTATATCAGCCAAAGCTTTTAGCATTGGTTGAGACTGAGCTTTGGCCAAATTTAATTGATCAAGCCAAGCTACAGCAGGTTCCTTGTTTATTATTAAATGCGCGATTATCAGAAAAATCAGCGAAAGGTTATAGTCGCGTTTCAGGTCTAACGGCAGGAATGCTGAAACAAATTGACTGGGTGTTGGCACAAGATAATGCAACTCGACAACGTTATGTAGAACTTGGTTTAGATCAACAAAAAAGTCAGGTAGTTGGAAATATTAAGTTTGATATCCATGCACCTGAGGCTTTTATAAATCAGGCTGAGCAATTACAACAACAATGGTATTTGGGACAGCGTAAAGTCCTAACAATTGCCAGTACACATGCGCCAGAAGAACAACAAATTTTGCAGGCACTTGCACCTTATCTAAAGTCAGATCCAGATTTAGTTTGTATTGTCGTGCCTCGACATCCTGAACGTTTTGATGAAGTATTTGAAATTTGTCAGAACTTAGATCTAATCACTCATCGTAGAAGTATGAATCATAGTATTCACGCCAGTACACAGGTTTATCTGGCGGATAGTATGGGTGAGCTTTGGCTATGGTATGCCTTAAGTCAGGTGTGTTTTGTGGGGGGATCACTTAATGAACCAGGTGGTGGGCATAATATTTTAGAGCCTATGGTTTTAAATGTACCGACCGTAATTGGACCTCGTTACTTTAATTTCCAAACCATTGTTGATGAATTTATTGATGAAAATGGGGTGCTCATTGCTCAAGACGCTGAGCAAGTTGTAGCAATCTGGATGGCATGTTTAGCCGAGCCTGAAGAAGCAAAGCAGGTGGTAGAGCAGGCGCATAAAGTCTTACAACGTAACCAAGGTTCATTACAAAAGCATATTGGTGTAATTAACCGGTATTTGGCCGAAAAACCATGAATATCGTTTTACTAGAACCTGATGATGTTCAGTCAGATTTATGGTTAATCCGTTCAAAACGCCAATTGCAGCATTTACGTGAACATCTTGATATTACGGTGGGCCAAAATCTAAAAGTTGGTGTTCGTAATGGTGCACGCTATACCACTGAAATTGTTTCGATGAATGAGCAAGAAGTTTGTATACGGCCTATCACTGAAGAAGTTGTACCTGCAAAACTTCCAGTACATTTAATCGTAGCGTTACCAAGGCCCAAAGTTTTACGCCGTTTAATTATGGATAGTGTGACTCTAGGTGTTGAAAGAATTAGTTTGATTCATAGTTACCGCGTAGATAAAAGCTATTGGCAAACTCCATTTTTACAACAACTTGATAACTATGTGACTTTAGGGCTTGAGCAAGCAGGCGACACCATTGCTCCTGAAATTCAATTATATAAACGCTTTAAACCTTTTGTTGAAGATGTTCTACCAAACTTAATTTCAAAGGAAAGTCCCGCCTATGTGGCTCATCCGTATGCCGAGCAGAGCATGCCAGTTAATATTCCGCATGCGTGCAGTGTAGTCGTTGGACCCGAAGGCGGCTTTATTCCCTATGAAATTGATTTGCTCACAAAAAACGGCTGCCAAGCTGTGAGCTTAGGCAACCGTATTTTAAGAACTGAAACGTCTATTTCTTATATTTTAGGTCGTCTCTTTAGTTGATGTTTCTGGGTTTAAAAGTGGCTGATTTGAAGCCATTTTTAATTCCTGAATTGGGTAAGGAATATTAATTCCGTTCTCATTGAAAGCTTGTTTTACTTGAGCTTGAATTGTGCTTGTAGATGAGGACATATCAGTTTCAGTAGTATCAACCCACCAACGTACAGTCAGGTTAACCGAGAAATCTGCTAAAGCTGTAACGTTAACCGAGAAAGCTGGTTGACTGAGTACATTTCGGTCATTATTAAGAATATCTAAAATAATCTGTTTAGCTTTTTGTTCATCGTCGTCATATCCAATGCCGACTACAAACTCACAACGTCGCTGCTGATAAGCCGTATTTACAGTTAAAGCGCTCGTATAAACAGTGGCATTTGGAATAACAATGCGACGGCCATCTGGCGAGCGTAAGAATGTTGCACGAATTTGGATATCTTCAACAGTTCCTTCAAGTGAATTGACCACGATTGAATCGCCAATACGGAACGGTTCGCTCAATAAAATTAAAATACCTGAAAGCAAGTTTTGGAAAATATCTTTAAATGCAAAACCAATTGCAACCGAACCGATCCCTAACGCGCTCATGAGTTGCCCCGGGGTAAAACCTGGGATCATGATGACAAGTGCAATTAAGAATCCAAAAAATAAAATTGTCGTACTTCCTACACGGTTTAGAACCAACACTAGGTTTTGGCGCGTATAAGAACGATTTTCTAAGGTTTTACGAACAAAGAACTTAAATAATTTGGTGAGTAGCCAAAAAATAATAAAAACGATAATCGCAATACAAATATAAGGCACACGTTCCCAGAAGCTATCCACGATTTTATCAATAGTGGTATAGGCATCATGATACTTTTCGGTATGGGCTAAAACCGTTTGAGTGGTTTTAGTACCTGCTTCTTGCAAAAGTTCGCCTGTATTTTTTGCAACATCCGTTAAGGATTTTTGTTCATCAGCCACAACAAGTCTCTATTTTAAAAAATTATGAAAGCGATGATCGGCCTTCATTATAGTAGGAGATAAAATGTGCGCCTACTATAATGAGTTCATCTGAATAATAAAGTGTTTTTTAATTAAAAGTATTCCGTTCCTTTTTGTAAGATTTGTGACGGGGTTTGAATAGTATCGGTACCAGAGAAGTAGTAAAAAAAGCCTGCGGTAGAAATAAGGCTAATTAAAATAGCCAATAAAATAAACCAAGCCATTAACTTTTCTATGAACGTTGATGGTCGAGATGGACCATATTGATTTGGACCTGCTGTACCTGAGGCAAGTAGTAAATAAATCATAAAAAAGAACTGAACAACTGGAATGAATAGTAGTAATCCCATCCAACCACTTTTATTTAGATCATGCAAACGTCGCACGACGAGAACAACATTTAAATAAATCAGGAATAGCCAAAAAGCCCATACCACCAAAGCACTGAGGCCAGAAAGAGAGCTATAAAACTCAAAATTAAATAAATTACTTGAAAGCTGAAAACTTCCAAGAAAGGAGGCCAGAATAAAATAACCCACGATTGTGACTAAATAAATCAGTCCATATCCACCTAAATAACTCATACGGTTAAAACGGCCATGAATTGAAAAAGGGCTATCTTTTAAAGGCAGCTGTGGTGGGCGTGAGGAAGTTGTTTGGGCAAACATATTATTTTATTCCTAGGTTGCATATGAGAGACAAAATAATCTTTGTTGATGATCAAAACCATCAAATATTGAAAAAATTATAAAAGTAAAAGCTATAGACAAATGTTTTAAATCAACTTAATTTTATAAAAATGTTCATAATTTCGTATGCTTGAGTAAGTGGTTAATATATGACCAAAGTCGCATTGTCTAGGCTTTGAATGAGTCATCATACTGCAAAGGCATGCAAATAAGATCCAGTAAAATAATAGCCACAGTCTCGAGATGGGATGCACAAGATCAAGGAAGTTGCGTATGAATGAGATCTATCCAGTACCAGAGGAATTTAAAAAAACAGCTCGTACTGTTGAAGCAGACTACTTTAAACGTTATCAACACTCTATCGAGAACCCAGATGAATTCTGGGCAGAGCAAGCTAAAATTGTCGATTGGATAAAGCCATTTACCCAAGTTAAAAATACTAGTTTTGACAAAGACAATTTTAAAATTGAATGGTTTGCTGATGGTGAGTTGAACGTGTCAGCAAACTGCCTAGACAGGCATCTTAAAGAACATCCACATAAACCTGCAATTATTTGGGAAGGTGACCATCCTTCTCGTCATAAGATTGTCTCTTATAAAGAATTACACGACGAAGTCTGCCGTTTTGCCAACGTTTTAAAGAAATATGGCATTGGTAAAGGTGACCGCGTTGTACTGTATATGCCGATGGTCACTGAGGGTGCAATTGCCATGTTAGCCTGTGCCCGTATTGGTGCTGTTCACTGTGTAGTGTTTGGTGGGTTCTCGCCAGACTCTTTAGCGAGTCGTATTGAAGATAGCCAAGCGAAACTGGTGATTACCGCAGACTCAAGTCTACGTGCCGGAAAACTATTACCACTCAAAGAAAATGTTGATTTGGCTTTAGCGTTGCCGGGTACTGAGTGTGTTGAAAATGTGATCGTGGTTTACCGTAATGCAAACCCGATTGAAATGAAGCCTGGTCGTGATTTGTGGTATCACCTCATTATTATGGAGGTTGATGCAAACTGTCCTCCAGAGCCGATGAAGGCAGAAGACCCTTTATTTATTCTTTATACATCGGGCTCGACAGGTAAACCGAAAGGTGTGTTGCATACGACAGGCGGTTACTTAGTTTATGTAACCAGTACCTTTAAAGAGGTCTTCGATTTAAAACAAGATGATGTGTATTGGTGTACAGCCGATATCGGTTGGATTACAGGGCATAGTTATTTGATTTATGGACCGCTAGCAAATGGTACCACGACCTTAATGTTTGAAGGCGTGCCTCAATACCCAACATGGGCACGTCTTGGTCACGTAGTCGATAAACATAAAGTTTCTATCTTATATACAGCTCCAACCGCAATTCGCGCCATGATGCGAGAGGGTGATTCATTTGTACGCGAAAGTAACCGTAGCAGCTTGCGTTTACTCGGTTCGGTCGGTGAACCTATTAACCCTGAAGCTTGGAATTGGTACTACAATGTTGTTGGTGAAGGCCGCTGCCCGATTGTTGATACATGGTGGCAAACCGAAACAGGCGGTATTTTGATTGCTCCATTGCCGGGTGCAACAGCTTTAAAACCAGGTTCAGCAACACGTCCATTATTTGGGATTCAACCCGCCATTGTGGATGGTGAAGGTAATGAGCTAGAAGGTGCGGTTGAAGGTAACCTTGTGATTAAAGATTCATGGCCAGGCCAGATGCGTACTATTTGGGGTGATCCGGACCGCTTTATTGAAGCTTATTTCTCGACCTTTAAAAATACTTATTTTACAGGCGATGGTGCTCGCCGTGATGAAGATGGGTATTACTGGATCACAGGTCGTGTTGACGACGTCTTAAACGTTTCAGGTCATCGTCTAGGTACTGCTGAAATTGAAAGTGCTTTGGTTTCGCATGAATCTGTAGCAGAAGCAGCAGTGGTGGGTATGCCACATGAGATTAAAGGACAAGGTATTTGTACTTTCGTGACCTTACAGGCAGGTGTTGCAGAATCGGAAGAGCTGCGTAAAGAGTTAATCAACTGGGTACGTAAAGTGCTTGGACCTGTGGCCTCACCTGATGCATTACATTGGGCACCAGCGTTACCTAAAACGCGTTCGGGTAAAATCATGCGCCGTATTTTAAGAAAAATTGCAGCGAATGAGCTAGATAGTTTAGGTGATACTTCAACCTTGGCTGAGCCTGCAGTGGTAGATCAGTTAATTACAACGGTTTATCCTGATAAGCAGAACTAATTTTAAAAAAGCCCCATCTGGGGCTTTTTTATTGCTTTCTACTAAGAGCTTGCTAAAAAGTCAGCAGTATTTTCTACATTTGCAAATGTACTCAGCGCAGTTAAAAAAGCAGTTTGTACGTCTTCAGCTTTTACAATTTTTCTATCATGGCTTAAATCGCGAGTTGCGGTTGCATCTGCAATTAAGATGGGTTGATAGCCAAGTTCTTTGGCTGCACGAGTCCCTGAATCAATACACATATGCGTCATCATGCCTGTAATCACGAGTTGTTCAATTTGATGTGTTTTTAAAAGCTCATCTAAATTGGTTTCTAAAAAACTGTTTGGATAATGCTTTGTCACGATTAATGAATCACTGCCAGCACTGAGTTCAGGATGAAGTAAAACCCCATCTGTATTTTCTTGGAAGAAACTCGCTTGTGGCGGGTTAATATGCTGCACATAAATGATGAGCAAGTTTTTCTCGTTAAAATATTGTTCGAGTTGTTTTATTTTTTCTAGCGCTTGCTCTGGCCCAACCAATTCCATTTTGCCATTTTTAAAATAATCATTTTGTACATCGATAACTAATAGAGCTTGTTTCATGAGGTCACTCTTGTTGATATGAGATAAAACAAGATTATTCTCTGCTTGAAAAATCGGCTATAGTCAGATGAAAGCATTACCGCCAGTTTTCTTTCACCATGAAAAATGAATATTGAATTAGACCCGATTGATCTAAAAATTATTGCATTACTCAAACAAGATTCTCGTCTGACAAATAAAGACATTGGGCAGCGCGTCCATCGAACAGGACAGGCGGTGGGTGCTCGAATTGCTCAGTTAATGGATGCAGGTGTTATCAAAAACTACACCATTGCCGTGCAATATTCGCATAAGCAATTTATTCACTTGCATTTAAATGAACAACGCGCATTTGAAGAGATTGAAAATTTGGTTAAGCAATATGAACAAATCGATGAATGCTTTAAAGTCATGGGCAATGCTTGCTATATGATTGTCAGCCATTTTGAACCCGCTGCCTTAAATGAATTTATCGAGAAACTTTCAAAATGGTGCCGTTACTCAGTTGAAACTGTGATTCGAGAAGTCGAGAAATCCTAAAAAATAAAGGCTCCAAGCCGAGTCTTGGAGCCAATAAATTCTTTATTTTTAATTTATTGTTTTTATTATCTTGCGCTGTTTTAACTGGGGTTTTTTAGGCTGATTTAGCTTGGATTTCTACCTCCTTCTCCTGTTGAAGTTCTAACTGACGAACGAGCGGCAGAACTTTTTCTCCGAAATATTCCACCTCTTCAATAAAGTGTAAAAATCCGGAAAGAATCAAATCAACACCTACATTTTTGAGTGCCACAATACGCTCTGCAATTTGCTGCGGCGTACCAATTAAATTGGTTTTAAAGCCATCGTTGTATTGCACTAAGTCTTCAAAACTTGATTTTGCCCAGTTACCTTGTTGCTCTGGTGAAGCAGCACCTGCTTCACGTGTAGCATCTCCAAATGCATTTACGGCTTCAGTGTTGGCTTTATCAATAATTTCTTGAAGTACTGCTTTTGCTTCTTCTTCGGTATCTCTGGCAATGATGAATGCATTTACCCCAATTTTGACATGATGGTTATTGGCTTTTGCTTTAGTGCGAATATCTTCGACTTGTTTTTGAATTTCTTCTACCGTATTACCGTTAGTGAAATACCAGTCAGATACGCGAGACGCCATGTCACGTGCAGCACGTGAACTGCCACCTTGGAAAACTTCGATATAAGGCTTTTGCAAAGGTTTTGGTTTAAGCGTGTAGTTTTGGAACTGGTAGTATTTACCATTGAAACTATAGTTGTCGGTGGTCCAGATTCCTTTTAGCGTGCGAATAAATTCTTCGGAGCGAACATAACGTTCATCATGCTCAGGCCACTCTTCACCAATGGCATCAAACTCACCTCTGAACCAGCCACTCACTACGTTAATCGCAATACGGCCTTCAGTTAGATAATCAATCGTTGCAAGTTGTTTTGCCGCCAACGCGGGTTTCCAGGGGCCGGGGAGAATCGCCGCAATGACTTTCAGTTTTTCAGTTTTTGCTAGTAATGCATGACTAAAACTTACCGATTCATGTTGGTTTTCTGCCCCGTACCCAGCCGTAAAACGAATTTGGGTGAGCGCATATTCAAAACCATTGTTTTCGGCAGCCTGTGCAAGTCGAACATTGTAGTCATAACTCCAGTATGTACGCTGTTCGATGTTACTCACTACAAGGCCACCGCTTACGTTTGGTACCCAATAAGCAAATTTAATTGGTTGTTGTAATTGCGTCATGGTTCGCTCTCCCCATTCGTTCTTTTTATTTAGGCATATTGCGCTTAGGCAACATGCGTTAATGATTTGCCAGACTTGTGATGCAAACGAGATTCTGCCGCATCAAGGTCTGGTACAGCCGCTGAAGGTAATACTTCTTCTTGTTCAATTTGCTTGTTAATACCAAGCTCTTGATTTGCTTGCTGTGATTTAGATTTAACCACTTCAGCACGTTTACCTTTCGCTGGCGCCCATTCTAAAATTGGTAATGCGCGTGCCACTGCTAACGTAATACGATCTGATAATTGCTCGCTTTTCACCGTATATTCAGGAGTAAAGTCACGATCGGTCGCATATACGCCAATTGGTAAAGTTTGTGCTTGGAAGAAACTGAATAATGGACGTAGTTGATGTTCAAGTACGAGTGCATGACGATCACTACCACCCGATGCGGCTAAAAGTACTGGTACATCGACCAACGCAGTTTGTTCAACAAAATCGAAGAAATGTTTGAAAAGACCTGTAAAAGAAGCACGGTAAACGGGTGTACCTACAATTAAAGCATCTGCTGCTTCAACTGCTGCAAGGTCATCTTGTACGCGTTGTGGAAGTTGGTTGCGATAAAATGCGCCGCCTAATAAAGGCCCGATTTCGCTTAATTTAATAAAGTGAACTTTAATATCGATTGCTTCTGATAATTCATCAAGAATGGCTTGAACCAGACTTTCCGTTTTAGATGGGGTATTTAAGCCACCAGAAACAGCAACGATATTTAAAGGTTTTGGTGATGTGATACCAGTCATAATTTGGTTCCTAAGCCTAAAACAAGAGATTGGACTTATTAATCAACAACGACGGTAAACTGTAAAATAACGAAATTGGTCAACCTTATCAGTTTTAAATATAAAAGATAAATAGTGGATTTTTACACTTTGTTTTTTTATTAAGTTGCTGTTTTTATTTTATATAATTATAGGTGATATATTTTTTATAATAAAAAGGAAGCTTATATAAAAAACAGATTAATTTTGATTAAAAGTTAAAAAACATCTGAAAATCTTGGCTAAGTTCTGCATTTATCAACATTTTGCATAAAAATGGATAAGATGAACGTATCTTTCATCTAAATAGTAGGGTTACAATAGGCCATACTTATGCTCAAGATTACTTTAATCGCTTATGAATATTTTAATCGTTGATGATCATCCTTTGTTTCGTCATGCTTTAATTCAAGCAGTACGTTATAGCCTGCCACAGGCACAAATTCATGAAACAGCCTCGGTTGATGAGTTTTATGAGCGTTTGGAAAATGGGGCAGAACCTGATCTAGTATTACTCGATTTAAATTTACCGGGTGCTTCAGGCTTTTCGGCTCTGGTTTATGTAAGAGCACAGTATCCATCTATTCCGATTATTGTTGTTTCTGCACATGAAGAAACTTCAATCATTCAGCGTGCAATCGCTCATGGTGCGATGGGTTATATTCCTAAGTCGGCTCATCCAAGTCATATTGGCGAAGCGATTCGTCAAGTCTTAGAAGGTGATATCTGGTTGCCACCGAACTTGCCATCTAATCTAAACCTTGACCCAAGAGCAGCAGATGAAACTGCTTTAGCTGAACGTATTCAATCGTTAACACCTCAGCAATTCCGTGTGTTGATGATGGTTGCGGAAGGTTTGTTAAATAAACAAATCGCATATGAGCTCGATGTTTCGGAAGCAACGATTAAAGCTCACGTAACGGCTATCTTTAGAAAATTAGGTGTGCAAAACCGTACACAAGCCGTATTGGCCATTAGCGCATTAAATATTGAAGATAAGAAAATCTAAAAAGAAAAAAGACCTCGATTGAGGTCTTTTTTATGTGTGCCACTTAAGCAAGGCAATCTTGCTTTGGTGTTAGGCTGTCGCAGTACAAAGGATTGAGTGCACATTGCAAATCATCAATTTGATCTTGAGTTACATAACCTTTCATTTTTAAATATTCAGCTACGCGGTCATCGCGTAGGCTTAAGAAGGCTGCATCATAAACGCCTAAATCAACAAACAAAGCAGCTGTTTCTAGACTGTTGAAGCGATCAAGGAAAATGTCATTGCCATACATTAAGAAGATATGGTCGAGTTTTGCTTTTTCATCAACATGGAGTCGTTCAGCAAGTTGATCTGGATGCGTTTTAATAAAGAGTAAATCCGATAATTCATCAAACTGAGTCATATCTAACTGATTCTCGCCGAGTTTGACATGACCAAGCCAAGCTTTGAAAACGAGTACAGCACCGCCACGGAGTAGCATGCTCCAGATTTGATGACGTGTGTCGTGGTCAAGATTTTCACTTTCAGCGCTAAGAACTTTTAAAAAGTTTTCTTCTTGTTGTGCCAATTTATCAAATAAACCTAAACCTTGGGGATGATAAGCCGCAGGTGCAAATACATCAAAATTTAGATCATGAAATACATTAAGTGCGAGGGGAACTGCACATTGATAAATTGTATTTAACGCTTTGATGTTTGCTTCATTGAGCTTGCTGTGAGGGAAAATACTTTGCCAATCTAGTTCAGGAAGTAAAGCATTGGCACTGTATTGGCGATAAAACTGTTGAGACGAAAGTTGGCCTTGTGGGCTGTTATCAGAAATATTCATGGCAATTGTCCTTTGCATTAATTCGTGAGCAGGGGTGCTTAATATGGAAATGGGTTATAAAAATGACTGTACATTTAAGAAATAGGTTTTGAATATTTATGTGTCAGGAAGAATGCAAGTAGAATACGACTAAAGTCTTATGTGGTTATTTTTGGCTAATTATAATTTTAAAAAACAGCAAGTTATGAAATTGTAACTAAGTGTACAAGTGTTCACTTACAAAAAAGGTGAGCTTTGCCATAGAAAAAGAGTCATTGGAAATTTTGGTCAATGATTTACTGGGTAAAAGTCGACTTTTTGAGCAGTTCTGCCTATTGGCTTAAATTAGGCCAATAATTTTTGCCAAAAATCTCTCCCAAACTTATTAAAAGGTTTGGGGGAGAAAATATTTAATCTACCTCACTGGCAATTTTAAGTCCCGATAACCATGCTCTTAGAGAAGCAGGCTTAAGTGGTTTTTTGAGTAAAACAATATTCAGTTCTTTCAATTGTTGAGGTAACTCAGGATGAGAGTCAGCAGTAATTAAAGCAACAGGAACATCATGTTGACGATTTTGCAAAATAAAATCGACACCGAGTTGGTTGTTGTTTAAATGCTGATCGATAAGCCAGACCTGAATATTTTCTTTTTGAATAATTTCAAGTGCTTGTTCAGGTTCAGTGGCTTTAAAAACCTCATAACCCCATCGACCTAATAAGCTACTCATACCCTCAAGAATGGTTTCATCATTGTCTAAACATAAAATCCGATAGGCTTTGGTTTTTAAAGGTACTGCCTGTACGGTTGGGGTTATCACTTTTGGCGCTTCTACCACCGGAACCTCAATCATAAAGCAGGAGCCTTTATCGAGTTGCGAATAGACATAGACTGGATAATTCAACAAACCCGTCATACGCTGCACAATAGCAAGACCCAAACCTAAACCTTGCTCACCCCAAGGCGATAAATGCCCACAGCGTTCGAATTCTTGAAATAGTTTAATACGTTGCTCTTCGGCAATTCCGGGACCTGTATCCCAAACCCCAATTCGAATGTGTCCAGGTTTTTGTGCTGAACGTAATACACCAACAATCACTCGGCCTTTGGCTGTATAGCGCAAAGCATTACTCACAAAGTTTTGAATAATACGTCGTATCCACTGTGGATCTGTGTCAATCCAGAACGATACATCGTGAACTTTTAATGAAATATTTCGCTGTGCAGCAATCGACTTAAACTGTAGTTCGAGGTCGCTTAGTAAATCGTGCAGAGGATAAGGCTGTCTTTTTGGCTGTATGGTACCGCCTTCCAAACGCGCAATATCGAGTAGGGCAGAGAGCATACTTTCTGCACCATACAAAGCACGGTCAAGTTGTTGCAAAGTTTGGCGATCTTCTTCGGTTGCGATGCTTTGTTCAAGAACTGTACTAAACAGACGGGCAGCATGCATAGGTTGTAATAAGTCATGACTGGCCGCTGCAATAAATCGGCTTTTTGACATATTGGCCATATCGGCTTGTTCGCGCGCAAGCTGTTGCTCAGTTAAGGCATCGGCAAGTTGTTGGGTTCTGTCTTTTACGCGGGCCTCAAGTATTGCCTCATTCGCACGGAAAGCCGTAATGTCGGCGAAGGTAGTCACAAAGCCACCACCTGAAATAGGATTACCGCGCATTTGAATAACGCGTCCGTCTTTACGGATTCGTTCAAATTCATGCGCACTTCCGACTTTCATCCAGTGCAAACGTTTGCGAACATGTTCTTCGACTGAACCTGGGCCGCATTCGCCGCGTTCAGCGTTATAACGAATCAGATCGGCAATTGGACAACCCACATAGACTAAATCTTTTGGGTAGCCAAACAGTTTTAAATATTGGTTGTTCCATGCGACTAAACACATGTTTTTATCAACCACACTCACCCCTTGGGTCATGTGATCAATCATGGTCATCAGCAAGTTTTGATTGAAACGTTGCCATTGCGAGGCTTGGTCTAAAATATTGGCGACTTGGCCTAATGCCAAACCATTATTAATCATTGCTGTAGTGAGCAAAGTACGAGCTGAGGCTGCGCCGATAATTCCAGCTAGATATTGTTCAGTGAACCGCCACCACATGCCATTGGCGATACTATTCGGGTTAAGCGTGAGATGATTTTGCTCACAAAAGTTCTCGAACGCTTGTGTTGTGGGTTGCTCACCCGTAATTCTTTTAGCAAGCGCAAATAAATCGCCTACTTTTAAACGTGCAGCATCGTGCGGTAAATAAGTTAAATCGGTAGAGGTATGGGGAGATGGCAGAGGCTTAGTTTCGTAATAAAAAAAGCTTTCTGCCTGAATTTGTTCTGCCACACTTGGGCGGTAAATTTTAGAAATCCAAATATATAAAACAATATTTAAACCAAGCGACCAAATAACGCCGTGTGTAAGTGGAGCAAATGACTCAAAGCCAAAAAGTGATTCTGGACGTAAGGCATTAATTCCAAAAGGACCAAAAAGCAAAATACTTTGGGCTGTTTCTTGATAGGCCTCTGGCAAGCTACGTAAAATCGTTGGAAATAGTAATGTGTAACTCCACATCAAAAATCCAACAATAAGACCTGCATAGACACCTTGGCGGCTTCCACCTCGCCAATACAAGCCTCCAATAAGCGCAGGTGCAAACTGGGCAACGGCACTAAATGCCAATAAACCAAATACTGAAAGCTGGTTAATATCATTAAAGAAATGGAAGAATAAAAAGCCAAGTAGCATCACCGCGACAATACTAATACGACGGCTGAATTTAAGAACTTTAGGTAAATGTTTATCGTGACGTGATAGCAGCTTAAAACGCCAGAGTGCGGGCATAATCAAGTCATTACTGAGCATGATAGACAGAGCAACAGATGACACCAGTAACATGCCTGTTGATGCAGAGAACCCACCTAAAAAGGCCAGTAGGGCTAACCATTCTTGGTTATAACTCAATGGTAATGAGAGTACTGCCACATCAGGCACGGTTAGGAATTTTGGCGCTGCATGCAAGGCCCAGCTTGCAATTGGGATAATAGCTAAAATTGTTAAAATGAGATAAGCCGCAAACCATTTACGTGCACCGCGAATGTGCTTTTCATCGCGTAATTCGACAACAGCCACATGAAATTGACGGGGTAAACAGATAATTGCGAGACCTGCCAATAATGTCTGAATCCAGAACGTTTCAGGTACCCCAAATAACTGAACTTCTTGGAAGGTTTGGTTTACGTCGGCCGAAACTTGTACTAAGTTCGCGGGTGCTTCAAAAATAAAAAATAAAGCGACACAGATTAGGGCGAATAATTTTACAAAAGATTCAAATGCAACGGCTAACATGAGGCCGCCATGCTGTTCGGTGTTTGCAATTTGCCTTGTACCGAAGATCATGGCTAAGATCGCAAGGACACTGGTTAAAAGCAAAACGCTATTGGTGGTCGTATGAATATGAGCATTTTGCTCTAATATGACTGATGTGCTTAAGGCAATTGCGCGTAACTGTAGGGCCAGGTAGGGAATAATCGCAATGACTGCCAAGATCGTAACCAGCGATGCCAATACACCGCTTTTGCCATAACGTGCAGCAACAAAATCGGCAATTGAAGAAATTGCATGATGCTGACGTACTCGGCCTAAACGTCGCCAGATATCGTAACCAAACCAGACAAATAACAGTGGACCTAAATAAATAGGTAAGAAAATGACGCCTTCTCGGACGGCAGCTCCGGTTGCACCATAAAATGTCCAAGATGAACAGTAAACACCTAAGGTCAAACTAAACAAGAACATCCGGCCACGTGTACTCAGGCGACTAGCATGCTTCTCGCCAAAAAAAGCACAAATAAATAAGAGTGCTATATAAAAAGTGAGTACCCCAATAATCAGCCAGCTGTTCATATGACCTACATGATTAAAACCTTGCGCCTATCATACCGCAAGCAGAAACAAAGCTATAAATTGATTAAATTTTAACGACCAAAGTCTAAGTTACGAATTACACGTTATTTTGCTAATTTTAATAATGAGAAACTACTATTAAAAAAGTGACCAAGGTTGGGCACAGGCAAGGAGTTTGGTTATGGATCAAAGCCAAGTAGAACAGATTCTACGCAATCCAAAGTTTCAAAAGATGGTCAAGAAAAAAAGTGCATTAAGCTGGACGCTCACAATCATTATGTTAGTGCTTTATGTGGGCTTTATGCTACTTGTTGGCTACAACAAAGAATTTTTAATGAGTTCATTTAGTGGTGGTGTAACGACATGGGGTATTCCACTAGGCTTAGGAATTATTGTTTTATCTTTCCTACTGTGTGGCGTGTATTCCTATATCGCAAACAACACCCTTGACCAGTTGAGTGAAGAAGCGTTGAAGGAAGTTGAAGCCATCACGCATGAGAAAGGATTACACTAATATGAAATGGAATTCATTAAAAGCGAAAGCCTTATTGGCAGCAGCATCGCTATATTCAACTGTTGCTATGGCTGGTCCAGATTTGGGTGAAGCCGAACAGCAAGCCACCAACTGGCATGCCATTATTATGTTCTTGATCTTTGTTGGTTTTACTTTGTTTATTACTAAGTGGGCGGCAAAGCAAACTCAATCAGCACAAGATTTCTATACCGCAGGGGGCGGAATCAGCGGTTTCCAAAACGGATTGGCAATTGCCGGTGACTATATGTCAGCAGCATCTTTCCTTGGTATTTCCGCGATGGTGTTTAGTTCGGGTTTTGATGGCTTACTTTATTCTCTTGGATTTATGGTAGGTTGGCCAATCGTTTTATTCTTGGTTGCAGAGCGTTTACGTAACCTTGGTAAATACAACCTTTCAGATGTAGTGTCATTCCGTCTTGAAGAAAAACCGGTCCGTACCTTAGCTGCCTTGAGCTCGCTTGTTGTTGTAGCATTCTACTTGATCGCTCAAATGGTAGGCGCGGGCCAGCTCATCAAATTACTATTTGGTTTGAACTACAACATCGCTGTTGTCATCGTTGGTCTATTAATGATGGCATACGTAATTTTTGGTGGCATGTTGGCAACGACATGGGTACAGATCATTAAAGCGGTCATGTTGCTCAGTGGTGCGACTTTCATGGCATTCATGGTGATGAAAGCGGTTGGTTTCAGCTTCAGCAACATGTTCACTCAATCAATTGAAGTATTCAGTAAAGTTCACAGCGTAAGCTTTGAAGAAGCTGCAAAAATTATGGGTCCGGGTAAACTTGCCGCAAACCCGATTGATGCATTGTCTCTTGGCTTGGCACTCATGTTTGGTACAGCGGGTCTTCCACACATTCTTATGCGTTTCTTCACTGTAAAAGATGCAAAAGAAGCGCGTAAATCGGTTGTGGTTGCGACAGGTTTCATTGGTTACTTCTATCTTTTAACTTTCATTATTGGTTTCGGTGCGATCCTTTTCGTATCAAACAACCCTCAATTCCTTGATGTTGCAAAAATGGCAGTATCAGGCAAGCTTGAACTTGTTGGTGGTAACAACATGGCAGCCGTGCATTTAAGTGATGCTTTAGGCGGTGACTTATTCATGGGCTTTATTTCAGCAGTAGCGTTCGCAACGATTCTTGCTGTTGTTGCTGGTTTAACACTTTCTGGTGCATCTGCAATCTCACATGACTTATACGCTAACGTATTCAAGAAAGGTCAAACGACTCCAGCCTCAGAACTTCGTATGTCAAAAATTGCGACACTTGGTTTAGCAATCTTTGCCATGATTTTGGGTATCTTGTTTGAAAAACAAAACGTAGCATTCATGGTGGGCTTAGCATTCTCTGTGGCATGTTGTGCAAACTTCCCGATTCTTGTTCTTTCAATGTTCTGGAAAGGTTTAACCACTCGTGGTGCAGTTATCGGTGGTGTGGTTGGCCTTGTAACAGCTGTAGTACTTATTGTTCTGTCTAAAGCGGTTTGGGTAGATACTTTAAAAATCTCTGATACACCAGTTAACCCATTCAATGGTCCTGCATTATTTGCGATGCCATTGTCATTCCTTTGCTGTTGGTTCTTCTCGGTGACTGACAACTCTGCACGTGCTAAAAAAGAGCGTGCTGCATTCGATGCCCAATACGTTCGTTCAATGACAGGTATCGGTGCTTCTGGTGCCTCAGATCACTAAAATCAAACTGGATTAAATATCTATCTCATTAAAAGCCCTGCGGGGCTTTTTTTGTTGATCGTATAACTTAAAGTGAAAGAAGCTCTTTAATAAAGAACAACTTGTTTGTCCTATTTTTTGTACAGTATGATTTCTTATAATTCAAAACATAATGAAAAAGGAAAATAATTAAATGCGATCTATCATGGACTTCTGGGCGAGCTTTCGACTGCTACCTTCTGCATGGTTGCTGCTTGTGCAATTTATCTTACTCATTTTGGCCATGCTGACTTTTCACGATGTATTTTACCGGACCCTAACGTGGGCTTTAGGAGTGCTTGCCTTACTTATTATTGCCAAAGTGATTCGCCAAACCCCAATGTTTACTTTTCTGGGATTAACTTTTGTCAGTGGAGCGATTATATCCTCAGTCTTTATTTTATTGGGCTATAGCAATTTAACGATCCAGATATTTGCTCATAGCTGTGAAGCGCTGGCTTACTTTTCGGCTGCTTACGGTTTATTTCGTTATATGTTTGCTGATCGATATTTAACAAGAGATGAATTATTTGCTGCTGCCGCGGTTTTTACTTTGCTAGCTTGGGGCTTTGCATTCCTCTACAACATTTGTCAGCTATTGATTCCTGCTAGCTTCCAAAATCCAAACAATGCTCATCATTTCCAGACGTGGTTAGATCTACTGTTCCTGAGCTTTAGCTTACAGTCAGCAACAGGCTTATCTGATTTAATGCCGCTTAGTCCACCAGCACGCGTTTTAGCCATGCTACAAATGTTTTGTGGCGTGATGTATCTCGCTTTGATTGTCACACGTTTAATTGCTCTACAGTACATTGCCCATCCAACAAAGAAGGATTCTGACAAATAAAGGAGAAGGTGTTTTAATTTTTTACACCTTTGTAACTGCAATATTATTTAAGTTTATTTAAAGTATTATCGGCTTTCTCTATTGAAAGATTTAACTTTGTTCATTCTGTGAATGTCTTTATTGGCTTTATGCCTATCACTTTTCATTAAAATAACATGGAGGAGTTATGCCTTCCAAACAACCAGGTTGGTTCGCAAACGTTAATCCTAACGTATTTTTTGGTACGGTCATTATTATTGCTTTGTTCTTGGCAGTTGTTGTGATCGCCCCGAGTTCTTTTGAACTTCTAACGCAGCAATTAAAACAATGGATCACCGATTCATTTAGCTGGTTTTATGTTTTATCTGTAGCCTTCTTTCTTATTTTATTGATTTATATCGCCTGTTCATCAATAGGTCGAATTAAATTAGGACCTGACCATAGTCAGCCTGAATATAATAATGGGTCTTGGTTTGCCATGCTGTTTACAGCAGGGATGGGTATCGGTCTCATGTTCTTCGGAGTTGCCGAACCTGTCATGCATTATGTTAATCCACCGAGTGGGGATGCTCAGACTATTGAGGCAGCACAGCAAGCATTAAGGGTGACCTTCTTCCACTGGGGCTTACATGCTTGGGCAATTTATGCATTAGTGGGACTATCTTTAGCTTATTTTGCTTATCGACATAATTTACCCTTAAAGACCCGTTCAGCCCTTTATCCTCTCATTGGTAAAAAGATTTATGGGCCTTGGGGCGACAGCATCGATATATTTGCGACTATTGGTACGGTATTTGGTGTAGCAACTTCTCTCGGATTCGGTGTTACCCAGATTAACTCTGGCTTGCATTATCTTTTAGGTATAGAGCAAAGCACTTATATACAGATTATTTTAATTGTCGTGGTGAGTATTTTGGCTTCTTTATCGGTCTTTTTAGGCCTTGATAAAGGGGTAAAACGCCTATCCGAATTGAATCTAGTTTTAGCCGTTATTTTATTAACCTTTGTTTTCATTTGTGGACCAAGCATTTATTTGCTTCAAACGACAATTCAAAATACAGGTCAGTATTTTTCTAATTTATTTACAATGACCTTCAACCTTTATGCTTACCAACCGAATGGCTGGATAGGTGGTTGGACAATTTTGTATTGGGCTTGGTGGATTTCTTGGTCACCATTTGTGGGTATGTTTATCGCAAGGGTTTCACGTGGACGCAGTATTCGAGAATTTATTGTAGGGGTTCTCCTCATCCCGACAGGCTTTACCATTATCTGGATGGGTTTTTTAGGAAACGCTGCGTTATTTAGCATTATTCATGAGCATCAAAACACTCTTATTCAGGCTGTTCAGCAAGACTCATCAGTAGCTCTATTTGAGTTTTTAGGACACTTACCGTGGTCAGGTGTCATGAATATTTTGGCTACCGTTTTAGTCGTTTTATTCTTTGTGACCTCTGCTGACTCAGGGGCACTCGTTACTGACTATCTAACTGCAAAAACTGAAAATTCACCAACTTGGCAGCGTTTGTTCTGGACAGTACTGATGGCTGTACTCGCCATTATTTTATTGTTAGTCGGTGGTTTGGCTGCGCTTCAATCTTCAATCATTATGAGCGCATTGCCATTTACTGTGGTTATGCTGTTCATGAGTTGGGGATTAATAAAAGCATTGCATCTTGATGTCACGAAAATGCAAGCAATTCAGGAAGCTCGAATTACCCCACGTGCCATTCATAATCCAAGAAGCTGGCAACAGCGGCTAGGTTTAATCATGCACTATCCTCATAGTGAAGAAGAGGTTAGAGAATATATCGAAAAACAAGTAGCTCGTGCGTTTGAAAATATCAAACATGAATTTAGACGCCGTCATTTAGAAGTTTCAATTACTCAACTTGAGGATGGGATGCAGCTTCGAGTCGATCATCACAATGAAATTAATTTTATTTATAAAGTTGTTTCACGTGAAACAGTGCCACCAAGTTTTTTAATTGGACGTACTGAAGCCGAAGATGGGCAATATTTCCAAGCCGAAGTATTTTTAAGAGAGGGTGGGCAGAACTATGATGTAATGGATTGGACTCAAGAAGATTTAATTCAAGACATTATCGATCAATATGAACGGCATCTATATTTTTTAAATATTGTACGAAGTTAAATTTAGCTGTAAAAAAAGGACTCAATTGAGTCCTTTTTTAATTCGATTTCTAAATTAAATTAGAAACGGAATTTAGCATTTAAGCCGATAGTTTGTGTATCGTAGCTAGACTTTTTAACGTCAGCTTTCATGTACGATGCACCAACTGCTACAGCTGGAGTAATGAAGTAGTTTACGTTACCACCCCAAGCTTGACGGAATTCACCAAGGTCATTGCCTTTGATGTCAGCTGAACCATCGTTACCAACGAAAGATGCGCCAACGCTTAACTTAGGAGTTAAGTAAAGGTCAGTTTTTAAACCGTATTGGTTTTCTTGACCGAAAGCACCAGCAGCTTCAAAACCAATTGCCATGTTAGTTCCATCGATTGGACCTACATATTTAGCACGAGCTGTAACAGCATCTTGGTCGTCTTGAATCGCAGCAGTTTGGTTCGCAGCAGTGTAGATACCGTTGCTGATGATACCGAAGTTATCTAAAGCGAATTGGTTTGCAACGCTTGTATAACCAACAGTCATCAAGAAGTTAGGTAACAACATAGCACCAACTTCTAATGCATAACGGTCGCCGTTGTCATCATGAGAGAAGTTGTTTTTACCATCAACATCAGTGTGGTTATAAGTTGCGCTAGCATATACAGGAAGGTAAGGAGTAGGAACGTAAGCCTCACCTTTAACACCGTATGTACCTACGTGGTAGTTTACGTTGTTTTGGTCATACTGTTGGTAGCTATAACCTAAAGATACGCTAGAAGCTTGGTTCAAGAAAGCTGCTTCAGCTAAAGGACCCTTAGCGGTATCAACATTTTTTAAATAGAATGTACCAGCAACGTCACCAGTGAAGTTTTTATCGTTTGCAGTTGTGTCAACATATTCAGATTGACCTTGAACTTCAAATTGATAAGCATGAGCACCGGTCATGGCTAATAATACAGCAGTGGCTAAACCAAGTTTTTTCATAATCATTTCCAGCATTAACAAGAGATAAAGCTGGGGTCATTGTATTGTAACAATTTATGAAGTCAATAATCTAGAAAAGGTAATGTTAAAGATATTTGACACTTATGTTAAAATTGGTGAAAAACTAATCAAATGAAAAGTGGTTTGTCAACCTGATAAAAAAATGAACATTTACAATAAGCTAATAATTATATTTCATTAAGAATTAAGAAGTAAATGTTAAAAAGATATTACAATTGTGATTGGAAAAATAGATTGCATTAATCGGTTTTAACATTAACAAAAATATAGCTGTGTTTACAATGTGAATAAAAAACCGCCATTTTATTATCAAATTCGTTTTATTTTGAGGAGTAGTTAACAATATTTGGATTGGTTTAACTAAAAAATTTAACTATTCTTAATTATTATATAAGTGAATAAAATAAAAGAAATCTCTATTTTAAGTTGAAAAAACGATTAAAATTTTAATCCTGATTAATTTAATCAACTTTACAAAGGTAGAGGTAAATCACATAATTCGATTGCAAAGTTCACTGCCTAACGTTTTTTAGGATTTAAAGTGCTTGCCCAGATACGATGTGTAGAACACATCAGATTTTACGAGCTCAGCTTTCCCCAAGGTTGAGCTTTTTTTTATCTGTAAGAAAATCTAAAAATTAAAATAAGAGTTATGTGAATTTTATTGAAAAAATGAGAGGCCAAAAAGAGCCCAGCTTAAAGCTGGGCAGTGGATGCTGGGAGTGGCATCCAAGAGGACAAGTAAATACTGTTTTTACTATCATGATTAAAAATCTTTAATCTGTAAAATAGAGTTTTTTTATAAAAAGCATTCAATTTTTCGATTCATTTTGTTATTTAAGCTGACAAAATTTAGGAATCGTATAATTATTAAAAAAGAAATGAAGGGGTTAATGATGAAATTTTAGTTATTAAAATGCTAGGATGGATTTAAGCCTAATTTATATCGTATTAAAAATGGCAGGACATTTACGGAGTACCAGCTAGAAATGTCAGGATTACGTTCAGAGCATATTAGTAATCGACTGTTCTTTTTTATGCTGGTTATTATTTTATCCTTATTATTCATGGCAGTACCTCTTATTGTAGGAAGCTATCAGGATTATATAAAAACTAGACAAGCCCTAGCTGAAATAAAAAGTTTAAGAGCAGTAGCCGATATTGCCTATAAAGTTTCTAAGGAACGTGCTCCTGCCAATAAAATGATGTCGAGTGGTCCTCATGATTTAGTAAAAAATCAGCAAGAATTAAAAAAATTTCGTTTAATTGTTGATGCGCAAATTGATACAAGCATTTTAATTTTAAAACAAGCTGGTTATGTCTCATTAGCAAATGAGCTGCAAACCAATTTTAAAGAAAATCTTAGACAAGCCCGACGTGTCGTTGATTATTATGGTGAAACTCCATATACAGCAAGAACTTCTGTTCAACTGGATAATGCCATTTTAGGAATGTTTGGCGCATGGGATAATTGTAGGGAAATACTGCAAAAACTAATGTTGCAGTTAAAAAGTAAAGACAGCCGCATTTCTAATTATTTTACGCTTATTATCGTTCTAACTGATATGCGTGATCAGGCTGGGCGTATGGCATCTAACATTATTGCTCCCGTCAGTTTTAATGAAGAGATTCCAAGTAATAATCGTGCACGTTCATTACAAACTCAACACCAAGCTAGATATTTATGGATTTTGGTCGATACCTTGCAGCCTGAACAGGCAAAAACTCCAGAATACCGTCGGTTATATTCTAGAGTGAAAACAGAGTTTATAGATCAGGGTATTCCGATTGTAGAAAGGCTATTAGAAGAAAGCCAAAAGAGCGAACCATATTTTTTAAGTGGTACACAGTTAACCGAAGCAATTGTAGGTAAATTTACCACTGTGGTTGATTTGCAGAGTTACATTCTTAATGAGAGTGTAGTCATTGCCACTCAAGAAAATGCTATTGCTCGAAATGGTTTCTTTTTAACTTTATTTATTTCTCTAATTTCTTTAGCAACAGCATTACTTACTCTGATATATGCGCAAAGACGAGTATTTTCGCCTTTAATTAAAGCGAGAACTTTAATTTTAGATTTATCGCATAGTTCTGATCATTGTAAAGATGAGATGAATGTCGCCACCAAAGGTGAATTTTTTTCTCTATTTGAAGCAATTGACCGATTACAACGTATGTTGCAACAACGCGACGCTTTTGAATTTCAGTTAAAGAATATTGCCAATACTGATCCACTCACCGGAGTCTCCAATCGTTTAGCTTTATCTGAATATTTAAAAATTGTTGAAAGTTATCCTCAAAAATTTACGCAAACCTGTTTAATGATTATTGATATTGATCGTTTTAAACAGGTGAACGACCAATATGGGCATATTGTAGGTGATCGCGTCATTGTCAGTATTGCCGAGCAATTAAAGCAAAATATTCGAAGTTCGGATTTAATTGTTCGTTATGGGGGAGATGAGTTTTTAATATTATTAGAACAGGTACAATTTATAGATGCTCGTCTTTTAGCAGAGAAAATTCGGATTGCGATTTCTTTAGAAGAAATTTGTTTATCTGGTTCAGATGAAAAATTGCATGTCTCTGTCAGTATTGGTTTTTCCATAGGCGCGGCGAGTTGGATAGATCTTTTAGAGAAAGCTGACCGTTCGCTATTAAGAGCTAAAGCCCGAGGACGGAATGCAGTTGAGGGGTAAAAAAGCCTGAAATGAGTTCCGGCTTTTTTTATTCAATAAATTATTTCAACATCGGTTTTAAGAAACGTCCCGTATGAGAAATCTCAACCTCAGCCACTTGTTCAGGTGTGCCTTCGGCAATGATCATACCACCGCCCGAACCACCTTCTGGACCTAAGTCGACAACCCAGTCTGCTGTTTTAATCACATCAAGGTTATGTTCAATCACCACAATGGTATTACCCTTGTTACGTAGCTCATGCAAAATATCGAGTAACTTGGCAATATCATGGAAATGTAGACCTGTTGTTGGTTCATCCAAGATATATAAAGTTTTACCCGTATCTCGTTTTGCTAACTCACGTGCAAGTTTTACACGTTGCGCTTCACCACCCGATAAGGTCGTAGCTGCTTGACCTAAACGAATATAGCCTAAGCCTACCTGAGTTAAGGTTTCTAAGCGGCGGTGGATGACTGGAATGGCACTAAAGAATTCAGCAGCATCTTCGACAGTCATTTCTAGAACATCAGAAATGTTTTTGCCTTTATAGCCGACTTCAAGAGTTTCACGGTTATAACGTTTGCCATGACATGCATCGCAAGGCACATACATATCTGGTAGGAAGTGCATTGCGACTTTGATCATACCGTCGCCTTCACAGGCTTCACAGCGTCCGCCTTTCACGTTAAACGAGAAACGACCAGCACTATAACCACGTGCTTTTGCCTCTGGGGTTTGAGCAAATAACTCACGGATTGGCGTAAATAACCCTGTATAAGTCGCTGGGTTAGAACGTGGGGTACGTCCAATCGGGCTTTGGTCAATATCAACAACTTTATCTAGATGTTGAAGTCCATCAATCGAGTCAAACTTCTCGGCTGTTAAAGTCGTTGCACCATTGAGCTGTGTCGCTGCTAATGGAAGCAAAGTACGGTTAATCAGCGTTGACTTACCTGAACCTGAAACGCCAGTCACACAAGTCATAATGCCGAGCGGAATCGTTAAATCGACATTTTTTAAATTATGACCTGCTGCACCTGAAAGTTTGATGACTTCATCTGGACGTGGTGATTCAGTACGCTTTTTTGGCACTTCAATTTTGAGTTTGCCAGAAAGATACTGTCCTGTAAGTGAGTCGGCATGTTTAGCCAACTCATCATAAGTACCTTCAGCAATAATTACACCGCCGTGTACACCGGCACCTGGACCGATATCAATAATATGGTCAGCAGCACGGATTGCATCTTCATCGTGTTCAACGACTAATACCGTGTTACCTAAATCACGTAAGCGAATGAGCGTTTGCAATAAACGATCATTATCGCGTTGATGTAGACCAATTGAAGGTTCATCGAGCACATACATGACGCCCATTAAACCTGCACCAATCTGCGAAGCTAGACGGATACGCTGCGCTTCACCACCAGATAAGGTTTCTGCAGAGCGAGCCAGACTTAAATAATTCAGTCCAACACTCACCAAGAAATGTAAACGCTCTCGAATCTCTTTAAAGATTTTATCTGCGATTTCGCCTTTAGCACCTTCAAGGTTTAAGCCTTGATAGTAGCTTTCAGCATCACCAATCGACATGCGGGTAATGTCAGCAATGGTTTTGTCTTTCACACGAACATGACGTGAAATTTCATTAAGACGTGAACCATCACATGCATCACACGCTGCATTAGAAAGGTACTGAGCTAAATCATCACGTACATAGTTACTTTCAGTTTCACGGTAACGACGTTCAAGGTGCGGCAAAATTCCTTCAAATGGTTGCACGCGAGTGTGTTTGCGGCCACGTTCGTCGATATAGCTTAAATCAACTTTTTCTTTGCCCGTACCTTGTAAGAATTTCTTTTGAGTATCTTTATCTAGCTGATTCCAAGGCGTATCAAGTTTTAAACCAAAATGATCGGCAACTTTTTGCAGCATCGAATAATAATATGGACGCTGACGATCCCATCCACGAATAGCCCCTTCACTAATCGCAAGATCAGGATTTGGAATCAGCTTTTCAGAGCTAAAATGACTACGGGTACCTAAGCCATCACAAACAGGGCAGGCACCGAAAGGGTTGTTAAATGAAAACAGACGTGGCTCAAGCTCTGCGACAGCGCGATCACATTCAGGACACGAGTGCTTTGCAGAAAAAACGCGATCAGGATGTTCACCATTCATCCATGATAAAACTGCAATATCGCCACCTAAACGTAGTGCGGTTTCAAATGATTCTGCAATACGGTTACCTAAGTCTTCACGTACTTTGAAGCGGTCAACAACGACTTCAATGGTATGTTTTTTCTTTTTGTCGAGTTCTGGTGGTGTATCAATATCAATGATTTCGCCATCCACACGGGCACGAACAAAACCTTGGCCTTGTAGTTGTTCGAACAGGTTACTGTACTCACCTTTACGCTCACGAACGACAGGGGCAAGCAACATGAGTGCTGTGCCTTCTTCAAGCGTTTTTACCGCATCGACCATTTCAGAAACAGTTTGCGCGACCATCGGCAAATCATGTTCTGGGCAATATGGTGTACCGACACGTGCATAAAGCAAACGCAAATAGTCATAAATTTCGGTAATCGTACCAACCGTTGAACGTGGGTTATGACTGGTAGATTTTTGCTCAATGGCAATCGCTGGTGATAAACCTTCAATCGAGTCGACTTCAGGCTTTTCCATTTGCGATAAAAACTGACGGGCATACGCTGAAAGTGATTCGACGTAACGGCGTTGTCCTTCGGCGTACAGGGTATCGAAGGCAAGAGAAGATTTTCCTGAACCTGATAACCCCGTAATTACCACAAATTTGTCGCGTGGAATATCGAGAGACACATTTTTTAAATTATGGGTACGTGCGCCTCGAATACGGATATGACTTTGGCTCATAAAACATCTCAATTATATATTGATGAAAATTTAGGTGCTGATTGCTTAGTCGCAGAGAGGTGTGACTGGTTATAAACAACAGACCCTATATATGATAACGATTTAAAATTGTTCAAGTGGTACAAAATGATTTAAAGCGACAAATTGTGACGGTTAAACGACAATCGACAAAATTTGTTTAAATAAGCAGGTTGTATTTTTAACATTCCTTACTTCAGATTTCTACTCTAGACAAAATTAAACCAGCAACATAACTTTACTAGACGACTGGTCTAATAGTTGTTTATGATGTGTGCATGAAACGATTAAATAAAAGTGAAACCACACGACAACACATTTTAGATACGAGCTTTGAGCTGGTACTACGTAAAGGTTTTGTCGGTGTTGGTTTGCAAGAGATCTTAAAAGCTTGTGACGTACCCAAAGGTTCGTTCTATCACTACTTTGCTTCGAAAGAGGCGTTCGGCTGTGCGCTGTTAGAGCAATATATGGCTGATTATAAAGTTCGTATGGAACAACTTTGGCAACGCAGTGAGCAAAGTGCCCATGCTCGTTTAATGGCCTTATGGCAGGCATGGATTGATGATCCCGTAAACGGTAGTTGGGCTGAGAATTGCTTGATTGTGAAGTTGGCGGCAGAGGTTTCTGACTTGTCAGAAGACATGCGTCAAATTCTCAATGATGGCGTGCACAAACTAACGCAACGTTTGGCTTTGCTACTCAAAGAAGGGCAACAAGAAGGATCAATTCCAAAACATATTGAGCCTTTAAAAACTGCGCAAGTCATGTATCAGTTATGGTTAGGTGCTGCTTTACTCACAAAATTGTCGCAAGACAAAGCACATCTATATTTAGCCTTAGAAACTACCCAACAACTCATAAAACCGATAGAGGAATAAAGAATGCGAAGTATTATCCATCGTAATTTTGGCGAACCTGTAGACGTTTTAGAGCAGGCGGATATGCCAAAGCCAGAACCAAAAGCAGGCGAAGTGCGTATTAAAACTATCATGTCTCCAATTCATAATCATGATGTATGGACAGTACGCGGAAGCTATGGTTACAAGCCAACTTTACCTGCGATTGGTGGTAGTGAAGGCGTTGGTATTGTAGATGCGTTGGGCGAAGGCGTTACTCATGTGCAGGTAGGGCAGCGTATTGCAGTGGCAGCTGTGCATGGCAGTTGGGCTGAGTACTTTATTGCGCCTGCTCATGGGATTATTCCACTCAATAATGAAATTGATGATGAAACAGCAGCACAGCTGATTGGTATGCCAATTAGTGCCCTCATGCTACTCGACTTTGTTAACGTTCAACCGGGTCAATGGCTTATTCAAAACACAGCGAATGGTGCAGTAGGTAAAACAGTTGCCATGATTGCACAGGCACGTGGCTTACCTGTAATTAATTTAGTTCGTCGTACTGATGCGATTGCAGAGATGCAAGCATTAGGTATTCAGTATGTTGTTGCGACTGATCAGCCTAACTGGAAAGAGCAAGTTAAACAGATTCACGGCGACCAACCTCTTATTGCTGGTGTGGACTCGATTGGAGGAACCGCAAGTGGCGAAATGCTGAATTTACTCAGTGAAAATAGTTTGCTCGTTTCGTTCGGTAGTATGACTGGCGAAACCATGCAGATTTCATCGGGTGATTTGATTTTTAAACAAGCGACAGTAAAAGGTTTCTGGGCGAGTGTAGTTAACAAAGAAATGCCTGCCGAACGCAAAAAAGAACTCATTGTTGAGTTATTAACGTTAGCAACTCAGAAAAAATTAATTCTGCCTGTAGAAGGTGTATTTAGTTTTGATGAGATTAAAACTGCCGCTCAAAGAGCAACGCAAGGTGCTCGTCAAGGCAAAGTGTTGTTAAAACCGTAAAACACTAAAAGATCAGTCGAGAGACTGATCTTTTTCATATCTTTAAAATAAAAAGGAAAATTGTATGATCGGACAAATTTTAATTGCACTTATCGCAATATTACATGTCTATATTTTAGTGTTAGAAATGTTTTTGTGGGACAAGCATTATGGCATGAAAGCCTTTGGAAATAATGCCGAAAAAGCAAAACTCACCAAAGTCATGGCACAGAACCAAGGTCTTTATAATGGCTTTTTAGCGGCGGGTTTATTCTGGTCCTTATTAGTTGATGCACCATTTGCAACATCAATTGCTAATTTCTTTTTAGGTTGTGTACTGATTGCAGGTATTTATGGCGGTCTGACTGCCAGCAAAAAGATTATTTATATTCAAGCAGTTCCTGCTTTAATTGCTTTGGTCGCTGTTAATTTTCTTTAAAAAGCGCAAAATACAGCGTTTTGAAATGGAAATGACCAGATAGGATCAGCGCATGTGGGCGTTATTTTTAAAGTGTATGTTGGGGGCCGGGGTTGTCCTCATTATTTCGATTTTATCGAAAAGTAAGGCATTTTATATTGCGGGTTTAGTCCCGCTTTTTCCTACCTTTGCTTTAATTGCTCATGTGATTGTTTTTCAACAAAAAGGGGCAGAGGCATTACAAAAAACTGCTTTGTTTGGTCTATGGTCACTGATTCCTTATGCCATTTATTTAGCTGCTGTTTATGTGCTGGCAACGCGTATGTCGATGTGGTCTTGTCTAGGAGTCGCAACACTATGCTGGGTTGTGGCTGCGGCAGGTTTGATTTACGGCTGGCAATTGTTTCAAAGTTAAATTAAAGACTGACCATTTAATGAATTAAATGGTCAGAGCTCATCTTGATTTAGATCTGATCTAAACCTAACCATTGTCTTTGATGGTAAGCACTGTCCCAAAATAACCATTCAAGTTTTGCACCCATGGTATAGGCTGCATGCATTTTCTCTAAAGTATCTGCATCACAACGTGCGGCAACCTTGTCTACTGTCGCAATCACATTACGAACCGCTGTATGGAACTCTTCACCCGCGTAGGTATCGATCCATGCCTGATAAGGATTGTTCGGGACTGACTTACTTACAATGTCTTTACCGACTTCAGCATAAATCCAGAAGCAAGGTAAAAGTGCAGCAAGTACAACAGGGTAGCTTTCAGACCAAGCAGTTGCTGTCAAAAATGAAGTGTAATGATGGCCTGCCAAGGTCAACGGCGTATTTTTAAATTCTTCTTTGGTGACACCAAAGTTTTTCATGAAGTCATCATGCAAGCTACGTTCAACCACAATTGCAATTTTAGCTGCATCTGAAAATTGCATAATATCGTCAGCCTCAAAGGCCTTTGCTGCTGCAACAGCAAGCACACGACCATAGGCCACTAAATATTGAGCATCTTGAATAACATAATGACAAAAAGCTTCTTTATCTAAAGTACCGTTAGCAAGTTCCTGATTAAAAGGCAGGTCGAGAATTTTTTGATATAAATTTAAATTGCGTTGCCAAAGTTCTTGAGAAAAAAGCATAAAAACATTCCATTTAAATTAAGACAGCTGAACCAGATTTTAAATCAATTTTAAAATACAAAAATAATAATGATAGATATATCGAAAGAAAATATTTAATACGATTAATGAGTTAATTAAATATTATAAATTTCTTTATTAAACAGAGAGATAAAGTAAATGGAATAACGGCACAAAACAACATCGTTTTGTGGTTAATTATCGATATAATAGCGGCGGTTTTTAAGAAAGATTAAATTTATTCTTGGTATAGGTCTGATCCATGAAGCATTTCCGATTTTCGATATTTTTTACGGTGGTGTGTTTAGCACTATCCGCGTATTGGGGTTTTACCCATGGACCTGAAGCGGGCGTGTCTACCATGCTTAAAGCTTTAACAATTACAGCCATTTTAGCTGTAATGGAGGTCTCTTTATCTTTTGACAATGCTGTCGTAAATGCATCGGTTCTACGTAATTGGGATCCGTTCTGGAAAATGCTCTTTTTAACGGTAGGTATTTTAATCGCCGTTTTTGGTATGCGTTTAATTTTCCCGGTGGCGATTGTTGCGGTGACTGCGGATATGGGAATGATTGAAGTAGCTAAATTGGCACTCAATGATCCGAAAACCTATTCTGAACGTTTAATGGCACATCACGCTGAAATTTCGGCTTTTGGTGGAACATTCTTATTATTGGTGTTCTTAAACTTCTTCTTTGATGAAGAAAAAGAAACCCATTGGTTCAGATGGCTTGAAGCTAAACTTTCTAGTTTAGCAAGCGTACCAGCAATGTCTGTCTTTATTGCTCTAATTGCGATGTTAATTATGGCAGCAAATGTTGATGAGTCGCAGCGCCTTGTGGTGACTATGGCTGGTATTTGGGGCATTGTGGTTTATATTGGCGTTGAAGTATTAAGTCATATGTTAGGTGGTGAGCCTGAAATTGACGAAGATGGCAATGCTATTATGAAAGATGGATCGGGCGCGGCTTCTGGCGTAGTTAAAGCGGGTATAGGTGGTTTCTTATATCTTGAAGTGTTAGATGCATCATTCAGTTTTGATGGTGTAATCGGTGCATTTGCGATTACCAGCGATGTTGTCGTGATTATGCTGGGCCTTGCGATCGGCGCTATTTTTGTCCGTTCAATGACAGTTTACCTTGTTGAAAAAGGCACACTAGATGCCTATGTGTTCTTGGAACATGGCGCGCATTATGCGATCGGTGCTTTAGCATTCATTATGATTGCAAGTGGTACAGGCGTACATGTACCTGAAGTTGTTACTGGTTTAATTGGTGTAGCGTTTATTGTTTGGGCGGTTATTGCTTCAATTCAATATTCAAAGCGCGAGCAACAATCGCCTTAAGCTAATTTTCAGTAAAGTTCGATAGAATAAAGAGGCTAAATGCCTCTTTATTTTTTTAAGCCCAAATCGTTATTTTAAATAAGGTGTTCCGTATTTTTAGAAACGAATCGGCTTATAATTTACCTAGTTTGATAACGTGTATTGATATGATGAATGCTTTGGAACGTCGCTCAACTTTTGCCTTAAGTAGTATTTTTGCGCTACGCATGTTGGGCTTGTTCATGATTATTCCTGTCTTTTCTGTAGTTGGGCAGTCATATCAATATGCGACTCCAGCACTCATTGGTTTGGCTGTAGGTGTCTACGGCTTAAGTCAGGCGATTTTGCAAATTCCATTTAGCTTACTGGCTGACCGTTTTAGCCGTAAACCACTTGTGGTCTTTGGTCTATTACTGTTTGCGATTGGTGGTGCAATTGCGGGTTTATCTGACACGATTTATGGCGTAATTATTGGTCGTGCTATCGCTGGTGCTGGTGCAGTTTCAGCAGTCGTGATGGCGCTTTTAGCCGATGTGACACGTGAAGAGCAGCGTACTAAAGCCATGGCTGCAATGGGCATGAGTATTGGTCTGTCTTTCGTGGTCGCTTTTAGCCTTGGGCCTTGGCTCACAAGCCTTGTGGGCATTTCTGGTTTGTTCTTTGTGACAACCATTATGGGCTTGATTGCGATTGCGATGTTATTGCTTGTACCTAAAGTCACTCGTCATCATCGTAATTATCAGCAAGGCTACATGGCACAGCTTAAGCAAGTCATTCAAATGGGTGATTTAAACCGTTTGCACGTTTCGGTTTTTGCATTGCACTTATTACTTACTGCCATGTTTATTTATGTGCCTTCACAACTTATCGAGTTTGCACATATTCCTTTAGCAAGTCATGGTTTGGTGTATTTACCGCTATTAGTCATTAGCCTGTTTTTTGCATTTCCAAGTATTATCATTGCTGAAAAATATCGCAAAATGCGCGGGATTTTCTTAACAGCAATTACAGGCATTATTGCAGGTTTGCTGCTGCTCATATTTGGTTATCAGTCAAAATATGTTTTGCTTGCTGGCCTAGGAATTTTCTTTATTGCATTTAATGTGATGGAGGCTTTATTGCCTTCTTGGTTGTCGAAGTCTGCTCCAATCCAGTCAAAAGCAACGGCTATGGGTGTAAATGCCAGTAGTCAGTTTTTAGGCGCTTTTTTTGGTGGCACACTAGGTGGTCAATTATTGATGTTACATAATACTGCGATTGGATGGAGTGTCTTAGCAGGGATTGCTATAATATGGTTGCTAATTAGTTTTGGTTTAGCTCAGCCGCGGTATTTGTCATCGATTGTGTTGCCATTGCCGCAAGTGCAACAGGTGAATGAGTGGACCACACAGCTATTGGCAATTCGTGGTATCGAAGAAGTTGTGGTGATGCCTGACCAGCAAGTTGCTTATATTAAAGTCGATAAACAGTCTCTAGATGATGCTGCGCGACGTGATTTAACGCAGTTGTTCGGTAAAGAGGTAGCCATTTAAGCATAACTCTTATAAAGTAAAACATAGAAATGTATAGGATGAAGACAGCTAATGCGTGGTGTAAATAAGGTTATTTTGGTTGGTACTTTGGGTCGTGATCCTGAAACAAAAACTTTTCCAAATGGGGGCTCGTTGACCCAATTTTCAATCGCGACAAGTGAAGCTTGGACTGATAAAAATACTGGTGAACGTAAAGAACAAACAGAATGGCACCGTATTGTTTTGCATAACCGTTTAGGGGAAATTGCTCAGCAGTTCTTGCGTAAAGGTTCTAAGGTTTATATTGAAGGTTCATTACGTACGCGTCAGTGGACAGACCAAAATGGCCAAGAGCGTTACACTACAGAAATCCGTGGCGACCAGATGCAAATGTTAGATGCTCGTCAACAAGGTGAACAAGGTTTCGCTGGCGGTAATGATTTTAATCAACCACGTTTTAACGCACCTCAACAAGGTGGTAATGGTTATCAAAATAATAACAACCAAGGTGGCGGCTATGGCCAAAACAGCGGTGGTTATGGTAACCAAGGTGGTTTCGGTAATGGTGGAAGCAACCCTCAAGCGGGTGGTTTTGCGCCTAAAGCGCCACAACAACCAGCTTCTGCACCAGCTGATTTAGACGACGATTTACCGTTCTAATCAAAGTTTCAAAAAAGGCGAGTTTATCTCGCCTTTTTTATTACTCAATTCCAAGCAAACGTATAAGTGCCGTGCCGGCAGCTGCCAAGCAAATCACTAATAACAGCGGTACTTTTTTCCAAACTAAGAACAGTGCTAGGGCCACCCCAAATATTCGTGCAAAACCTGCGAAATGTTGGCCTTCAAAAAATGTAGTGGTCACGGCAATAGCACAGAGCAAAACAGTCGCACCGTTTGAGAGTAAAACTTGGTACTTTTCAGAAAAAGAGAATTTGGCACCTAAGTGAAACCCAGCGAAACGAATCCCATACGTTCCAAGTGCTAGTAAGCCTATACCTAAAATAATTAGTAATTGTTGACTCATTTCTTTCTACCAAATATTAAGCCAAAAAGTGAAATCAGAATTGGAAGTCCTGAGGCCAAAAAAGGTGTGGTGATCAGCGCTAAAGTTGATCCGGCAAATGCAGCTTTTCGAGTGGATTTATTCTTTAAAGCATTAAAAGTAAGAGCAATTAAAATCGCTGGGAAAATGGCATCTAAGCCAAATGTTTTAGGGTCTGGAATAGCACTTCCAATGAAATAACCCGCCGTTACACCCAGTGGCCAACTGAGCATAATGCATATACCACATAACCAGTAAGCAGCCTTTTTTGTCTCAAAATCGGGCTGTGCCATACCAAACAAAACACTTTCATCGTTCATGATATGAGCCCCGAAATATCGAGAATATTTGCCACGGATTAGTTCATTGACCGCAATACCAAAAGGTAGATGTCTTAAATTGACGAGTAGTCCTGCAATCGCAGCTGCAATTGGGCTACCACCTACAGCCAAGAAACCAATAAAAATAAATTCAGCAGTTCCTGCGAGCACAAACACGGATAGACAAAGCGGGATCCAGAGCGCTAAGCCATAACTTGCAGCGAGTGAACCTAAAGACATACCAACGACACTCGTCGCTAGACATACAAAGAAAATCGAGCGGGTAGTGTCTTTACTAAGTTTTTTAATTAGAGAGTATGTGGACATAGCATGATATAACGAACGATTTTCCATTATAATGAATAAGTCTGATCGTTTTGTCAAAACGAACGATCGTTTTTTTTATAGAACGGATGTGGTGAATGTCTCAGCCAATCGAAATTATTGCCAAAGGTTTAACGCGTGAACGTCAAAGAGCAGGGCTTTCATTGGCAGAGGTTGCTCGTCGTGCAGGTGTTGCTAAATCTACACTGTCACAATTAGAGGCAGGGCAAGGTAATCCAAGTATTGAAACCTTATGGGCACTTTGTGTTGCACTCAATATTCCATTTGCACGGTTGATGGAAGAACCAAGCAATCAGGTACAAGTCATTCGCTGTGGTGATGGGCCAACAGTAAGTTCTGAGATTGCCAACTACAAAGCAATTTTGTTAGCGACTTGTCCACCACACGCCCGTCGAGATGTTTATTTACTGATTGTTGAGCCAGGCGAAGATCGTCTTTCAGAGCCGCATCCAGTTGGCTCTGTGGAGCATATTATTGTGGTTGAAGGTAAAGCTTTGGTGGGCTTAATTGATGAAGCCGTTGAGCTTGGTGTTGGAGACTATATTTGTTATCCAGCTGATCAAAAACATATATTTAGAGCTTTGGAGACTGGTACAAAAGCATTATTAATTTCTGAACAAAATTAAAGAATTTGAAGCTGATTAAAATAAAAACTAAAAGCCATTTACCTGCATCCCCTACAAAAAGGGCCAATTTTGCGTATAAATTTTGCAATTGGCTCTCTCTTTTATTACAAAAATGGCTCTCGTTTCTTGAGTGCCGAAACGACAAATTAAAGCTATTGGAAGTATGCATACGGAAGCGCCGGATAAGCTCAGTGAATTTTCTGTTTTAGGAATTGGGCAGAACGGCTAAATTTTTAGGGGATATTTTTTGGCTTCGGAGGATTTCCGAGACTAGCCGATATCCTCCATATATTAAGGAAAATGATATGGCAGCTCATCAAAATGGTTCTGAAGCCAATCACTCCCAAAGTTTAAAACATGGACTCAAATCACGCCACCTCACCATGATCTCGATTGCAGGGGTTATTGGTGGTTCTCTATTCGTCGGCTCAGGCAGTATTATTTACAATACCGGACCTGTAGTTTTCTTAACTTACGCTTTAGGTGGTCTACTCGTTTGGTTCATCATGCGTATGCTAGGCGAGATGGCCGTTTTAAACCCTGATAGTGGCTCTTTTTCAACTTATGCTGACCGTGCGATTGGCCGTTGGGCAGGTTTCTCAATTGGCTGGTTGTACTGGTGTACTCTGGCCATGCTCATGGGGTGGGAAGCCTATGTGGCAGGAAAAATTCTAAACAATTGGTTCCCGTTTATACCGATCTGGGTCTATATGGTCGTGGTGATTGGTGCACTGGTTGTTGTTAATTTACAAAACGTGAAAAACTATGGTGAATTTGAGTTTTGGTTCGCCCTCATCAAAGTCATCGCGATTGTTATTTTCCTTGTGATTGGTAGTTTAGCTATCATGCATTTGTGGCCTTGGGGTAATCCGGCTGCTTCTGGTATTAGTAATTTAACCGCTCAAGGCTTTATGCCAAATGGCGGCTCATCCGTTATTACAGCCTTGCTTGGAGTCATGTTTGCCTACATTGGTGCTGAAATTGTTACGGTAGCGGCAGCAGAGTCAGCAAATCCATCTAAAGAAATTCGTAAGGCTTCGAACTCGGTGGTTTGGCGAATTATTTTATTCTACGTTGGTTCAATGTTCGTTGCGGTATGTCTTATTCCTCACAACAATGAACTTTTGAAAGATTCAACTTGGGGAACCTATAGCGTAACTCTGTCTGCACTTGGTATTCCTGGCGCGCGCCATATCGTAAACTTTGTGGTTCTAACCTCAGTATGTAGTTGCTTTAACTCAGCTCTTTATACGTGTTCACGTATGTTGTTCTCTTTAGCTAAACGTGGTGATGCACCGAAAAGTTTTGGCTCTGTAAACAGTAAAAGTAGTCCTTGGGTAGGCGTGATTGTGTCATGCTTCTTCTCTGTGATTGCCGTAGTTTTAACTGCAACCGAGAGTATGAATGTTTATGATTTTTTCATGTTAACAACAGGTGCAGCAACACTGTATGTTTACCTGACTATTGCTTATTCTCAGCTTCGTATGCGTAAAAAGTTAGAGGCTGAAGGCGTGAAAATTGACTTTAAAATGTGGATGTTCCCTTATCTAACTTATGTGGTGATCTTTGCAATTATTGGTGCAATTCTTACCATGTTGATTGAAGGCACCTATTTTAAAGAAGTGATTTACACCACAGCGCTGTTCGGCATTATTGTGTTCTTCGGTTTGTTGTCTGAAAAGCTAGGTTGGGGTAAAGATCGTAGAGCGACCCATTTAACTCATAGTCATGAAGAAAAGTTAGTTTAAATTTTTAAATAAAAAAGAGCCTTACAAACAGGCTCTTTTTTATTTGTTTTAATAACAGAGGGAAGTTAATTTAGCGTAGGTACGCCTGCTTCACGTAAGCATTGGAGCAAGACGCCAAAAGCCATCACCATATCTTTTTCATTTACACAAGCAAAGCCCATCAGTAAACCACGCTCTGCATGTGCATGCGACTGCATGTAGTATTGAGATAAGGGACGAACTTTGACACCACGTTCAAGCGCTGTGGCTGCAATCGCGACATCATCGCAAGAGTTTGGCAGTTTTAAAACCAGATGTAATCCTGCTGCTTCGTCATATTCATGAATAAATTCGGGGCCAAGATAACGTTGAATTAAGCTCACCAAGTAGTCGCGGCGCTTGCCATAAAGTAGGCGCATACGGCGAATATGCGCTTCATAATGGCCTTCACGAATAAATTCAGCTAGGGCTTTTTGCTCAAGCAAGTGCCCACCACGATAAAGCTCGGCTGCCACAATGCGTAATGGTGAAAATAAAGGCTTAGGCACCACTAGATAGCCAATTCTTAAGGATGGATAAATGGTTTTACTAAACGTGCCCATGTACAGCACAGGGGCATCATTTTCTAGGCCTTGTAAAGACGGGTAAGGCTGGCCCGAGAAACGGAACTCACTGTCATAATCATCTTCGACAATCCAGCTATTATGCTGACGTGCAATCTCAATCAGTTTACGTCGGCGATTTAGGCTTAAATGAGAGCCAAGCGGATATTGGTGTGAAGGCGTGACAAAAATGAGTTTAGGTGGCTTGGCCGGGTTCTCCTCAGGAATAATGCCTTCAGCATCGACAGGCATCGGCTGAATATCGAGACCATTTATACGTAACGTATTACGCATTCCCCAATAAGCAGGATCTTCAATCCAAATTTTATCTCCCATATCACTGAGCGCACGTGAGACTAAGTCGATCGCTTGGTGAATGCCTTCGGTAATAATAATCTGGTCTGCATCGCACTGGACTGAACGTGCAACACGTAAGTAATCTGCCAAAGCACTTCGAAGCTCGATACAGCCACCAGCATTGCTGTAAATCAGGCGGTTAATGTCCGGTTCGCGGCTTAGGCGTGCTTGAATACGACTAAAAATATGATGCGGGAACTCAGTCACATCGGGTGCTCCCGGCACAAAAGCTCCCCATTGGTGTGGCGACGCTGCTGCATAGCCTAATAAGTTAGAACCACGCTGCGATAGGGCATAAGAGCTTTGAACTTTAGGGCTAGAAACTACTTTTTTCTTATTTTGTGTATTTAAAAAACTCTCTGGTAATTTTTCGGCAACCCATGTGCCATGGCCTGTACGAGCCTCTAAATAACCTTCCGCTTGTAGCTGTTCATAGGCAGTGAGCACTGTATTTCTCGAAACATGAATTTCACTGGCTAAATCGCGTGATGCAGGTAGACGAGTCTTGGGCTGGATGACTCCATCAATAATGGCACCACGCAGGCAACGGAAAAGGCGTTGATGTAGTTTCCCTTCAGTGTCCTGTTGGAGTCGTTGCAGCAAATGATCTCCAAGTAAACTACGCAATTGGCTCTCTCCTACAGTTAAAAAGTGGCTCTCGTCAGTTGGCATCAGACGAGCGAAATTACATGCATAGGCAGTCGTTGTAAAGCACCCTGAAAATTAAGCACAGGATGCAAGAAACCAAAGCTGCAACTGATGATGAAAATATGAGGGAATCAAATGGATAATCAACATTCTGCACTTAACGCACGTAAACAGCAAGCAACTCCACGTGGCGTAGGCGTAATGTGTCAGTGGTATGCGGAAAAAGCTGAAAATGCCACGCTTTGGGACAAGGAAGGCAACCAATTTATCGACTTTGCTGGTGGTATCGCGGTTTTAAATACAGGCCATCGCCACCCTAAAGTGATTGCAGCAGTAACTGAGCAACTTACTAAATTTACTCACACTGCCTATCAAGTAACACCTTATGAAAGCTATGTGGCTTTGGCTGAACGTATTAATGAGCGTGCGCCAATTGCTGGTCCTGCGAAGTCAGCGTTTTTCACTACAGGTGCAGAAGCAGTTGAAAATGCGGTGAAGATTGCTCGCTCTTATACAGGTCGTCACGGCATTATCACTTTTGGTAACGGTTTCCACGGTCGTTCATTCATGACGATGGCAATGACAGGTAAAACTGCGCCTTACAAACGTGATTTCGGTGTGATGCCAGCGGGTGTGTTCCATGCACGTTACCCAGTGCCTGCTAAAGGTATTTCAGTAGACGCGGCAATTGAAAGCGTTGAAGATATTTTCAGTGAAGATATTGCACCGCATGATGTTGCAGCAATTGTGCTTGAGCCAGTACAAGGTGAGGGCGGTTTCAATGTTGTGCCAGCTGAGTTCTTAAAACGTTTACGCTCAATTTGCGACAAGCACGGCATTTTATTGGTTGCTGACGAAGTGCAATCAGGTTTTGCCCGTACTGGTAAATTGTTTGCAATGAACTATTACGAGACTAAAGCAGACTTAATTACGATGGCGAAAAGCTTGGGCGGCGGTTTCCCAATTTCAGGTGTTGTGGGCCGTGCAGAAGTGATGGATGCACCAAACCCAGGTGGACTAGGTGGTACATACGCAGGTAGCCCGATTGCAGTTGCTGCTGCACACGCAGTGATTGATGCGATTGAAGAAGAAAACTTGTGTGACCGTGCAAATGAACTAGGTGCTGAATTAGTTGTTACCCTTAAAGATATTCAACAAGCAACAGGTGACGTCGTAACTGATATTCGTGCATTGGGTTCAATGGTTGCGGTAGAGCTTGAAACAGCTGAGCAAGCAAAAGTTGTACAAAACTATGCAATGGAAAACGGGTTGTTACTTCTTACTTGTGGTAAATACGGTAATGTAATTCGTTTCTTATATCCATTAACCATTCCTGCTGAACAATTCCGTCAAGGCCTTGATATCTTGAAACAAGGTTTTGCGACACTCAAAGCAGGTAGTGCAAAAGCAATGGAGCAATCTGCATGATTCAAAATGATTTGCAGTATTTATTAAAACATCCTGATATTTCATTAGAAGCACCTGCATCAAATGACTATATCGAAGTTAATGATGCTGCTACAGGTGAAACTTTGGCATGGGTAAAAACCTATGACCGTGCAGGAGTTGAAGCCGCAATTAACCGTTCAGCAAAAGCGCAAACTGCTTGGAAAAAGCAAACTGCCTTGGCGCGTGCTGATGTGTTATTGGCATGGTACAACCTCATGCTTGAGCACAAAGAAAATCTGGCTCAAATCTTAACTGCTGAGCAAGGTAAGCCATTGGCAGAAGCACGTGGTGAAATTGGTTATGCAGCATCATTCATTCGCTGGTTTGCGGAGCAAGCTCGCCGTATTGATGGTGAAGTTTTAACACCAACCTTGCCAAACCAACGTTTGCTCGTGATTAAACAGGCGATTGGCGTTACAGCTGCAATTACGCCGTGGAACTTCCCAGCTGCCATGATTACGCGTAAAGCAGGCCCCGCCATTGCTGCGGGTTGTTCAATGTTGGTTAAACCAGCAGAACAAACGCCGTTAACCGCTTATGCGCTTGAAGTATTGGCATTACAAGCAGGCTTACCAGCTGATGTTTTAATTAACATTAGTGGTGATGCGGTTGAAGTTGGTAAAACCCTATGCGAAAGCGATATTGTTCGTAAGTTAAGCTTCACAGGTTCAACTCAAGTTGGCCGTATCTTGATGCAACAATGTGCGCCAACCATTAAAAAGCTTTCGCTTGAACTCGGTGGTAATGCACCAGTTGTGGTATTTGACGACGCCAATCTTGAACAAGCTGTTCAGGGCATTATGGCAAGTAAATATCGTAACAGCGGTCAAACCTGTGTATGTGCGAACCGTATTTATGTTCAAGACGGTATTTATGATGCATTGGCAGAGCGTTTGGTTGAAGCTGTGTCTAAGCTTAAAGTTGGCGATGGCCGTCAAGAAGGTTCAACTCAAGGGCCTTTAATTGATGAAGATGCGATTGCAAAAGTTCAGTCTCATATTGCAGATGCAACTGAGAAAGGCGCGACAATTCGTATTGGTGGTCAACGCTCGGTACTTGGCGGTACATTCTTCGAACCGACTGTGTTAACTGGCGTAACGCAAGACATGAAAGTGTCTAAAGAAGAAACTTTTGGTCCGCTTGCACCACTATTCCGCTTTAAAACTGAAGATGAAGCAGTAGCGATGGCGAACGATACCGAGTTTGGTTTAGCTGCTTATTTGTTTACTCAAAGCACAGCTCGTCAATGGCGAGTGGGTGAAGCACTTGAGTACGGTATGGTCGGCATTAACACAGGCGCAATTTCAAATGAAGTTGCTCCGTTTGGTGGCGTAAAACAGTCAGGTCTAGGTCGTGAAGGTTCAAAATTCGGCATCGAAGAATATGTCGAAATGAAATACCTCTGCGTAGACTTATCTGAGTAAGGAACAAAGCCAGTTCGTTTTGTTCTGAACGAAAACATGCAGTTATGCTGTATGTGATGTTTCACAAAAACCGGTCATGCCCATTCATGACCGGTTTTTATTTAAGTTGGCAGATATCCTTCATGGCTTTCGGGTAAACGCCTAAGTTCATCAATCAGCGTTTCAATGAGTTTTTCAACCACAAGACGTTGGCCTTTTCTCGAAACATAAACCAATTGCAGCGTACCAATATTTGACTTCCAGTCAGGAAGAATATGAATAAGCGTGCCTTTACGAATTTCCGATTCAACAGTTAAAAAGGGAAGGTCGGCAATGCCTAAACCGTCCATCACAGCATAGTAGACACCTGCCAAGTCATTACTTTTGATTCGTGGTTGATAAGGCACATCAACCGATTCGCCGTTACGAATATTGCATAAATGCCAAATAGGGTTTTGTTTTTGAGTACCTAAGCTAATACTTGGAAAGTCCTGTAATTCTGAATAATGCTCAATAATACGGCCTTGCAGTAATTCAGGCGAAGCCACTAGACAGTGATCGGTTTTAATCACATCACGAACAATTAAATTTGAATCTTCATTTGGTTCAAAATTGGTCCGAATCGCGAGATCGATATCATCATGCAAAATATCTACCCGACGGCTGGTCAACTCAAGAGCAATCTCAACTTTTGGATAGGTTTTTAAAAACTGATTTAAAATTTTTCTAATTTGAAAATGCATCATTAAAGGTGGGCAGCTTACTTTTACTAACCCTTGAGGTTCACTTTTTTGCTTTAACAAAACGTTTTCTGCACATTCAACTTGAGCAATGACTTTGCAGCATTCTTCATAGAACTCTTGGCCTAGATCGGTCACTTTAAAATGGCGGGTTGTTCTTTGAATCAGGCTGACATTAAATTTATTTTCAAGGTCAATAATGCGTCGGCTGAGCTTAGATTTACTAATATTTTCGGCTTCACTAGCCGCACTAAAACCGCCGTGTTTTACGACCAAATAAAAATAATAAAAATCATCAAAAGAGCTTATCAATGTCCGATCAATCCATTTAAATTTAAGATTAGAGCGCTTAAGGCACTCTAATCTTGGCAATAGAACTTATTTTTGTGAGGTATTAAAGCTATAGCTGGTCATCAGGTTGCGATAATCAGGAATATGATTTGAGAAGAGTGCACCTAGACCTTCCACATCATTACGCCAGTCGCGGTGTAACTCACACGCCATACCAAACCAAGTCATCAGCTGAGCACCTGCTTTTGACATACGGTCCCAAGCAGCATCACGCGTTAATTCGTTGAAAGTACCAGAAGCATCTGTAATCACAAACACTTCAAAACCTTCTGCGAGTGCAGATAAAGCTGGGAATGCCACACAAACCTCAGTCACTACCCCTGCAATAATCAGTTGTTTTTTACCTGTCGCTTTGACAGCTTTTACGAAGTCTTCATTGTCCCAAGCGTTAATTTGACCAGGACGTGGAATAAAAGGTGCATCTGGGAAAAGTTCTTTTAATTCTGGAACTAAAGGACCATTTGGACCGTTTTCAAAACTAGTGGTAAGAATAGTTGGTAAATTAAAATATTTAGCAGCATCAGCAAGTGCTAATACATTGTTTTTAAATTTATCTGGGTCGATATCTCGAACTAAAGAAAGTAAACCTGCTTGATGGTCAACTAAAAGAACCGCAGCATTATCCTTGTCTAAACGCACGTAATCTTGAGCCATTTTTTATGTCCTCGTGTTATCAAAATAAATAATCAAAAATTATTGAGTAGGTCGTTATTGCCTAAAATTATGCTAGTTGAGTTTTATGTCGTGATTAAGTCTAAAAAATAGGATTAAGAATTTTAAAAATAGGACGATCTTAAAAAGAGCACATTAAATTCTATGATTGTCTCATAGATGAAATAATGTGTTGCTAATCCTGATCTATAAACTGCAATTATTGAGGCGTAAAATCAATACCAGTTCAAGAAAATCCTACATATATAGGAGAGATCAGATGAAGAAATTTCTTGGTGCATATCAAAATAACCACATGCATTGGGTGGGTGATGGTTTCCCTGTATATAACCTATTCTCTTATGACCGTTTAGGCCAAACCCTAAGCCCATTTTTGCTACTCGATTATGCAGCGCCTTATACATTCTCGCCAACAACTGAACAGCAAGGTGTAGGTTCACATCCTCACCGTGGCTTTGAGACAGTGACCATCGCCTACCAAGGTGAAGTAACTCATAAAGATTCAAGCGGCGGCGGCGGAACCATTAAAACTGGTGATGTGCAATGGATGACTGCGGGTGCAGGCGTGTTGCATGAAGAGTTCCATTCTCCTGAATTTGCAGAGCATGGTGGTCTGTTTGAAATGGTACAATTGTGGGTAAATTTACCTGCTCATTCAAAAATGACGCCTGGAAAATACCAAGCGATTGAAGCTAAAGATATTCCAGACATTGCACTAGACGAACAAGGTAGTCATTTGCGCGTAATTGCAGGTGAATATGCAGATGCAAAAGGTGCTGCAACTACATTTAGTCCATTAAATGTATGGGACGGTAAATTGGTTAAAGGCCAAAAACATACCCTCTATGTACCTGAAGGTCACACCACGCTTGTTGTAATATTAGATGGCGCGGTTGTGGTTAATGATGCAAATCGTCTGGAAGGTAAAACCGTTGCGATTTTATCTCGTGAGGGTGTTGAGTTTAGTTTAAATGCAGAAGAAGACACTAAATTCTTAGTGTTGACTGGACAACCACTCAATGAACCAATCGAAGGTTATGGTCCATTCGTCATGAATACCAAAGCTGAGATTATGGAAGCGATTAATGATTTTAATCGTGGAAAATTCGGTTCAATCATGCAAGAAGCATAAATTGCCGAATTGCATTTGAATAACCTCTAAAAACAAAGTAATAAAAAGCCCGCTATCAAGTGTGAATAGCGGGCTTTTTCGCTGTAAAGATTCTGTTTTTATGATGGTTTTCATTGTTGTTGCGGCATTGTTTTATGTGATTTGCTTCTCATTATTATGACTTAATAATATATTAAAAAAAGATTCTTGTAAAACAAATGATATAAAAATAGTTAAATTATCTTATTTTATTTAAAAGATTTTTTTTAAATTTTCAAAAAATATAAGGTTTTATCGGCTTCTCTGATTTTGTAAAAAAATATAAAAACTTGATCTGCTTAGCAGCTAAATATTTTCTATATAAATTGATGCAAAAAATAAAAATCTGGTAGTTTTTAATACGGTGTTTTTTTGGGGTATGAGTGATAATCAAAAAAATTCTCGAAAAATGGGACATCATTTTGAATATCGCAATTATTGGCAGTGGAATGGCAGGGCTTGCGGCAGCAAGAATTCTGAAAGATGCAGGGCATACGATCACGATATTTGAAGCACTTCCTGGCCGGGGAATGGATAGCCATAGCATTGAGTTCGATGGTGGAATTATTGATGCACCGCTACGTGTGATGAATCCTCACTTATGGAAAAATACACTCAGCCTTGCTGCTCATTTAGGCATTAAAACTTTCCCAGTTCGTACTTATATGTCATGTAGCTGGTTATTCGAAGATCGTACGGAAACATGGTTAACGACATCTCGTAGCCGTATTGGTAATTTCCCGATTATTAATAACCGTAAAGGCATTCAGCAATATGGCTGGCGTCTTGTGAAAGGGATGTTGCAATTAAAAACTGCGATTCACCAGTTTTTCAAATCTAAAAATCAAGATATTACCCTCGCTGAATTTATTAATCAGAACGATATTGAGGAAGTATTCTGGCATGGTGTGGTCATGCCGGTACTTTATACAATTTGTACGTGTAATCCAAAAACAATTGGCGATTGGCCTGCAAAAAACTTACTTGAGTTTTTACGTCACTTAACTGATGGCGACATGTTGTTGCGCATGAAAGGTGGCACACCAGCATTTGTAGATAGCTTGATTAAAGGCATCGATATCCATAGCGGATCGGCAATTAAGAAAGTTGAGCAACAAGGCGAAAAAGTACTGGTTGAAAACAGCCAAGGTGAACAGAACTTATTTGATCGAGTAATTGTTGCAACGCCAACGTCTAAAATTGATGAGTTTTTAAACCCTGAACAGTTTGCAGAAGATATGAACTTGCTTAAGCAATTCCGCTTTGAACAAGGTGATCTTGTGATTCATACCGATGCGACCGTTATGCCACCACGCCGTAAGGACTGGTCAGTGCTGAGCTACATGATGGACCGTAAGTTTACGCGTCAGCAATTTACAGTTTGGATGAATGCGGTTGAACCAACACTCGTAGGTAAAAATCCTGTATTCCAGACTTGGCGTCCAGTGGTTGATATCGACCCTAAAAAAGTTATTTCAAAAGTGACTTTAACGCGTGCGGTTGTAGACTCACAAACAGTTGCTTTAAACAAAGAATTGCAACAACGTCATTTAGACCCAAACCGTAAAGTATTCTACTGTGGTTCATGGTCGTGCGATGGCTTGCCAATTTTAGAGTCAGCAGTTACTTCTGCCATGCATATTGCTGAAATTTTAGGTGCACCTTTACCATTTGTAGGCTTAAAACCTAAGGTGGAAGTTGCCCCAGAACTCGGCTACTAAAATTGTGAAAACAAAAGTTCGAGCAGCTCTCTCTCGATTTATTCCTCATAAATATGCAATTGATGCATCAAGTTTAGGGGATGATCAAGAGCTTGCTTGGACAAATTTGGGTTTTTGGAAAAACACTCAAAACTACCGTGAAGCTTGTTGCCAATTGGCTGACCATTTGGCACAAGCTGTCAATTTAAATTCAAAAGATTATCTCTTAGATTTAGGATGCGGACAGGGTGCAAGTTTGTTGCACTGGTTACAGCATTATCAGCCTAAAAGCCTCAGTGCAGTTGACTTACAAGCCCAATGTGTTCATAAAATTCAAAAACTTATTCCCGAAATAAGCCAGATTTTTTGTGGTTCATTTTTAAATTTAAAACAATTTGAATTTAAACAATGCTTCGATGTGGTGATGTGTATTGATGCCGCTTATCACAGCAATTTAAATTCATTTCTAGATTCCATCGCTCCAGTTTTAAATTCAAAAGGACGATTAGGTTTTCACTATCTAATGCGTGCCGATTCATGTCAAAACATGACCGCTCTACAAGAACAAAAGCATCGTTATTTACTCAAAGCAGCAAATGTCGCTTGGGATGCTGTGCCAAATGAAAAAATGCTGAGAACTACCTTGGAACAACAAGGTTTTGTCGATATTCAAATTGAAGATTTATCTGAGCAAGTGTTACTCGGTTTTTCGCAATATATTCAAAATCAACAAGGACAAAAGCAAAGCCGAGGATTGGCAAATTTTAAAATTCAAATGACTGCAAAGTTATGCCAACAACTCTACCAAAATGGATATGTACGTTATATTCAAATCACAGCAATAAAAAAATAGGATGAGCTATGTCAGCCAAATATCAAGGATCGTGTTTATGTGGAGCTGTGAGCTACCAAAGTGAAGCAGAACCACGTTATAGCTTTAATTGCCACTGTCGGGATTGCCAAAAGGCCACAGGTTCAGCATATGCACCAATCGCTTTTTTTCACCAGTCTGAATTGAAAGTAAGTGGTGAGCTTAAATATTTTGAGACTTTGGGATCTTCTGGCCGACCTATTAAACGAGCGTTTTGCCCGACGTGTGGTTCTCAGCTTTTTGGCTTACCTGAAATTGCGCCTGAAATGATTTCAATACGTGCAGGTACGCTTGATGACCCGAGTCTCTATCAGCCTAGAGCAGAGGTGTTTGTGAGCCAAGCCTATGCATGGGATACACTGAACCCCAACCTTAAACACTTTGAAAAAATGATAGAGAAGAGCAAGAAATAAGGCTTAATTAAAGAAGCCAAATATTGCCAAAGTACAGATTAAAGTAAAGCTGACAATGGCGAAAAATAATATGGTTTTTCTAAATTTTAGCTGAGGCATTTTACTTACAATGAAAATAAGGCATGTAAGTATGGTCACTAAAGGTTGAAAAAGATTTGATGGAAAAGTAAACATCTCGTTCATTGTTGTTTTTAAATTTATTCTAGAAATAAAGTAATAAACTCATTATATCGTTTTCTTATTTAATTGACGAACAGAATTTGTTTATAAATTCATATTTTTATTTCAATGATAGTAAATCAAGTTTTAAATTTAAAAGAACCATGTACGCTTTTTCGTACATATATTCGGGAAATTGACCTCTTTTTATGACGTGATAAATTGCCTATGATGAACTCATCAGGAACAGGAAGTTCCGAAACGTAAAACAACAATAATAAGTTTAAGCATCAGGACGTGAGGTATTACAAGAAGTGTACCTAGTAACGAAATACGAAAAAAGCCCAACAGGATGTTGGGCTTTTTTCATTTCTTATTAACGAATTTCTTTGCCACCTAAGACAATAGAGTCACAAGGTAGATTGTAAAATCTACAGACAACAAAAAACCCCATAAATCAAATATTCATGAGGTTTAATGATGGTGCCGGCACACGGATTCGAACTGTGGACCTACTGATTACAAGTCAGTTGCTCTACCAACTGAGCTATGCCGGCAACGTGGAGTGAATTTTACAGTTTCTTAAAAAAATTACAAGCCAAAAAATGAGCATTTAAATTTTTTCATATCATTTTTAAATTCTCATTGGGTTTAGCCTGAAAAATTTAGGGTTTCAACACATTAATGCGCTTTCGCATGTTTTGTATAAATGACTAAAAATATTCCAATTAAAGACAAGACCACGGTTAAACCTACAATGGCACTCCAGCCACCGTGTAACCAGAACCAACCGCCCGCTGAGCCGACAATACTTGAACCCATATAGTAAAAAAGTAAGTAGAGCGAACTAGCATGTGCTTTAGCTTGTTTGCTTTCAGCGCCTACAGAACTACTGGTAAGTGAGTGTGTAATAAAGAAACCTGTGGTAATAAATGCAATACCAATAATAATGCCGAAAAGCGAGCTGAGTAGGGTCATGAGGCTCCCTACAATCATTAAGGCAAAACCACCCATCATCATGGTTTTTTTACCAAAGCGATCCGCTAAGCTACCTGCCAACGATGAAGACACCATGCCAAAGCTATACGACAAGAAAATAAGGCTAATTTGTGTCTGACTGAGTGAATAAGGTGCTCCACTTAAACGGAAAGTGGCATAGTTAAACAAAGTCACAAAAACACTAGTCAGCAAGAAACCAATCGCAAATAGGCGTAATAATTTTGTATTGCTTAAATGAGCACGCCACATTTGCATGTGAAAATCTAAATTTAGCCCTTTTTTCTGCACAAAATTACGCGAAGCAGGAAGTAGCTTTAAAAAGGCAATCGAGCAAATAAAACAGATTGCCCCAAGTAAGCCTAGGGCTGTGCGCCACGAAAAATATTCAACCAAAATACCCATGCCGACACGGCCCATCATGCCACCAAAAGCCGTACCTGCAATATATAAACCCATGGTTTTACCCAAGTGCTCAGGTGCAATTTCTTCGGCAATCCAAGCCATCGTCACTGCGGGAACACCACCGAGCAGCAAACCTTCTAAAGCGCGTGCCATCAGCAAACTGTGCCAGTTCGGGGTAAACATTGAGACAATATTTAAAATTGCTGCACACAGCATTGATGTAAAAATTACACCACGACGGCCAAGGGCTTGTGAAAAAGCACTCGATAGCACAATTGAAATCGCTAAAAAGGCAGTCGTTAATGACAGTGCTAAAGAGCTACTTGCAGGGCTAATCTGGAAGCTTTGGCTAAATGCAGGTAAGAGTGGCTGTACACAATAAATCAGAGAGAAACTAGCAAAACCTACGAGGAATAAAGCAAATCCTGCGTGTTTATAGGCTTTAGTTCCTTTGTGAATCCACTCACAGGAAAGAACAGACGTTGCCTCAGTGTTTAAGGTACTGGGTGTAGATGAAGAGTTCATATCATGACCATGACAGAAAAAGAGCAGTGCCTAAAGGCATGCTGCATCGAGAAAGTTCGATAAATTAAAATTAGCAATTTGAGAGGTATTTTTCTAATATATTTAACAATTGGTCATGATATGTTTTATATATAGCGATGGAACTAAGACATATACGCTACTTTTTAGCGGTAGCAGAAGAAAAAAACTTTACCAAAGCTGCGCAACGCTTAAACATGAGCCAGCCGCCTTTAAGCATGCAAATACGAGACTTAGAAGAAGAGCTAGGTGCAGATTTATTTATTCGATCACCTCATGGGGTGGAACTGACCGAAGCAGGGCTTGCCTTTTTAAATGCAATTCAGCCAGTACAACAGCGTGTAGAAGATGCAGCAAGCTTAGTTAAACAAGTGGCAAATGGCGAAGTGGGTCAACTACGATTAGGTTTTACTGGCACTTCAATGCTGAACCCTCTCATTCCTAAATGTGTTCGCTATTTCCAGCAGCAATACCCGAAAGTGAATTTAAAACTTGAAGAAGCCAACACCTTACTACTCATCGATTTATTGCTTGAAGACCGCTTAGATGTCGCGATTATTCGCTCACCACGCAACATTCCAGATAGTCTCATTCTTCAAGAATTATTAGCAGAACCACTCATTGCGGCTTTACCTTCTGAGTCTTTTCAACTCGACGATGCATCACCAGAAATTGATTTAACGGCACTCCGAGAGCTTGATTTTATTGTCTCGCCACCATCCATTAGTGCAGGGCTTTTTGATGCGATTAAACAAGCCTGTCATGAGCGTGGTTTTGAACCAAAAATTGGACAAAATGCTCCGCAAATTGTGTCAATTTTATCGTTGGTGTCTGCAAATTTAGGAGTGTCTTTGGTTCCTGAATCGACCAAACAATTGCAAATACAAGGCGTGGCTTATCGCTCTTTGAAAGCGCCTGTCCCTACGGTGGGTTTAGGGCTTGCTTATAAGAAACATGCCCCTTCGCAAATGGCAATTAATTTTGCCAGTGTGGTGCAAGTGGCTTGTCACCACGCCAACGAAATAAATGAAATCAGCTAGTTTGATTTCGGCGCTCTGTTCATTAAAAAAATGCCTGAAATAATAAAAATCGCGCCATATAAAAACGATAAAGTTGGCTGTTCGTGAATGAAAACCCAAGCCATAAGTGCTGCAAAAATCGGTTCAGAAAGCTCGGTCACCTGCACCTTGGCCGCACTCATATAAGACAATGCTTTAGTGGTACAGAAAAAGCCGAGTATGGTCGGCAGCACAGCTAAACCAATCAAACCTAAAACAATATCACTATTAAAATTAATGCTGTGAAAATTAATTAAAAACGGAACCGCAAGATAAACGCTACCAAACAGCAATAAATATTTAGTCAGAAACAGCCCGCCGTTTAATTTGAACTTTTTAACTAAAACTGAAAATAAGCCATAACCTGTACCGGCAATAGAAGCGTTGATCAGCATTAAAAGGCTATTTTCACCTTTCCAAGAAATGATACTAATCCCCGCAACTGCTAATAGTGTTCCAATAAGCGAATGAATGTAGATGCTTTCTTTTAAAATGAACCGACCAAAAAATAGGGCAGAGATGGCAGCCGAAGCCATGAGTACCACCACGACATTGGCCGCAGCACCGTGGTTATAGGCAATCGTCTCGAAAAAGAATAAAGAGAAAATCCCTAAAAAAGCACAGATGGCAATTTGAGTAAAAACGCTGAGTTTACTTGGCGTGCTGCTAATGTATGCAATCTTTTGGCTAACAGGGACTTTAAATAAAAAAGCACTTAAAAAGAAAAAGGCGATAATGGTTTTTAAAAAGGCAATGTCTTGTGGGTTTAAACCACTGTGCATGAGTAATTTACTAATTACACCAATAGAGGCATTGAGTGCAGCTGCACAAAGCGCAAATAGGCTTCCAATAATTAGATTATTCACTCTTATAATTCTTCCTAAGTTTTACGCATGCAGTCTACAATATTTTTTGGATGAATATTCAACAAAAATAACCAATTAACGCTTAATATTTTCAATGATTTATTTTGAATTGATTTAATAAATTTTACTCAAGACTAAAGCATTCTATAGACTTTTGTTTCAAATAATTGTGATTTAGAGCGCCAGCTCATATTATATAATTAGTTAATTATTAAAGAATTTTAAAAATGATTAAATCAATTATTACAGGCTGCGCGGTTCTTACACTTTCAGCTTTGGCGGTCACGCATGCAGAGTTTTCTTATGAACAAGAGCTACAACAAAGCTGTAATAAAGTGAAGCAATACGCGAGCTTAGGTAAGAAATTCTATGACCAAAAACAATATAAAAAGGCGCTCGAAAATTTCCAAAACCAAGCCTCTTGGACTGCTTTTTGTAAAGCTAATGCAGATGAAACCACAGTTAAATTTACTGACCGTGATATTGAAGTTGCCAACAATAATGTGGGCTTAGCCTATGCTAAATTAGGTCAGCCACTTTGGGCGAGAGCATGGTTTATGCTCGATGAAAAATCAAAATCTAGTCAATTTAACCTTAAGCAGTTGCGAGCCCCTAAAGCGTCCAATGACCTATCAGGTGAATATGTGCGTTACTCGGGTTTTGGTGAATGGGATCACATTACGGTAAGTCGCAAACAGGGCCAATATGCGATTGGCTATTCGGGTGTTTATATGGGCCTCAGAAGCTTAATTTATGGCCCAAACATGGGGCAGTTCGATACTAAAATGCCGACCAATGCCAAGCAAATTCTTTATAAAGACGAAGACTGCCGCATTCAACTCAATTTTAAAACCAATGCAAAATTAGGCAATTACATTCAAGTTAAACAAAACGAGGGCAACTCGGGCTGTGGCTTTGGACATAACGTTTATGCGGATGGCACTTATTTAAAAGTTGAGTCTGGAAAATAAGATTAAACATATAGGAACACAATAATGAAAAATATATTTGCGCCTCTACTTCTTCTTTCAACGGTTATTTTTTCTGCTCAAATTTATGCAGAGCCAATTAGCACATGCAAAGAAGTGAAATTCCAAAAAGCTGACGAGGCTTGGAGTGGGCACTATTATTTAAATGGTGTGATGGAAGTGGGTTCAGAACTTTTACTTCAACCAGACGGCAAGTTTAAATGGATGCTTGCTGTGGGTGCTTTAGACCAATATGCCGAAGGTACATGGTGGAAAAATGGAGACTGTATTGGTTTAAAACCAGACTCTAAATTTAAAAAGGATTTAAGTATTTTCCCTGAAAGTCTAACGATTTCTGACAAGTCCTTAGACGCAATTTGGGAAGGTGGGCGCCAGCAAGGCACTTATAACAAAGACTAAACTAAAAAGTCCGACACTGAGTCGGACTTTTTTATGGCTTATATTTTAGTGATTCACCGCTGCGAGTTGCTGAGCGTTATAGCGTGCGCCCATATTTGGATATCTCGCAATAATCGCTTCAATTTCTGCCAAATCTGCCGCTGTTAAATGAAGATCTACAGCACCCGCATTTTCCACAAGTCGTTCGATTTTACGCGTACCTGGAATTGGAATAATGTCGTCACCTTGCGCCAAAATCCAAGCCAAAGCCAGTTGAGCAGCTGTCGCATTTTTGCTTTGGGCAAATTCGCTAAATGCTTGTGCTAAGCTTTGGTTATTTTTCCAGTTATCGCCTTGATAGCGTGGTAATTGGCGACGGAAATCGTTTTCGTCTAGGCTACCCACATCAAGCGTATTGGTGATTAAACCACGCGATAGCGGTGAATATGGCACAAGGCTAATGCCTAACTCGCGAATGGTTTGCAAATGGGTTTGCTCAAACTCACGGGTAAGTAGTGAATATTCATGTTGAACCGCTGCAATCGGATGAATCGCATGTGCTTTACGAATGGTTTCAGCCGACGCTTCACTGAGTCCTAGGTAACGAACTTTACCTTGTTTGACCAAGTCAGCCATTGCGCCAATGGTGTCTTCAACTGGAACATTTGGGTCTATGCGGTGCGCATAATACAAATCAATCACGTCTGTATTTAAGCGTCTTAAACTGTTTTCGACCGCAACTTTAATCCACTCTGGAGAACCGTCGATATAAGACTCTAAAGAGTTTTGTGGGTTAAGGTTATCTTCTTTATAACGAAAGCCAAATTTGGTCGCTAGGAACACTTTGTCGCGATGTTTTTCTAAAACTTTTGAGAGTAAAACTTCGTTTGCGCCGTTGCCGTACATGTCGGCGGTGTCCCAAAAGTTAATGCCGAGGTCTAAGGCCTTTTCTAGAGTTGCAATGCTTTGTGTGTCGTCTGAGGCACCATAGGCAAAGCTCATTCCCATGCAACCTAAACCAAGTGCTGATACTTTTTCGCCTGTTTGTCCTAAAGTTCTATATTTCATTTTTCACACTCTTTTTGCAAAATCACTTGAGTAGAAAAACTATAAAATGCTTTGGCTCAAACTGACGTATAACATTCAAACCAATAATTATAAAATTCAAACAATCTTTTTTTAGGCCACACAGTCTTCGCGGAATTTTTTAGGTGAAAATCCGGTATTTTTCTTAAAGAAGTTGGTGAAATACGCTGAATATTCAAAACCTAAGCTATAGGCAATTTCGGAAATATTCCAACTGGTGTGTTGCAATAGTGCTTTCGCTTCTTGCGTAATGCGCGAGCTAATATGTTCAGAGGTGGTTTTGCCTGTGGCTTCTTTTACAGCTCGGTTTAAATGGTTCACATGCACAGACAGGCCATAGGCATAATCATTTGCCGTTTTGAGTTTAAGCTGAAAATGAGGCGAGTCGATGGGGAACTGACGTTCTAATAATTCAAAGAATAAGTGGCAAATCCGAACCGCAGCATTACTATGTTTTTCAAACTGTTGGGTCGGTTGCATTTTCATGGCTTCATGCACAATCAGGTGCAAATAGTTTCTTAAAACGTTGTATTTATGAATATAGTCTGAATTTATTTCATTCATCATCTTTTTGAAAATAAATGAAATTTCTTCAACCTGTTGGTCGTTTAAAAAATATAGCGGGTCGCCGTCGACTTTAAACAGTGGTGAGTCTTTTAAAAAGCTTTGTCGCGACTCTTGGTTTACAAACTCTTCGGTAAATAGACAAAACCAGCCTGCCTGTTCAGGCGAATTAATTTCCCATGCATAGGGAACCATTGGGTTTGAAAACAGTAAAGCAGGGCGGTCGACTCGTATCCAGCGGTTGGCGTAGTGAAGTTCACCTGTGCCTAAAACCAGTGAAATTTTATAATAATCACGGCGGCTATAAGGTGTGAGGAACGAGCAGGCATCGCGTTGGAACACGTTAAAATGACCAAACGAAGTGGATGGAACCGAGTAATCGCTATCTCTGGTTAAAGAAAAGCGGCGATAAAAATCATGTATGGTTTCCATGTTTTTGCCTGCGTGCCTTATTAATTTATTTAAAGTTATAAAATTCAAACTTTATTTACTGTAGCTTTTATTTATAGAGTGTTCAATCTGTTCATTTAAGCAGTTTTGAAAATGAATGATTTTTTATAAATACTCTGGGTAAGCAATGTAAGAAGACTCTACACATTCGAAGCCCATTTGCCGATAAAGACTAACCGCTGGGATGTTATCAACGTCAACAATTAAGTGGGCAATCCGACCAGTTGCAACAATCCGATTAACTGCAAATTTTAAGATGCGTTCGGCAAAACCTTTTCGGCGATAAGTAGGGAAAGTATATGTGCCGCCAATAGAAACCAGACGATCGGTTTCTATGCCTAAACGCACAATAGAAACGATTTGTTGATCTGCTTCAAGCACAATAATTTTTTGTTGTTGAATTAGAGATGCCCAGTCAGGTGTTTCATTTACGGATCGCTCTTTATTGTATTGATGTTGATATTCATCAAGACGGGCAATGTCCGAGAGTTCAGCCAAGCGGCCTTGAGCTTCAGAAAATTGGCCTGAGCAAACCATGATCCATTGATCATATTCTCGTAAAATGCGCCCTTTTTGTTTTATCTCGACATGTAATAAGTCTCGCCCGATGGCGGTGGTTACAATCCGACGCGGCTGAAGCTCTAAAATTGATGTACAGAGTAATGCCCCAGATGAAGAGGCCTCTGACGGAACCCAAAAACAGGTGCCCCCAGCAACGATGACCGCGACTCCTAAAAGCTCCTCGGCGTTTTGTGAGTTATACAACCGCAAGAGTTGCCACTCTGCATTGGTAGCTTGTGTTTGAGCGAGAAAGGCCATCGCCCCAATAGAATAATTGGACCGTTCATCAAGCCATTGAAAGATAAATTGGTATTCTTCTGAACTGGTGGGAGGTCCCTTTATTATCATTATTAATTACTCATTTAAATGATGAACTCAATCATAATTCACTATCCTATATTTTTATTATCATGACATCGTTAAATTTAAATTGAAGGTCTTTTTAGCTTAAATATCTAATTGAATAAACAACAATAATTATTTAACCAATTTCTATTCAACCTTACATTGACACTCCAAAACACGCGGATTATCCTTTGCCTGCTGGCCACATTGCCAGTGGGTTTTAGCAGACCCTGTTTTAAAACAAAGCCGATATGCAAAACTTAGTTTTGTATGTCGTGAACTCGTTCGCCCCCTTTTTCTCTACGGTAGGGCGGAAGGGGGACACCTTCGGGTGTGCTGGTTTCTTTGTTTTCCAGTCTGCTAACCCTCTTTCGTCCTGCCACCATCATTTAGCAGTGATTGGTAGGATTTCTTTTTAAAAAACAAGGAGTCCGCCGCTATGCGTACTATTTCATCTCTCTCATTGGCAACCTTCGCCAAAATCTTTGACTCTATACCCAACTGGTCTTTAAAACGGTTTAACCGACTCTAGGTTTTAAGCCATAGGTCATTACGACTAAAAAATCATAGCAACAATAAAACCTGAGATAGGCGAGCACACCTTTTTGTGCGGCTTTTGCATGCCTGTTTTTAGCGCTCAATTTAAGAGTGACGGCATTTCTATCTCTGTTATTTACAACAAGAAATTATTTTAAACGGTATAAAAATGCCAAATTTAGAAGCATCATTTAGAGCATTAGGCGTGCTCCACGCGGTAAAAGATTTATTTACTCAACATGGGTTTTACATTGGGATCGATCGAATTGTTAGCGAGGCCAAAATTCCCAAAGCTACTTTTTATAACTACTTTCACTCCAAAGAAAGGCTCATTCAGATGAGCTTAACTTTTCAAATAGATGCATTAAAACATGAGGTATTTTCAATTATTCACTCCTATCGTGAACTCATGACATTCGATAAACTCAAGAAAATTTACCTTTTACATGCGAACTTAGATAGCTTTTATCGGTTGCCATTTAAAGCCATTTTTGAAATTGAAAAGATCTATCCAGCAGCTTATAAACTCGTTATTGACTATCGAAACTGGTTCATTAAAGAAATTCATAAACTGCTTTTAACTATAAAAGCGACTGCTAAAGTTGAAGATGCACACATGTTTTTGTTTGTGATTGATGGCGCGATGGTTCAGCTTTTAGGAGCGAATAGTACTGATGAAAGGGAATATTTGATCGATTATTTTCTAAGTCGGGTTTGATGGGGGAAAGGCCCGACGGGAGTTGGGCCTACTTTTAGTAAAAGATTCATCTGAAAATTGAAACTAAATGATTATTGAATGGAAAATTTATCCATTGTTCTACACGGACGTACAATAAAATCAGTCATCCCTTTCTTTTCCAAGATTTCTTGACGAGTATATGGATATATTTTCACTTTAAAGTTTAAATTGTTAGATTTTTGAGGACATAAAACATAAATTTTATTAGGTTGTGTATTAAATGGGGGTAATTTTAAAGTTACACTTTCTGTTTTATACATATCCATACCTATATACTCTTTAATAAAAAATAGAAAAATAGAAACGTTTTGCTCTCCTGGTAATACCTGAAGCATATATTTGCTACCCGCAAAGGGTACTTTGTCAGCTACTTTTATATTGTTTATTTCAGTAATCTCGGTTTGTCCTACTCTTTTATATGTCTGTGCTGTTTCCATCCAATCTATATAAATTAGTGAAAAATCAGATTCATTCTTATTTTCATTTCCTGAATACATTTTAGTTGGCCTAAATTGAGGTTTAAAACCACACCCACAAAGAGAGGTGGATCAGGAAATTTGAACAACACTTATAAGTGATATTTTGCTCCCCAAATGATGTTATAAACATCAATATATGGAGTATTTTATGGCACGTAGACCAAGAAGAAA